>CAUZJQ010000113.1:0-11703 GCA_963580095.1 Lentisphaeria bacterium | reverse complement strand
TCGTACAGGCTGGCGTATACTTCGCGGATGATCGGGGTTTCGGCGTCGATTTTTTCGGCGAGTTCATAGGCGCTTTCGCTGGTTTTTACACCCTCCGCCACCACCATGCCCATGTCTTCGATGATTTGCTCGAGGGCCTTTCCGCGCCCAAGTTCTTCACCAACATGGCGGTTGCGGCTGTGGCCGCTGCAGCAGGTCACAATCATGTCGCCGATACCGCTTAAACCGGAAAACGTCTCGGCCCGCCCGCCCAAGGCGACTCCGAGTCGCCCCATCTCGGCGATCGCCCGGGTCATCAGTGCGGCTTTGGAATTGTCGCCGAGCGCCATGCCGTCGCAGATGCCGGCGGCGATTGCGTAGACATTCTTGAGGGCGCCTCCGAGTTCGACGCCGATGACGTCGTCGCTGGTGTAGACCCGGAAGACGTGGTTCATAAAAACGCTCTGTATTTCGGTTGCCAACTCACTATCGGTCGAGCCGACGGCCACGGCGGTCGGGACGCGGCGAAAAACTTCCTCGGCATGGCTTGGTCCCGAGAGATCGGCGTAACGGACGGGGCCGAGAACGGCCTCGATCAACTCGCTGATGCGTAGCAGCGTACCCACTTCGATGCCCTTGGAGACGTTGACGATTTTGGTTTTTGGCGAGACGCCGGCGGCGGCAAGCTGCTCCAGACAGCCGCGAGCAAACTGCGTGGGCGCGGCGAGGACCAGCAGCTCCGCTTTGGCGGCCGTCGCCATGTCGGCGGTGAGTCCGAGCGCCGGCGGCAACTCGGCGCCCTTGAGGAAGCGGTCGTTGCGGCGCGTCTGCTTCATTTCTTCGACGTAATCGGCGAACGGTCCCCAGATCGTGACATCGTGTTTATTGTCGACGAGCAGCAGGGCCAGTGCAGTGCCCCAGCCGCCGTCACTGAGCACGGTTATTTTCATAAGTTATTTTCCGGTTCCGGTTCCGGTTTCAATTGGTCATCCGTTGCCTGCCTCAATTTATTTTCTGTACCGGCGAGGAGGCGTTTGATGTTGGACCGGTGACAGGCGATGGCGACGACGGCAAGTAGACTGAGCAGGACGAGAATCGGCGTCGGTAGCGGTTCACCCGGCAACCCACGGCCGATCAGCAGGCCGGTTATCGGCAGTGACGCGGCCGCCACAATACTGCCGAGCGAAACGTAGCGCGTGGCGTTGACGACGATGATCCACGAGACCAGACCGACAACGACCGGGATCCAGGCAATTGCCAGCAAAGCGCCGGCCGATGTGGCGATTCCCTTACCGCCGCGGAACCGCAGGTACGGCGTCCAAATATGACCGCAGACTGTTCCGACGACGGCGCTCATGGTGAAGGCGGTGACATCGGTGAACTGCGTCACGGCGAATACCGGGCCAAAGCCTTTCAGGGCATCGAGAAAAAAGCACAGCAGGCCGGCTGGTTTCCCGCAGGTGCGCAGGACGTTGGTGGCGCCGATATTACCGCTTCCGTACTCGCGGATATTAACACCGTGGCACTTTCCGATGATAAAGCCGAACGGAACGCCGCCCACGAGGAAGCAGGCTACCAGAATCGACAGGTTTGACGTCCAGGGACCCATCACACATCATAGGCGCGGGGGCGGTCAAGTACCTCGCGAAGGATGATGGCGTTGAGAATGTTGCGTTTCGATGAGAGCATGCGCCGAAGCTGCCCTTTGCGGTCGGCTGTCGCAACGGACGCTTTGGGGGTTGCAATCGAACGGGTCACCAACGGAATTTTCTGGTCCTCGGGGTGAGGTGCCGACTGCGTTTCGGTGTGCTTACGGGCGGCGCTGGACTGTCGCTCAATAGCATTTTCGATGAGCTTGCGGGCATCGTCATGCTTCCCGTCCTGTGAGACCGGTTTGCGCTGTTGTCCTTGCCGCTGCTCCACGCGTTCGCGCAACTGGTACTGGCTATGCAGTTGCTCCTCGGGCTGGTGCCGCTGTTCACGACCAGCTTGCTGCTGCTGGGGGGCGAGAGACGGTCGGTAAGCCTGCTGCTCCTGCTGCTCCTCCTGCTCCTCCTGCGCATCACCTTTGCGCTTGACCAGCTTTGCGACGGCCACGACGCCCATGATCACGAACCAGAGGATGACGACGGGGACATCTTCCATGGTGAATCCGTTTAGCCTATATGATTAGTGAAAACTATTATTCTTCTTCGCGCGTTTCGCCGGAAATGGAAGCCCGCATATCGGTGTCTGCCTTGAGATTCTCGATACGGAGATAGTCGAGGATACCCAGGTTCCCCTCGCGGAATGCGGTAGCCATAGCGAGCGGCACCTCGGCCTGGGCCTCGACGACTTTCGCCTGCATTTCCTGGACCCTGGCCTGCATTTCCTGCTCACGGGCGACGGCGGCGGCGCGGCGTTCCTCGGCCTTGGCCTGGGCGACGCGCTTGTCAGCCTCGGCCTGGTCGGCCTGGAGGCGGGCGCCAATGTTGTCGCCGACGTCGATATCGGCGATGTCGATCGACAGAATCTCATATGCGGTACCGCTGTCGAGGCCCTTCTGCAGGACGCGTTCGGAGATGGAATCGGGATTTTCCAGCACCACTTTGTGACTTTCGGCGGAACCAATCGTTGTGACAATGCCTTCACCGACACGGGCAATGATCGTTTCCTCGGTCGCGCCACCGATGAGCCGGTCAAGGTTGGCGCGGACGGTGACGCGTGCCTTGGCCCTCAACTGGATACCGTCCTTGGCGACGGCATCGATCGTCGCGCGACCCTTGGCGGGGTCGGGGCAGTCGATGACTCTCGGGTTAACGCTGGTGCGGACGGCGTCAAGCACGTCACGGCCGGCCAGGTCGATAGCCGCGGCGCGCGGGAAAACCAGCGCAATGCCGGCCTTGTCCGCGGCGATCAAAGCGTTGACAACCGACAGGATGTCACCGCCCGCCAGGTAATGGGACTCCAGGCCATCGGTATCGATATCCTCGAGGCCTGCTTTTTTGACCCGGATCAACGCTTCGACAATGAGTCCCGGCGATATCTTGCGGAGCCTCATCCCGATCAAAGTAATGATCTTGATAGGCGCATCCGATGCCAGTGCGCGGATCCAGACGCTGAAGAAAGTGAAGAAAACACACATCAATACGAAGAGGACAATGATCAAGAAAATGGCGATTACGGGGATCAAGATATTCATAATGCCACCCTAGTCATATTGTGTGATTTAGTCGCAAGAAAAAGGGATTTCATTTAATTCTCCTGATGTGCTGGAACGTCAATCCCAAGCTCCTGTGAATTGACGTCAATTCGTCGAAATTACAAGCAATAAGTAAATCACTGGTCATTGCTATGGTCAATGGCGACGACGATTCGGTTCCCTTCGATTTCGATCACCTTGATCGTCTGATCCTTCTGAATCATCTCACCCTCTGTGACCACGTCGATACGTTCGTCGCCGATCACGGCCATGCCGCTGGGGCGCAACATCGTGCAACTGACGCCGGTCTTGCCGAGGAGGATTTTGTTGCTTGTTTCAAACCCATCCCATTCCTTCGCGGATTTCTTCAGAAACAGGCGCTTGCCAATGGGCGAATCCGGCACGAACCTGACGAACAGCCACAGCATGAACGTGGCGAAAAACATCGACCCGAAAAGCAGCGAGACACCGAGGTTGAAGCTTTGGGTGAAGCCCAGCACGATGGCGACCAGCAGACACAGTCCGCCTATGATACCGCTGACACCACTGGGCAGGACGATCTCCGCCAGCAGCAGGATCACGCCGAAGATGACTAAACTGATGATGAATGCCGACATACGCTTACGGTTTAAGTCTGCTGCCTTTTGTGGAATAAATGTATTCGATTACAACTTCAGTACTGTAGGCTGCCGAGGGAATGAATAGTACTCGTCGAACCGCGACAAATCAACATTTCTTCGAAAACGATTTGCCTGTAAACCTGTCTCGCACTAAGTTTTCGGATTGATTCGCCAACCGGTTTCTGAGGTGCGGCGAATACCCTTAAGGCGTCGATGTAGCCCGGTGGTGTAATGGTAGCACGGCTGGTTCTGGTCCAGTTAGTCTTGGTTCGAGTCCAGGCCGGGCTGCCATTTTCGCCCTTATGTTTCTGCAGAATTATTCCCGCCACGTCTGTCCCCGGGCTGGCGTCTATCGAGCGCCATGAAACTTGCCACGCTCTGCTATGTAAAACGCGATGGAAAGACCCTGATGCTGCATCGGGTCAAGAAGCAGGACGATATGCACGAAGGCAAGTGGAACGGGCTCGGCGGCAAGTTCGACCCCGGGGAGACCCCGGAAGAATGCGTCGAGCGTGAAGTGCTCGAGGAAAGCGGCCTGGCGATTGCCAATCCGCAGTTACATGGCTTTCTCACCTTCCCGGCGTTCGACGGCGTCGAAGATTGGTACGTCTTTGTCTACACGGCAACCGAATTCACCGGTGACCTGATTGTTTCTGCGGAAGGCAATCTCGAGTGGATCGAGGACGACCAAATCCTCGACCTGCCGCTCTGGGAAGGCGATCAGTTCTTTCTCGAGTGGATGCAGCGGGACCAGTTCTTCTCCGGCAAATTCGAATATTCCACAAACGGTGAATTGGCGGGGCACCAGGTCGTGTTCCACAGCATGGGAGGGGGTACTGTCGGATAGTCGCTTGATGTCGACGAGGACTGAGGTTCACGCGGTCGCTGTCGGCGTCCGTTGTTACGATCCGGCGCCCGCTGCCGCACCGGCCAATAAACCCAATATCACGACGATGAAGACGATGTAGGCGACGATCACCAAGACGATTAGGATCAGATTGACCAGGAAGAAGATGCCGAGGATCTTGAGGACCGACCCGAGCTCCTCCGTCGCTGCCATCGCAAGCGAGTTGTCGCCGCTTTCATAGGACTGGGTGATCAGGTCGGCGGTACGGTTGAGCTTGATGCCTATCCAGATCGGGATCCAGCCGATCACTGCGCTGACGATGGCCAGGCACTGGAATGCGCCGTAGATGATAAACATCACGCCGAGGAATTTGATCCAGCCCTTGACCGCGTACAACGGCGTCAGAAATTGGGTGCCCGCATTCTGCTGCTGCGGCGAGTAGTCGTTGGTGCCGGGTTCTGGCATCTGATACGGATTATGCTGGTCCATAGTTATCCCTAAAAGATTTTTCGTACAACTACGGGTGAATCCAATATGGTACAGCCGCTCCCGGAACTGGCAAGCGGCCGGGGAATCGCCGTACGCTGTGCGATACGCCTACGTCAAACGATACAGGCCCTATGTGAATCACCGATGCGGATGGCGAGAGGTGCCATGAACAGGGCGTATCGTGTTGCTTTACGGTACCGGTCTCTTTCTATTGCGGCTGTTCGCTATAAGAGACAATCTTGCTGGTCTTCTACAGGCGACTCTGCCAGGTCAGTCAGGTAACTTCCTGAAATCCCTGGCGTGAATCACGCCATTGCGGTCGATCACGACCTGGCCCAAGGTGACGCCGCGTGGCCGGGCCGCATCTTCGCCCGGGCTGAAATCAAGTCTCTCGGGTATGATCAAAGAACGGCTGCGTTCGGTTTCGCTACCGTATTTCACGTTCCATCCGCTGGATCCGTAGCCCAGCAACAGGACCCCGGTGCCGGAGCTTCCGCCACCGACCGTGTTGGGTTGCACGCTGACATGGGCCACGTCGGTCGTGCTGTCGTACCAGGGGGCTACGATCGATGTCGTGCCATGCGTCTCGATGCCCGTGTGGCATACCTCGATGATCGGCCGTGAAATCAGACAGGCTTGGGCGTAGGTGACGACCCCCTTGTCAAGACTGCTGAAGTAACAGTCCTCGATCGTCACTCCGTTGCCTCCCTGGTCTCGACCGTTGCCAAACTGCAGTCCGATTCCCTTGGGGTCCTTGGGATGGGTATGGCCAATCCGACACTGGCGGATCGACACGCAGAGAGCATTGCTGACGAGGATCCCATTCTCGAAGCCGACAACGCGCGTCCGCTCGATCCTCATCGAACGTTGCGTTCCAGCCTCGGCCCGGATACCCCAGCCGCTGGACCGGCCGCTGGAGTTAAGCGTCAGGTCCGAGACCATGAAGTTATCCGGGTCGGGAGCCAGCGTGATGCCGTCTCCAGTCCGGGGCGTGTAATCCAATTCCACACTGGCGACATGGACGCCCTTCAGGTGAACGTTGGCACGTCCGATGAGCCCCGTGTGACGGTAGAGGCCCGCGGGGAAAAAGACCACACCACCGGTCCGGGCGACCGAGTCGATGGCCGCCTGAATAGTGGCGGTGTCGTCGCCGGTGGCGCTCTTCTCCACTACGGTCCATCCGGAGACGCCAGCCGGAGCAGTCGGCGGATGTCTGGCTGCCACCAACGTGATAATGGCGATGAAGCCCAGCAGAAAGAGCAGGCCATGTCGGAGCCATTTGCGAGGAACGGTTAAATGGTCAGGTCGGGTTTCCATGGCTTTCCTTTCGGGTGATTGAAGACGCAATTGGAGTGACTGCTAATTAATGATAACAGAACGAGAAAAATTAAAAGCGGATACCATATTTCCTGGGCCGTGAAACTCTATGTGCCTGACGGCTCTGGTGTTCGAAAATCGGTGGGTGTTGTGCCGTGTTGCCGATGCTATTTCTGCAATTGCGGCGGCACCACGATATTGAGCATTTTCTCTGTCGCTTCAATGGCCGCGACGATCTGGTCGCTGTTGACCCCGATGGTGATCAGCGGGTTGCGTCCGTTGTTCTCCCACTTGATCGTGGTTTCTACCAGCGCATCGCTCATGCCGCCGGGCGGAATGTGCACCGCGTAGTCGAGGAGTGCGGGGATTTTGATGCCGCGTCGCTTGAGTGCTTTGCGCGTTGCCTTCATAAATGCATCGTAGCCGCCGTCGCCCTTACCCGTTGCCGTCAGTTCTTCACCGTCGCAAGACAACGTGATCTCAGCTGTCGGCAGACTGTTCGATTCGCTGATAATCTGGTAGTTCTCAATCCACACCGTTTTTTCCCGATCGGTCTTCAGCACGCTGGCTATGATGAACGGCAGGTCCTGTGCGGTCACCTTCTTCTTCTTGTCGCCGAGATCGATGACTTCCTGCAGCACACGGTTGCGCTCGTCCGTAGTCAGTTCGAGTCCGAGGTCGGCGAGGTTCTGATCGATCGAGGCCTTGCCGCTGAGCTTGCCCAGGGCATACATGCGGTCGCGATTGAAGCGTTCGGGCAACAGCGCGTTGACGTACAGATTTCCTTTCTTGTCGCCGTCTGCATGGACGCCACAAGTCTGCGTGAAAACATCGTTGCCGACGATCGGGGCGTTGCCTGCCAGGCGCTTGCCCGAAAATGCCTGGACCACATGAGCAATGGCGTTGATCTTTTTTTCCCTGACCCGCGTGCGGCAGTTGGTTTTGTCGTGAATGCCGACGACCACTTCGCACAAAGAGGCGTTGCCGGCGCGCTCACCAAGGCCGTTGACCGTGGTATGTACACCGTTGATGCCACATTCCACCGCCACCAGTGCGTTGGCCGTGCCGAGGCCGTAGTCGTTGTGACCGTGGAAGTCGAAACGTACATCCGGGTACGCCGAAATCATCCAGTCTAGGTAACGGCGCACTTCGCTCGGTGTCAGCATGCCCAGCGTATCGGGCAGCATAATGCGCTCGATGCCCTGGTCCACAAGAACATTGCAGAAAGCGTGGACATACTGGAAGCTGTCGCGGACGCCATTCGACCAGTCTTCAAGATAAACGTTGACAGTCAGGCCTTTCTTCTTCGCCGATCGCACATCCTTGACGACGTCCTTGAAATGTTCTTCGGGTGTTTTGCGCAACTGCTTCCGGCAATGCAGTTCCGAGCCTTTCGTCAGCAGGTTGATCGTCCGACCGTGCACTTTTCGGATCCAGCTCGATGAGAGGCCGCCGTCGCAGAACCCGAGAATTTCCACGTGGTCGTCCTTACCCTTGGCGGCAGCCCACTCGATGATGCGCCGGGCGCTTTCGGCCTCGCCCTTGGAGACGCGGGCCGAAGCGATCTCGATGCGGTCGACGCCGACTTCTCCAAGCAGCATCCGGGCGATTTGCAGCTTTTCGGCCGGGGTGTACGCCAGTTCCGGAGTCTGCTCGCCGTCACGGAGCGTTGTGTCCATGATCTCTATATATCGTTTCGACTGTGTCATGATATGTGTCCTTGGCGCAAGAAAAAAGCCATGAATTTATCCGGGAAAGCCCCATGGCTGCTGCTGGTTCGACTGTCGACTGTTCAATCCCGGATCGGCATAGGGCACGGACCGTATGATGTGTCGGCGTTGATGCATGCTTGACCTGCGGTTGCAGCTGACCGTCTGACGGCTAGTCTACATCATCAAGTAGCCGTCTGCGAATTCCGCAACGCCGCTGCCGATACTTACGTCACCATCGTTTCAATATTGGCGATACCGCCGGTGCCCGTGGCGGTGCCGCCGGGGATGTTGACGCTCACAATGGTGGTATAGGCGTTGTAGTCGAGGCTGTCGTGGGGCCCCGGACCACCGTCAACAATACCGGTGACGGCGGCCTGATCGCCGAAGACGAACAGATCATTGCGATGCGCCACGAGCGGCAGCATCTCGTTTTTTGTTCGGAAAGCAGAGATGCACACGCTCTATCTCGACGGGGCCCCCGCCGTATCAGTTGCCGTTTCGGGTGATCGCAGCACCTGGAACACCATGCCGCTCCTGGTCGGCAACGAGACGGGACCGGCGGATCGGACCTGGGAGGGAGAGATATGTGGCGTCACCTTCTTCTCCCGCGCCCTCACCGCCGAGGAAGTCAGCCGCAGAGTCCCCGGGTAGTTTTCGGCCTTCTAGATCGAGGGGGCCAGGGAAATGATCCAGTCAGTTGCCAGTGCATCCGGGATTCGCCCGCCCGGTAGTGTTGCTCGCCGGCGCCGGAGGCGTTATATTGTTTTTATCGGAGACCAACCGTCCCGATCAGAATGTGCGGGTATAGCATAGTGGTAATGCTTCAGCTTCCCAAGCTGGCCAGGGGGGTTCGATTCCCCCTACCCGCTCCAATCCATACGGCTGAACTCCTGATCTTCCAAAGTTTTTTTGCGTCTGGCGCAGTTCCTGCTACATCGCGACATACGAGGGATCACCTACTACAGAAATTCCGCCGTTTTCTGCTTGTGATACCGGTACAATTGCAGTTACCGATGGCACAAGAAGCCGAAAGGCAGGGATTGCGCCGCCGACGAAGGAATCGCCTGTAAGCTTGGCGGGGGATAGGCAGAAGCGTTCCGGCGGCACCCGGTGCTTAATTCGAGCGAAGAGGGAGTGATGAACATTTCGTGGATTAAACCTGTGCGTTTAATTTCATTCAGTCGAATGCTGATCGTCGTCCTGTTGGTTGTGGTGTGCACCGTTGACGCAGAAGATGTGCAAACACTACGCAGGAAAGCCGCGGCGGGAGATGCCAACGCGCAGTACAATCTCGGCTGGATGTGCGCCAAGGGCTGGGGTGTGGCCAAGAACGATGCCGAAGCAGTGGATTGGTACCGCAAGGCAGCCGAGCAGGGACATGTCAATGCACAGTATAATCTCGGCTCGAAGTACGCCGACGGCGTGGGGGTGGCTAAGGACGATGCCGAAGCGGTCGATTGGTACCGCAAAGCGGCTGAGCAGGGATATGCCAAAGCGCAGTACAATCTTGGCCTGATGTACGACACTGGCAGTGGTGTGCCTGCGGACTATGCCGAGGCGTTGAAGTGGTACCACAAGGCAGCGGTGGCGGGAGATGTCGACGCCCAGTTCAATCTCGGCGTGATATACGCCAAGGGCAAGGGCGTGCCTGTGGACGACACCGAGGCGATCAAGTGGTATCGCAAGGCGGCTGAGCAGGGGCATGCCAACGCGCAGTTCGGTTTCGGCTGGATGTACTACACCGGTGACGGTGTACCTGTGGACGATGTCGAGGCGTTCAAATGGTTCGGCAAAGCGGCTGATCAGGGTGATCCCAACGCGCAGTGGTATCTCGGCCTGATGTACGCCAACGGCGAGGGTGTGGCTGAGGACGATGCCGAGGCGGCGAAGTGGTTCCGCAAGGCGGCTGAGCAGGGATATGCCGACGCGCAGTTCAATCTCGGTCTGATGTACGCCAACGGCGAGGGGGTGGCTGAGGACGATGCCGAGGCAGTGAAGTGGTACCGCCAGGCCGCTAAGCAGGGGCATGCCAACGCTCAGTACAATTTAGGCGTGATGCATGCCAACGGCAGTGGTGTGCCCGCAGACGATGCCAAGGCGGGCAAGTGGTACCGCCAGGCGGCTGAGCAAGGCGATATCAACGCGCAGTGGAGCCTCGGCCTGATGTTTGCCAACTCAGGTCTACCCGAGGACGATGCCGAGGCGGTCAAGTGGTACCGCAAGGCCGCTGTGCAGGGACATGCGAGAGCGCAGACCAATCTCGGCGTGATGTACGCCAACGGCAAGGGTGCACCTGAGAATGATACGGAGGCGTTCAAGTGGATCCTCAGGGCTGCTGAGGAGGGTTATGCCGTCGCGCAGTTCAGCCTCGGCTCGAAATACGACGGCGGCGAAGGCGTGCCCGAGGACGATGCGGAGGCGATCAAGTGGTACGCCCAGGCTGCTGAGCAGGGATATGCCAACGCGCAGTACAACCTTGGCTGGATGTACGCCAACGGCTGGGGCGTGGCTGAGGACGATGCCGAGGCGGTCAAGTGGTTCCGCCAGGCGGCTGAGCAGGGTGATGCCAACGCGCAGTGGAGTCTCGGCCTGGTGTATGCCAATGGCAGAGGTGTGCCTGTGGATGATGTCGAGGCGGTCAAGTGGTACCGCCAGGCGGCTGAGCAGGGAAATCTCGACGCGCAGTACAATCTCGGCGTGATGTACGCCACGGGCAAGGGGGCGGCTAAAGACGATACCGAGGCGGCGGAGTGGTATCGCCAGGCGGCTGGGCAGGGGCATGCTGCCGCGCAGACCAATCTCGGCTGGATGTACGCCACCGGCGTAGGTGTGCCCGAGAACGATGCCGAGGCGGCGAAGTGGTACGCCCAGGCTGCTGAGCAGGGATATGCCGCCGCGCAGTACAATCTCGGCGTGATGTATGACAACGGCATAGGTGTGCCCGAGGACGATGCCGAGGCGGCGAAGTGGTACCGCCAGGTGGCTGAGCAGGGATTCGCCGAAGCGCAGTACAACCTCGGGGTGATGTATGCCAACGGCTACGGTGTGCTCGAGGACGATGCCGAGGCGGCGAAGTGGTACCGCCAGGCGGCTATGCGGGGGCAGAGCATTGCACAGTTTACTCTCGGTTATATGTACGCCTATGGCGAGGGTGTGCCTGTGGACGGTGCCGAGGCGGTGAAGTGGTTCCGCAAGGCGGCTATGCAGGGAGATGCCGACGCGCAGTACAATCTCGCCGTGATGTACGACAACGGCGAGATTGTGGCTGAGAACGACGTGGCGGCTTATGCCTGGTACAGCGTAGCGGCAGCGTCCGGTTTTGCCGATGCCCGCACAAATCGCGACGCTCACAAACGCAAGCTTGCCCCGTCACAACTTGATCAGGCCCAGGCGATAGCAACCAAAATCTTCGACCGGATACAGCAGCGGGTAGAATGAGCCGCAACCGGTACCAACCGGCAACCTCTGACTGACTCGCCAATCAAGCACATGGTGCAGCACGAAGCACGCACGCGGGTATCTGGCAGGCGGCAGTGGCCCTCAATCAATACCTACGAG
>CAUZJQ010000112.1:0-11778 GCA_963580095.1 Lentisphaeria bacterium | reverse complement strand
GATCGCATCGCCGGCCTTGCCGTATGCGGCGCCGAGATTGTCCGCCAGACCACCGACGTAGATGGCGGCCGCGGCGTTGAGCTTGGCAACGTCCGCCTTCGGGCCTTCGTCGCCGCCCAGGATGTCCCGCAGGATACCGGCATTGACCTTGGCGTCGCCGCCTTTAAGTGCATCTGCACTGCACAAGGAACCGACGTATTCCTGTGGGTCCAGTTGCCGGGTCTCGACCTTGCCGTCTTTGAGCTCCGACACTTGGGTCGTGCCGGTGAGAGTAATCTCGTCGAGGTGATCGCTGCCGTGGACAATCATCGCGCGGCTGGATCCCATCTTGTTGAGGACCTCGGCGAAAACCTCGGTCAGTGCGG
The DNA here is from genome assembly GCA_963580095.1 of Lentisphaeria bacterium. GTDB lineage: Bacteria > Verrucomicrobiota > Lentisphaeria > JABSQK01 > CAJWLW01 > CAJWLW01. Next base: position 11,413 of record CAUZJQ010000112.1, on the reverse strand, counting down.
CGTCGAAGACCCCGATGACCTGGGCCGTGGCGCCTGCTGGATTGGTCAGTGGCCCGAGCATATTGAAGATGGTGCGGACTCCGAGCTCGCGGCGTGGGCCGATCGCGTGTTTCATGGCGCCATGAAGTTTTGGCGCGAACAGAAAGCCAATCCCGATGTTACGCACGCAATCGCCAACCTGGTCTGGGGTGATGTCGAGGTTGACGCCCAACGCCGCCAGAACATCGGCACTGCCGCACTGGCTTGATACCGACTTGTTACCGTGCTTGGCGATTTTTACTCCGGCGCCCGCAGCGATGAAGGCCGCCGTCGTGGAAATGTTGAATGTGCCGCTGCCGTCACCGCCGGTGCCGCAGGTGTCGACGATCGGCGGCGGGCCGGCGTCGATGCGTGTTGCGTGCCGCCGCATGCTGAGGGCGGCGGCGGAGATCTCGTCGGTGGTCTCGCCTTTGATGCGCAGGGCAGTGATGAAGGCAGCAACCTGGGCGGGGGTTAGTTCGCCGTCCATCAACTGGTCCATTACATCGGTTGTCTCGTCGGCGCTCAGGTCGGTGCCGGCGATAAGCTTGTTCAGGTAATCGGTGTAGGTCATTGCAACTCCGTTTGCTCAATGATGATCTGCTGTTCAACGCCATCGACAAAACGCCCATAACGGGAAGCGTCTCCGTCGGCGACCAGGACGGTGCCGTACCACGGCTTGTCGTTGCGGTTTTCGCCTTTGGCAACGGGATTCCCCAAACCGTCCCAGGTTCGCTCCGGTCCATGCTTGATGCCGTTCTCCAAGGTGATCTCCCAGCGTTTTCGGCCGTTCTTGAACCACTCGGTATAGGTGCCGTGGACCTTGTTGTTGACCCAGGTGCAGCGGCTGAGGATGCCGCCTTTCTCCTCGCCGACCGGGCCGAACTCGTACCAGTTGATCTCGACACCTTGCTTCTTGCCGTCTTCGTACGCGCCCTCGCTTTTCTTGCGGCTGCTGGAGTACCACTGTCGGTAGATGCCGTTTTTTGGTGCGCCGTTTTCGTAGAGCAACTGCGACACCGGCCGTCCTCTATCGTAGGCGCGGAGGAACCAGTGGGCGTCATCTTCGCCAATATCGATGACCGTGCCGCTGACTGGTTCGTCGTCGTGAAACTCGCTGCGTGCCACCACTTCTCCGGCATCGTTCCACCAGACCGCGGAACCGTGGCGTAGGCCGTTGTCGTAGATGACCGTCGAGCGTTTTTTGCCATTCGGATGCCACTCAGTGACCTTGTCTGTCCGCAGGTTGTTGCGGAATATGCTTTGACGGCGTTTGACGCCGCTGTCGAAGTACACGGTAAAGACGCCTTCTTTGACATCATCCACGTAGCTGCCGCGCTCCGAGACTTTGCCGTTCGGGTGCCATTCGGTGTACGGCCCCTGGCGATTGCCGTTGTCGTAGGCGATCTCGCGATACTTCGTCTCGCCCTCGCGCCATTGTGTCCAGGTGCCCTGCTTGTGGTTCTCGACGAATTTTCCTTGCTCCCGCTTCTTGCCGTTCTCATGCAGAAAAACACCGGTGCCATGGCGGACGCCATGCTTATAGCCCACCTTGCTCATAGACTTGCCGTTTGGGTAGTAGGCGATTTCATAACCGTGTATGACCGTCTGATTGTGGCGCGTGTACACGGAATATTTGCGCTTCGGATTGCCGTTCGCGTGGTATTCGTATTTGTTGCGCAGCACGGGTTTCTTCTCGTCCTGCCCTGGCGCGGTGATGCTGCAGAGGCTCAGCAGCACGATAATGCCGAGCCCGCAACCGAGATGCCAGTATGTCCGGTAGAATTTCATCAGGGCACTTCCGTTGGTACTTTCGCGGCCGTAATGAAAGCGGCTACCTGGTCGTGATCTTTTTGCCCCTCGGCGCGCTCGACACCGGATGAGACGTCAACGCCGTACGGCTGCACCGCCGAAATGGCATTGGCGACATTCACCGGTGTCAGGCCGCCTGCAAGAAAAATCTGCTGGCTGGCGGCGGCGACGCTCGCGAGCTGCCAGTCGCCGGTTTTCCCGGTGCCGCCGTAACCCGGCCCGGGTGTGTCAACAAGAAATGTGCAGCCGGCGTAGGTCTCAAGTTGCATGAGGTCCTCGGTATGCTGCAGAGCGACAGCCTTGAAGACTTCGAATTCCTGCATGTCCGCCACCTGCCCGGGCGACTCGTTACCGTGCATCTGAATCCGGGTGAGGCCACATGCCCGGGCGATATCAGCCATTACCGCGTTTGTCTCGTCGACGAACACGCCGACCTTCTCGACGGTCGGCGGCAGTTCGCCAATGATTGCTGCGGCTGTCTCCGGCGTCACATACCTCGGTGACTTCGGAAAGAAGACGAATCCGAGCAGATCGGCGCCGCACCCGACCGCGTGGAGGGCGTCATCGATGTTTGTGATGCCGCAGATCTTGATCTTCATCATTGGGGAAGAGGTGTTTGAGCTTCAGTGTGCCGGTGGGATCATGTGTACTTGGCGATCGCTCGATGAGAAGTCGTGTGCTCTGAACACTAAACGCTCCTATACCGGATCTTGTGTGAACTTGCTATTGACCAGGCGGAAAATGCCACGAGGATTTTCATCCTGCAGCTCCGCCGGCAGTGCGAATTGGGGGAACCCCTGATAGGCCAGCGGCCTCGCAAACCGGCGGATTGCCGCCGTGCCGACTGAGGTGAAATGTCCGTCCAGCGTAGCGGGATATGGACCGCCGTGATGCATGGACGCACAGACATCGACGCCGGTAGGGAAACCGTTGAAGATCAACCGGCCGACCTTGCGCTCGAGCAACCGCACCAGACCTCTGTAAATCTCGAGGTCTTCCTCGGTGCCGTGCACAGTGGCTGTGAGGTGTCCCTCGAAATTGCCGGCCACCGCTTCCATGTTTTCGGGCGAGTCGCATTGCACCACGAGCGTCGACGGCCCGAAGACCTCGTTTTCGAGCTCTGGTTCCTCAATGAAGGTCTGACCGCTGGCGGTCAACAGGCACGGGCGGGCCTGCATTGTGATCGCATCGGCCTCGGCTTCCGATAGTGTACTCAACTCGACGCCGTCAATAGTCGCCAGCTTTTCCACGCCCTTGTTGTAGGCGGAAAGAATGCCGGCGTGCAGCATGGTGCCGGTCGGCGCGGCCTGAAACGACGCTCGCAGCCTATCCATGAATGTGTTGCCGTGGTCGTCATCGATGATGATGGTCAGCCCTGGATTGGTGCAGAACTGCCCAACGCCAAGCGTCACCGAAGCGGTGAGATCTTCGGCGATTGCTTCACCGCGCTCAGCCATGGCTCCCGGCAGGATGAATACTGGATTTACACTGCCCATTTCGGCATACACTGGAATCGGCTCCGGCCGCGACATGGCCAGGCGGAACAGCGCCAGACCCCCGGCCAGCGAACCGGTGAAACCGACGGCCTGCGTGAAGGTGTGCTTGACCAGTTGCTCTCCGACGCGATTGCTGGTGCCCTGGACCATGGAGAAGACGCCTGGCGGCATGTCGCAGGCGTTGGCGGCTTCGATGATGGCACGCCCGACCAACTCGGAGGTGCCGGGATGGGCCGGGTGCGCCTTGACCACAACGGTGCAGCCGGCAGCCAGTGCCGAGGCGGTGTCGCCGCCGGCAACCGAAAAGGCGAGGGGGAAATTGCTGGCGCCGAATACGGCGACCGGTCCGCGCGGGATCAGCATGCAGCGAAGGTCCGGTTTCGGCACGGGTTCACGGTCGGGCAGGGCCGTGTCGATACGAGCTTCGACCCAGCTGCCGTCGCGAAGAACGCCCGCGAAAAGCTTGAGTTGACCGACGGTGCGGCCTCGTTCGCCGGTGATGCGGGCCGCCGGCAGGCCGGTCTCGGAGCAGGCGCGTTCGATCAGAGCGTCACCGATTGCGACGATTTCGTCACCAATACGCTCGAGGAACGCGGCGATCTCATCCGGAGTTTTCTGGCGATAGATGCGGAACGCACCTTCCGCTTTTTCGAGGGCCCGGTTGATCTCTGCGTTGGTTGCGTCCGTTACGGCAGGGTGGAGCGGGTCGCCTGTTGCCGGGTTACGGGCGTGAAAAGTGTCCTGCCCCTCGGCGGAGACATTGTTGCCGATGAGGTTTTGTCCGTGGAGTTCCATCTGATGTTGACCTTTTTCGTGCGGTATTGCGTTTGCCTGGCCTTGGGATGCGTTGGTACTGCTTTAAGAGAACATCACGTGCGGTGGTGTCAAATAGCAAACCCGTCACACTCTGGTCGTGACGGGCTTACGAAATTTCGCGGCATCAGCGGTCGGCCGCGCTTAATGTCTCCACGGTCAGCGCCGCGGCCGGTTGCGGTTCTGGGCACGGCGCTGGATGTCCATCATCTTGCGAGTGCGCTTGTGCAGAAGCTTGCGGAGGCGCGTTGCGTCCTTGGCGGCGGCGTCGAGGTCGACCTTCGCTTTGGCAATGGCGTTGACGTCGGGTACCGGCTCTTTTTCCAAATCGACGAGTGTGCTGTGGATTTCGCCTTCTTTCCTGGCGGCGTCGATATAGCTCCCGGCGATGTTGTCGGCGTCGTCCTTGGGTTTGCCGACTTTCGAGTTCTTGACGACGACCGCCTCGTTGTCCGGCGTGATTGCTGTCATTTCGAAGCGGCCGAAAACCTTTTTCTTACGATTCTCCACGACCCCTTCTTTCACCTGGAGCGCCAGCACGTTGACCTTGGCGTCTTTCTTGGCAGCTTTCTCGAGAGCACAGACGAAGCGGGCAGGCTTGCCCTTCCTGCCTTCCACCACGAGCGAGTTCTTGTTGTCGCCGCCGTAGTTAAAAGTCAGCTTACCGCGGTTGACAATGATGTCGGTGTAGGAGTTTTCTTTTCCCTCATGGATGATCGCGACAATCTCGGCGCCGGCGCCGAAGCCCGGGATGTCGAGGGTGTCGCCTTCGACGGCCTGCTTGTCGATAGAAAAACGGCTGGCGACGTAGACTTCGCCCTCGCTGCAACTGAAACGGTTCTCGCGGCCGCCCTTCTTGGCAATAGCCGCGTCGGCATCGGCCTGGTCGTCTTCGAAGGCGACGAAGAACCGGGTACCGATGGCACCACAGACTGCTGTTGGCGTTTCGACACTGAGCGAGTGATCGGCGGGGAAGTCGTCGAGCTGCAGTTCAATGTGGCCAGCTTCCAGTTTCACTATTTTGAGTTTAGGGTCGCGTGTGTCCTGATCGATGGTGAGAGTCGTACGTGCCAGCAGGCGGAACCTGTTGTTGTGGGAAAATTCCAACTCGACATAGGACTTGCGCATTGTCTTGACAGTCGAACCGAAAAGATACTTGAGGTCAGTCTCGATGACTCGGTAGGCATCGGCATCCGGCGTTTTGATTTTGCAGGCTCCCCGAACCTCGATCGCTGTAAAACCGGTGATGTCTTCACTCCAGACATCGGCAGCGGAAATTAGCAGCGCTGCCAGACACAATGTGGAAAGGCGGATCATGTGGTTCATGCGATTATCTCCGGTGAGAGTTTGGACACGTTTAACGTTGATAGGTTAAACGGCGAGTCTATGGTCGCTTTTCACAGTTTCGGGTTTTCCTGCTATTTCCGAACAGCGTCCGATCGGCAGGAGGTTTAACAACGTAATATACGAATGCGCCGGGAATCGTACAACTGGCCGCGTTCCACGTCGTCAGTGATATTTTTCACATGTTCAGACCTCTGCCGCCGCGGCCGCGATCTGCATCGGATGTTTGACATCAATGTCGAGACCCGCTCGGGCCAGTCCCTGACGGAACTGCAGAATGCAGCCGGGATTGCCGGTGACTACCAAGTCCGCCTTGCTTTCCTGCAACGCTTTGAGTTTGCTCATGAAGATGCGCTCGGACATCTCCGGCTGGGTCAGCGTATACGAACCGGCGGCGCCGCAGCACTGATCCGAATCGGGTAGTTCGATCAATCGGAATTTTTTGATCTCGCCCAGCAGTTGCATCGGCGCTTTGGTTTCTTTCTGAGCATGGTATAGATGGCAGGGCGCATCATAGGCGGCGGCGGCGAAGTAAGGATTAGGAAATGGCAGCAGTCCTTTGTCTACCAGGTACCGGGTGACGTCCATAGTTTTGCTGCTGATCTCCGCTGCGAACTCTGCAAACTGTTCGTTGTCGGCCAGCAGGTGTCCCCATTTCTGCATGTGTGCGCCGCAGCCGGCTGAGTTGTTGACGAAAGCATCGAACTCCCCATCGACCTGGTCCAACACCCGCAGGTTCTTCTGCGCCAGCGCAATCGCCGTTGCCCGGTCGCCTTCATGGATGTGCAGAGCGCCGCAACACACCTGCATCTTGGGCACCACCACCTCGATGCCCTGGGTGACCAGGACCTTGATCGTGTCGCGATGGATGTCGCCCATGATGCCGTCCATTACACAACCGCTGAAGAAACAGACACGTCCGCGGCGTTCGCCTTTCGCTTCGTAAATTTCCTCCGAATTCTTATGAAACGGCTTGCCCATAAGCTCCGGTGCTTTTGCCGCCAGCGGCTTGAGACTGCTGGGGATGAGACCGTCGCAAAGCTCGCGCAGCCCCGATTTGTTGTAGAAATTGAGCAGCCAGATAAAGGCTCCGAGCAAGCGCCGGCTTGGCAACACTCTCCGCAGTAAAAATTTTTCCACCGTGCGCGACGCAAAGCCGCAGCGTTTCAACCGTGTCTCGTAAGCAGCGGCACGGGCGCCTTCGATAACCTCACCGTAATCCACGCCGCTGGGACAGGCGGTCTCGCAGGCGCGACAGCCCAGGCACAGGTCGAGGTGGTTTATCGTATTGAGGTCGGGGCCGGCGTCCTCATCCGGATCGATACGGTTTTCCGCAAGCGCACGGACCAGATAGATGCGGCCGCGTGGCGAATCCATTTCTGTGCCGAGCTCGCGGTAGGTCGGGCAGCTCGACAGGCATAAACCGCAATGCACGCACTGGCGCATGGCCCGGTCGGCCGCCTCGCTCAACTGAAAAGGCTGTTCAGATGCCGCCATAGAATCGTCCGGGATTGAGAATGGAGTTCGGGTCGTGAGTTTGCTTGAGGCGTTGCATCACGGCGAAATCTGGGCGCGGCCGGCCCCACACAGTCTCGGCGTCGAACTGGTCCCGCGACCAATGGACGACTGCATAACCACCGAAAAACTCACACTTCTGCCGCAACTCCTGCAGGCTGTCGATGTCGTTTAGATTGACGAAGCCAACGCCGCGGCCTGGATAGAGCACCAGACCGTTGGATGTCTGAAGGTCTTTCAAATGACCGCACTTGCTGGTGCGTGTGCCGAACCGGGCGACGATCGGTGCTTCATCGCGGCAATGCAGACGGTGGTGCCACTCCGACCAGATGGCGGACAACGCCGCGCCGTCGATACTGCGCGCCACCTCAGTACCGACCAACTCGCTGAGGCTGGCAGCGTGGTGCTCGACAAATGCCGGAACGCCTTCCGCCGCGACAAATAGCTGTGCGCCCTTCTCCATTTCGCTACCTACTATGGTGGATGCTGCCTGTTGATCGAATACGGCGACGGCAACGGGTTCAAGCTGACTGCCTTGAACCTTCAATGCTGCCTCCAGAGCAGCGTTCAGGTCGTCGAACTCAAACAGCCAGGCACCCTCGGTATCGTTTTTCGGGTTGGCACGAAAGGTCACCTCTGCCACCACTGCAAGAGTGCCCAGCGAACCGATCATAAGTTTGTTCAGATCGTACCCCGCGACGTTTTTCATGACGCGCCCGCCGACTTTGATGATGCTTCCGTCCGCCAGGACATAGGTCAGGCCAAGAATTTTATCGCGCAACGTTCCCCAGCCGTGGCAGCGTGGCCCGAAGTGATCGATGGCCAGTGCGCCCCCGAGCGTACTGTCGGCGTGGCCCGGATCGATGTCGAGCCGCTGATTTTCGGCGCCGAGGGCGAGTTGCAGGTCGGACAGTTTCGTGCCGGCGCTGAAGGAAGCGACCATATCGGCAGGCTCATAGAAGCACCCGCCCGCTATTTGACTCAGGTCAAGCGACTCGGCTTCTCTGGCCAGTGTTGCGCCGATGTAGTAGTGGGTGCCGCCGCTGGCCGGTGTCACGGCGCTCCCGGCAGAATTACAGCCGGCGAGACATTCGGACAGTTCTTCGACTGTGTTTGGGGAATGCGGCATAAACAGGTACCGATGCGTACGTTGTGACAGAGGCATCTACGATAGCCCCATGTGCACCGGACGCAAATTACAGGCCTGCCATATAAAACAAATTGATGAATTGGGTCAGGAGCCAAGATGGAACCGTTGCGGCACAGTTTGGGTGGACCGGCTTAAAGCATTGTTCTCGAGGGCAAGGATGACAGCAGCGCAGTATGGTCGTGTATCAAGTAAATCGGGCTTAATGCAGTATGCACAGTCACGGTGGAAAAATACGCCATTTACCGGTAAAGCAGCTGTGGCGTGTTACAGTGCGAGGGCAAGACGTGACGATTTGCCGAGGATCAGGTGTCCAAAGGCGAATCGCTATTTTTTTTGCGTCGGCTGGGTATGTAGCGGATATGTTGAGCAATCGGGTGGCAGACCCGTCGTTGGCTCTAAAGTGGCTCTAAAGTGGCTCTAAAGTGGCTCTGAAGCGCGGACTTGCCTTGGTTTGATTTGACCTGCCCGGTATCGCGCTATATTACTTGCCCGATTTTTTCGTCTGATGAAAATCCTGGTAGGGTTCCCGAGCGGTCAAAGGGGGTAGACTGTAAATCTACTGGCGTAGCCTTCGGAGGTTCGAATCCTCCCCCTACCACCACTCCATGATTTTCTTTGCTGGTTTCAGTGTTCTGCGAACCATATAGCGAGATCGAGCAACTATTGCCAATCTCCGGTTCGCTGAAACCTGAGCACGGGAATCTGAAACCTCGCCGTCGCCGATGCTGTCGTGGTCTGTCATGACTTTGTCTCGCCGCTGGTGGGGGGGGCCGGGGCGCATCCGCAATGGAAAAACTCCCGGGAGCTTGCCGACCGCGGCCGCTTTGTCACGATCGTTGCGCCGTCACACAGTGACATGGTGCGAAGGCATCCCTGGCACTTCGATCCCGACACCTTCGAAGTTTCGGTCTGCGCTGCGGCGTGACGGAGTCGACTTTGATCTCCGCGTTGTCGGTGACAGGCGGGTGTTGGACAGCGTCAAACGCGCCGTTCGACGTGAACGGCGTGACGATTATTTGACCTTTACCGCTCATGTGGCAGCTGCGCAAGGTCCGTGTCGGCGTGATACCAAGACCGGTGACTGAAGCGAACGACATGATCATCACTCTTAAGCTCATGGAGTACTGGGCCAGCGGCACCGTTGTGGTGGCGGCTCCGTTGAAGGCGATCCGGCAGGTTGCTACGAAGGGCGAGAATGTCATCTTTTTCGAACCCGGCAACCCCGATAGTCTGGCGGCGGCAGTGGCCCGGCTATTAGACGATCCAAAGCTGTGCGGACGTATTGCCGGCGGCGGTTACGAACGCTCGCGCGATTTTTCGTGGGACACGCTGGTACCGCAGATTATCGACAGCTTCGGTGTGTCACGGCAGGACATTGATTGAAACCCTATAACCGTTTCCCGAAGATAGCGGTGCCGATCCGGACGAGGGTTGCGCCGTGCGCGATGCCGTGTTGGTAGTCGTCGGACATTCCCATCGACAACTCGCTCAACGGCAGGTCGTGGGTTGCGGCCAGGTGGTCGCGAAAGTCGCGCAGCCCGCCGAAAACTTCGGCCAGGGTTTCCGTAGTCACTCCGAACGGTGCCATGGTCATGAAGCCGAGGAACGCGACGTTGCGACAGTCACCCACTGCCACGGCGAGTTCTTCGAGGGCTGTCTCGGAGAGCCCGGACTTTGTTGCCTCGCCGATGAAGTTTGCCTGCAGCAGAATATTCTGCACCTTGCCCAGTTCGCCCGCTATACTATCGATGCGCTGCAGCATTTGCAGGGAGTCGACCGAGTGAATCAGGTAACTGTGCTGCACGGCGGGACGCACTTTGTTGCGTTGCACATGGCCGACAACGTGCCACTCGATATCGCTCGGCAGCACCGCGGCTTTCTCCACCAACTCTTGAATTCGGTTCTCACCGAAGCGGCGTTGCCCGGCATCGTAGGCCTCACGGATACGATCGCAGTCTATTGTTTTGCTGACCGCGATCAGGCGCACGTTTTTCGGGTCGCGGCCGGCAGCTGTTGCCTGCGCTGCAATCCGTCGATTGACATCGTCGAGTCGTGAGGTGATCTTAGCTTTCATCGGGGACCGCGAATTAACACGAATTAAGTGACGTGACGCAATATGCCTGACTCCGACGACAATCGCAACTATCGCAGCACCAGCCGGATCAATTTCGGTCGGTCGCGACCCGCCAAAACGCGGTCGCGCGAACGGCTTTTGCGGGATTGGTACGGTGAGGAGCTTGCTGATCGAGAGGTGGAGTCGCAACAACCCGCAGCACGTGGGATTGGCGGATTGATCGACGCGCTCAAGGCTGAAATGGGTGGCGATGAGCAAGTGTTGATGCGTACTATCGTCGATCAATGGGACAGTATCGTTGATGAAACGACCGCGACGCAGGCGGTGCCGCGGCGGATCGAAGGTGATGTTCTGCATGTGGAAGTATTCAACGCCGCATTCCGCTATCACATCCAGAGTTTCGGGGTACGGCAGCAGATGATCGACGCGGTCACGCGTCTCAGCGCCGGCCGCATCACGGATGTCAAATTGATCGTCGGCGGAACGACGATGCGCCCTGGAAACAAACGGGGGAGGCAATCGTGAGTCTTGAGACATTGACAGCAGCGATACGCGACATTCCTGACTTTCCGAAGCCGGGGATCATCTTCAAGGACATTTCACCGATCCTGCAGGACGGTGCGTTGTTTGCGGAAGTGATCGACATTATCGGGGGGCGCTACGAGAATCAGCAGATCGACTCGATCGTCGTGATCGATGCACGCGGCTTCATTTTCGGCTCGGCCTTGGCATACAAGCTTGGTTGTGGGATTTCATTGGTGCGCAAGCAAGGCAAGCTGCCGTGGAAAACGTACTCGGTATCGTACGACCTCGAGTACGGATCGGCGGCTGTGGAGATCCATATCGACGCGGTGTCCGGCGGTGACCGGGTGCTGATTGTCGACGACCTGCTGGCGACCGGCGGCACCGCGAAGGCGGGCGCGGCTCTGGTCGAAAAGATAGGTGCCCGCATCATCGCGCTGGAGTTTGTCATTGAGCTGTCATTTCTCAAAGGTCGTGACCAGCTCGACGGCTATACGGTGAATTCTTTGATCGAGGTGAGCGATTGACCGGGCCGTGCTACAGGAGGAAGGTCGGAGGTTGTTTGCGCTGCTTCCCGCGGGAGACGGAGGCGTGGGACGAGATTGACGCGCTGCAGGAACACAACTGAAGGGGATTCTATCGGTCTTGGAGGGGCTTAGCGCGCGGGCG
>CAUZJQ010000111.1:0-11807 GCA_963580095.1 Lentisphaeria bacterium | reverse complement strand
AGTGCTGCGGCAAGGATGCGACTATGGCGAAGGCGATGGCCGAGGCTGGTTACCGCGTCGGCACGGCCTATCAACTGGCGGACGACCTGCTCGACGAAGTCGGCGTCGAACAGTTGGCAGGCAAAACCTTGGGGACCGACCGCAAGCGCCGCAAATTCACTCTGGCGCAGCAGATCGGTAGCAGTGACAACGTTGTGTTGGCGGAAATCAGCCGCCTGTGCAGCAGTTCAATTGAACTGCTGCGACCGTGGCCGGTGTATGCCGACCGCCTGGACAGCTATATCACGACACACCTGACGCCGGCTTGGGAAATACATTTGCAGTCGACCGCCGGAGACAGACTCCCCGTTGACAGCGCGGCCTGCTAATCGGATAAGGTCGAATGGAACTTGACAGCAAAACCTACAGATTGTCCGGGGCGGGGGGGCCGGGGCGGATAGCCGGAATCATCGGCATCATTGCCTTGGCAGTGAGCTTCATCGGCGGCTTTACGGCTTCCAAGGAAGGTGGCTCCGCCCATGCCCGTGCCACGGCGAAAGTCCTCCACATGCAGGCGGCTGCCGATGCTGCGGACGCTACCGCGCCGGCCGTGACGGGCGACCACGCAGTGGGCAAGGGCAGTGGCCACGCGATCGGCAGGGCGACGCAGTTCTTCCAATCCTACCTTAACGCGTTCACGTTTTGGGTGACGGTGGGGCTTGGTGGCCTTTTCGCCACGCTCGTGCATCATATGGTGCGGGCAACATGGAGTGTCGTGATGCGCCGGATGTACGAGAGTCTGATGGTGACGCTGCCGATCCTGATCATTTTCTTTATCCCGATCGCCTTGTGGGGCATGCAGGACCTTTACCACTGGACAAACGCCAGCGAGGCCAGCGATCCGATTTTCCTCAAGAAAGAAGCGTGGCTGAGTCCTAAGTTCTTCTGTCTCCGCGCCGTCGTCTACTTCGTCATCTGGTTCATCCTTGCCCGGTTGCTGTATAGCGCCTCTCTCAAGCAGGATGAGGCGCCCTCGGAGGCGCTCAGCTTGCGGATGCGGACGATCAGCGCGCCGGGCCTGATCCTCTTCGCCGCGACTACGACCCTGGCTGCTTTCGATTGGATCATGTCGCTGAACTACCACTGGTTTTCGACGATTTTCGGCATTTACATCTTTGCCGGCGCCTACTTGTCCTGCACCGCGTTTTGCGTGCTGGTGACGATGTACCTGCGCAGCAAGAACATCCTGACGAAAGAAATCAACGATGAGCATTACCACGACATGGGCAAATGGCTTTTTGCCTTTGTTGTGTTCTGGTCGTACATCGCGTTCTCTCAGTTCTTCCTCATCTGGTACGCCAACCTGCCTGAGGAGACGGCCTTCTTCAAAGAACGCGGGGGTCCCGGTTGGGGGATGGCGAGCCTGATGCTGGCGATCTGCCATTTTGTTATTCCGTTCCTTTTCCTGCTCAGCAGTCTGACGAAACGCTCTCCGAAGGCGCTGGTGATTGCTGCGGTGTGGCTGCTGGGGGTGCATTGGTACGACCATTACTGGCTGATTGCGCCGAATTTCCACGAAAGCGTGGCGTTCAGTTGGCTGGACTTGACGTGCTGGCTCGGGATCGGCGGCATTTTCTTCTGGAATTTCTGGCGTAAGTTCACCTCCGCTCCAGTGGTCCCTGTGAAAGATCCTCAACTCGAGGGATCCATTAAGTTCGCAAACTTCTGGGTTTGAGGTCATGCAATGCCGATCAACACGAATGCATTAGGGACTGAAGTATGAGTGGTCACGACGAAGAAAGACGGGAAATCGATACTGCAGCGGGTTACGAGAAACGTGATATCAACTTGTTGGGCGTTACTTGTACGGCGATCGTGATTCTGGCGAGTGTGGCCGTTTCCATTGTGATTCTAGATGGCTATTTCTCGAAGGTCACGGAGGAATTCCGGAACAGTTATGACGCACCGAAAACTGAGCTCATCGAGCTGCGGGCAGAGACGAGTGAACAATTGGAAACATATGGGGTGGACGCCACAACGGGGGTGCAGCGGATACCGATCGAACGGGCTATGGAACTGTTGGTTGAAGAAAATCAACGGTAGCCGTGCCGGCTTCGTCTTCCTGCTGGCGGCGCTGCTGGTGCCGCCGGTGTGCGGCCAGGGGCCGATGCCGCGTCGCGAGGACGATCAGGTAGCGGCAATGGACATCCGCGAGCACCTGGGTGAGTCGATACCGTTGGATTTGGCGTTCACCGATTCGGACGGCAGCCGGATACGGTTGAGCGATTGCTTTAAGGACGACAAGCCGGTGTTGATGACACTGGCATACTACGAGTGTCCGACACTCTGCACCTTGGTGCTGAACGGGCTCTCGGACGGCGTCAGCGACATGACGTGGACGCCGGGCGGCGAATTTAACATGGTGACGGTCAGCATCGACCCGCGGGAAACCGCGACGCTGGCCGCCAGCAAACGAACCAACTACGTAGAGGGGCTGGGCAAAGAGATAAAACCCGAGGGCTGGAGATTTCTGGTCGGCGACAAGGAAGAGATCGAAGAATTGGCACGGGCCATTGGTTTTGGCTACTTCTACGACACCAAACAGGACATGTACGCGCACCCTGCGGCGGCATACGTCCTGACGGCTGATGGAAAGATCTCCCGCTACCTGTACGGGATAAAATTTGAAGAGAAGGACCTGCGGCTGAGCCTGCTGGAAGCGGCTGATGGAAAGATCGGCAGCATCATGAACCGGTTCATCATGTATTGTTATCAGTTCGATCCCGAGGCCAATCGTTATGTCCTTTTCGCACAAAACGTCATGCGGCTTGGCGGCGCTGTCACACTCGTTGCCATCCTGATATTCCTGGGCGGCTTCTGGATCTGGGAATGGCGGCGCCGCTGATACCGGAATGTGTGACAACAGGGGCAGACGTCAGGCTTAGAGCGTTATTGCCAGCAACACAGAAATGAAGCAAGGACTGAAAGGTCGATTTTAAAATGGAAGTTTCTCCGAAAACCTGGTTCATGCCAAAGGGCGCTTCGTCGATTGCCGAAGACGTGGATTGGCTATTCTATGTGATCACGTGGATGTCCGTTGCTTTTTTCGTGATTATCACAGTCTGTACCATTTATTTCATGTTCAAATACAGACGGAAACGTGATGAGAAACCGGGCCTGACGATACCGTTGCATCACAACACGGCGCTTGAGACTGTCTGGACTGTCATTCCGACTATTATGATTTTCTTCATCTTTATCTGGGGGTTTCGGTCGTTCATGGATCTGTTCGTGATCCCGGCCGGCGCCGAGGAAGTCCGCGTGCAGGCGGCGCAGTGGAACTGGACCTTCCGCCACAACGTCGGCGGCTCCGGGAACGAATCGAAAAGCAACAACCTGCACGTGCCGGTCGGTCGGCCGATCAAGCTGCATATGAGTTCGAGTGACGTGCTGCATTCGCTGTTCATCCCGGATTTTCGCGTCAAAATGGACATCATTCCCAACCGTACAACCTCGTTGTGGTTCACCGCGTTGGAGGAGGGTGAGTACGACCTGTACTGCACTGAGTACTGCGGTGAGAAACATTCGAAGATGCTGGGGCGTGTGTACGTCATGTCCGAGGCGGACTACACGCAATGGGTATTGGACAACGCCAAGGCGGGAACGGGCGAAGAAATCTACAATAACAAATGCAGCGTCTGTCATTCCCTGGAAGCCGGCAACGTGGAGAAGGCACCCACCTGGCATAATCTGTACGGCAGGACAGAAACGCTGAGTGACGGTACAACCATCAAGGTTCTGGACGATTATATCCGGGAATCCATCCGTTATCCTCACCTCAAGATCGTCGAGGGGTTCGCATCCAAGACGAGCATGGCGCCGTTTCCGAAGCAATCCGTGTCCAATGAGGAAGTGGAAAATATCATTGGTTTCATGAAGAGCCTGTCCGTCTACAAGGCGGACGAGGCAAATGAGGATCCTAAGCCATGAATAAGCTGCCTGAAAAACATTTCATCAACAACTCCAAGGGTATCAAGTCCTGGTTGTTGACTATGGATCACAAGCGTATCGCGATCCTCTACATGATTGTGGTCATGTCGGCGTTTTATTTAGCCGGCGTTTTCGCGCTGATCGTTCGCTTGGAGCTCGCCAAGCCTGGCGCTCTATTCTTTAAGGGTGCCGCCATCGAAGAGCCGGCCAATGCATCGGGTGCTCCAAAAGGTTCTGAAGCCGCCGAGACCGCAGTAGCAGCAGACGAAACGGGAGCAGGACCGGAACCTGCCACTGCTGCGGCTGCGACGGACGCCGCAGCAGACGTTGCAGTGGGAGCTGAGAAAACAGCGTCAAACAACGAATATAAACCGATCGATCCAGGGATGTCGGACGCAGCCAAGGTGAGCATGGCGAAGAGTCAGGTCTTCTACAACAAGATGTTTACCTTGCACGGCGCCATTATGGTGTTCCTGTTCATCATTCCCTCGGTGCCGGCTATTCTCGGTAATTTCCTGCTGCCGCTGATGATCGGCGCTAAGGACGTTGCCTTCCCGCGACTCAATCTGGCGAGTTGGTATGTCTATATGCTCGGCGCGGCGTTTACTCTTTTCGCGATCCTCCATGGCACCGTCGACACTGGCTGGACCTTCTACACGCCCTACAGCACGCAGACTGGGGGGGATGACAACACCTCGGTAATCATGATAACGATGGGAGTTTTCATCCTGGGCTTTTCATCGATTTTCACGGGGCTGAATTTTGCCGTGACCATTCACAAGATGCGGGCGCCGGGCATCGGTTGGTTCGACATGCCGCTGTTCATCTGGGGGATTTACGCCACGGCGCTGGTGCAGGTCCTGGCAACACCGGTGATCGGTATCACCATGGTGCTGTTAGTGCTCGAGCGCTGGCTCGGTATTGGTATTTTTGACCCGTCGCTTGGTGGTGATCCTGTGCTCTTCCAGCACTTTTTCTGGTTCTATTCGCACCCCGCGGTGTACATCATGATTCTGCCGGGCTTCGCCATCATCAACGAGCTTGTGACGGTACACTCGCGAAAGCATATTTTCGGGTACAAGGCGATCGGTTTTTCGAGCGTCGCCATTGCCCTGCTCGGGTTCATGGTGTGGGGCCACCATATGTTTCTCAGCGGGCAGTCCGAGTTTTCGTCGATGGTTTTCTCGTTCATCACCTTTTTCATCGGGATACCTTCGGGCATCAAGATCTTCAACTGGGTAGCGACCTTGTACAAGGGGTCAATCGCCTGGACGACACCAATGCTATATGCCGTGTCTTTCCTGATCCTGTTCACAATTGGCGGGCTCACCGGCATACACCTTGGCGCACTCGGTGTCGATGTACATTTGCATGACACCTATTTTGTTGTCGCGCACTTCCATTACGTGATGGTGGGCGGCACGGTGATTGCCTTCCTCGGCGGTCTCCATCACTGGTGGCCGAAGATTTTCGGGCGCATGTACAACGAGTTCTGGGCAAAAATCTCCTGCGGCCTCGTGTTCATCGGTTTCAACATGACATTCTTCACGCAGTTTTACCTGGGTTCCCAGGGCATGCCCCGGCGCTATCACGATTACAGCGGCATGATGAAGACGAACCTGTTCGAAAGCCTGCACGGCTTTTCGTCGCTGGGTGCGCTGGTCCTCGGCCTGGGGCTGTTCATCACTGCCATCTATCTGATACACGCAGCCTTCAAGGGCGAACCGGCTGGCGAGAACCCATGGGGCGGCCTGTCCCTGGAGTGGGCGACGACCTCGCCGCCGCCAACCGAGAATTTTCTGGTTGACCCGGTGTATTCCCATGGTCCGTATGACTATGACCGCGTGTTGCCGGAGGAAATGTCAGCCGAAAACGCTGGATTGAAAAGAGAAAAGGATAGAAGGTTATAATGTCACAACCAACCAACGATCATGGGCACCAGCGTCACCCTGCACTGGCCCATCATTTCAACGACATGGAGCAACAGCACGAGTCGCTCAAAATGGGGCTGTGGCTGTTTCTTGTTACGGAGATCCTGCTGTTTGGCGGGCTGTTCGGCTTTTACGTCTTTTTCCGTGTCTGGCATCCTGAACTGTTTGCCGGCGCCAGCCGAATGCTCAATGTTAACCTCGGCGCCCTTAACACCTTGGTGCTGATTGCCAGCTCGGTGACCGTTGCCCTGGCGATCCGCTGCATTCAGCTTGACCAACCGAAAAAAACGTTCTGGTACCTGATCGCGACGGTTGTCTTTGCCGGCGTCTTCATGGTTGTCAAATACTTCGAGTATACCCATAAGTTCCATGCGGGAATTTTCCCGGGTGAAAACTTCAACAACCTCGACTTCGCGTTGGGCAAGGTTGAAGGCGTCGTTGCCCCCATCCAGAATCCGCACGTCTTTTTCAGCATCTATTTCGCCATGACAGGGTTGCATGGCTTGCATGTGTTGGGCGGCATGTTCTTCCTGACGTGGGTTGCCTGGCGGACGTCGAAGGGCGCTTATTCGAGCGAGTACTTTTCCCCGGTCGAGCTTGGTGGACTGTACTGGCATCTTGTCGACCTCATCTGGATCTATCTCTTTCCGCTGCTCTATCTAATCTAAGGGATCTCTATGTCTGCCCATTCCGACGAACGTCCACATGTCCTGCCCTTGAAGGTCTACTACGGTGTCGGCGCCATCCTGTTCATTCTCACCGCGGTCACAGTCTTGACGGGGAAGTATCTGCATCTGGACGCCATGGTAGAGGATGTCTTTAAGCTGGAGTTCACCGGACTCAACCTGATGCTTGCGATGGTCATTGCCACAGTTAAAGGCACCCTGGTTGCATTGTTTTTCATGCACCTGCTGTACGACAACAAGATATACATGTTGATCTTTGTCGGCGGCCTGACATTTCTATCCTTTTTCTTTATCCTCACGTTGTTCGACACTGTGCATCGCGGCCGCGTATATGCCGAACGCGACACGATCTGGACAGAGTCTGAGATATACGACCAACTCCGGGCGAATCCCGAGAATGTTCTCAGCATTCACGGCCATGGCGATGCGCACGGCAGCGACGCGCACGGCGACGACGCACACGGCAGCGACGCACACGGCAGCGACGCACACGGCAGCGACGCGCACGGCGACGACGCACACGGCAGCGACGCACACGGCAGCGACGCACACGGCAGCGACGCACACGGCAGCGACGCACACGGCAGCGACGCACACGGCGACGACGCACACGGCGACGACGCACACGGCGAGGCGGAGGGTCACGAAGGGCACGGACATTGACCGGGACCTTTGCGTTTCCGCCGCGACAACTGCGACCAGGTCGTGCAACCGCCTGGAGTGCTCATACCCACGATGCACCAGAACAATCACCCGGTTGACAGGCTCGGCGGGAAACTATACCTGGCAAAAAAAGCCGCTTGCCAAAAGGTCCTGAAGTACCCCTCGATACATGCGTCTTGCGTCGTAATCAATGCTCGTCCGATTCATGATCTGCAGATCCCTGAACTGACCATGCATTTCTGACTTTTGTTGAATACGAGGTGCTCGCCTGGAAAAGCCCGAGAACCGAATTCCCGTTACCCCCCGGTTTCGAGGGATTCGCAACTACGCAATCGTCCGGTTTGGCGTTGAAACCAGATGGCATTTATCCTATAGTCATGGCTGTAATTCACCCCTTTGCCCCGAGTAGTCTCCAGTGAGTACTTCGCCGGAACCAAGTCCGGGCAGGCCCGATACATCCCGCTCTACTTTACCGCTTAGCCGTTCGCCGGTCAGATTGGTGATCTGGCGTCTCGTTGTCATTGTCGTGATTCTCGGCGTCGGATGGTTTGGCGTGCGGGCGATCATGGCAAGGAAGAAGGCACCGGCGCAGGTGGTACTCGTTGACCGGGTGCCGACGGTGGAAGTCGTGACCTGTGAACCGCAGACCGAGACGATCATTCTGTACGGTCACGGCACGGTCGAAACCGCGACCCGCACCGCCATCCGGCCGCAGGTCAGCGGTCGCGTCATCGAATTGCACGAGCGCCTGGAACCGGGCGAAGTCATCGGCCACGACGAAGTTCTGGTGCGCCTGGATGCCACGGATTACGAGCTGTCGCGTGACGTCAACCAAGCGGACCGCGGCCGACTGCAGGCCGAGATAGCGCTGCTGAATACCGAGACCAAGGCAACAGAAACCCGCCTGGAACTGGCGCAACAAAGCATTGCCTTGAGCGAGGCCGAATTCGAGCGGCTTGGGAAGCTGCTGACCGAGAAGCAAATCGGAAACCGCTCGAGTGTCGACCGGGCCGAACGTGCGGTCGTCCAGGACCGGGACCGCATGGCGCAATTACAGCAGTCGCTCGCTGCTATTCCGCATCGGATCACGGCGCTGGAGGCGGAGCTTTCCCGGCTGGAACGACGCGTTGCTGTCGATGAGCTGGCGATCGCGCGGTGCACGATCAAGGCTCCGTTTTCCGGCCGCGTCGAGCGTGTTGCGGTGGAAGCGAACGAGGTTGTTCAGATTGGGGCGACACTGCTGTCTCTGGCCAATGACAACGATCTGGAGATTGCCGTTTCGCTCAATGCCCGGGATGTCAATAAATGGATGCATTTCCGCCGGGAGACGGATGCCTCGGCGCCCGCCGGTTGGTTTGGCCTGATCGAGGAAGTGCCGGCAACCATTGCCTGGATCGAAGGCGAGGCCGGAGATGCGTGGTCCGGCACCGTAGCGCGTGTCAAGCAGTTCGACGACCGTTCGCGGATGCTGACGGTTGTCGTCCGACCGGATCCAGCCAAGGGAACTGCAGCGTATCCGTTGATTCCCGGCATGTTCTGCGCCGTCGAAATTCGCGGTAAGCAGGTTCCCGACGTCTACCGCATCCCGCGCTCCGTCCTGAACGAGAGCGATCGGGTGTTCGTCGTCGTCGATGACAAGCTTGAGGCACGTCGTGTGCATGTGATCAGAGAAATCGGCGAGGAGTTGATTGTCGATGACGGGCTGGCACCGGGTGACCAGGTTGTGATCAACCGGCTGCGTGCACCGGTCGGCGGATTGGCGGTGCGCATCCGCCAGCGCGATGGTGAGCAGGTTGCTCTGCCCCCGACTGACCCGGTCAGCGATGTGTACGATGACGCGAAGTCAGATCCTACGATGTAATCTGTATGGCCGACAGTACCGACAAACATTCGTTCCTGCGCACTGTCCTGCTCAATCCGGTGTTCGCGAATATCCTGATGATCATGATCCTGGTCTGCGGGTTCGTGGGTTTGTTCAGCATGGTTCGCGAGAGCTTCCCGCAGTTCGAGCTGGACTTCATCAACATCACTGTCCCCTATCCCGGTGCGGATCCCGCCGAGATCGAGGAATCGATATGCCGGCGGCTGGAGGATTCGCTTGAAGGAATCTCCGGAATCGAGCGGGTGATCACCGTTGCCCAGGAGAACGCCGGGCAGGCGATCATCGAAGTCACCGAGAACGCCGACAAGGAAAAACTCCGCACCGAAATCGAAAACGCGGTCGATGCCATCGACATATTTCCGGAGCACTCGGAGCGGCCGATCATCGACACCTTCTCCTTCGATGACGCGGTGATCAATGTCGCCATCTGGGGTGATGTTCCGGAGCGTGATCTCAAGGAGCTGGGCCGTGAAATCCATGACGACCTGCTGCTGCTGCCGGGCATCAGCCGCGTCAACATCAGCGGCACGCGCGACTATCAGGTCGATATCGAAATCTCCGAGGAGCGGCTGCAGGAACACCGGCTGACCTTCGATGAGGTTGCTGCCGCAGTTCGCCGCAACAGCGACAACTTGCCGGGTGGAGTGTTGCGGACCGCTACCGAGGATTTCAATATCCGGATCATCGGCCGTCGCTATTTCGCAAGTGAATTTAATGACCTGGTGCTGCGCGCCGATGCCGACGGCGACCGGGTGTTTCTGCGTGACGTCGCCATTCTCCGTGACACCTTCGATGAACAGTCGGCGGTGTACGCGTTGTACAACGGCAAACGCTCAGTCAACCTGGCAGTGCTCAAGGCGAAGGAGGAAGACACGATCCGCATTGCCGAGGCGGTGCACAAATACGTCGCTGGCAAGCGCGAGACCATGCCGGCTACGGTCAACCTGTCGACCTGGCTAGATATATCGCGCCTGGTCCAGGGCCGTATTGATTTGCTGCAGCGCAACGGCGCGATCGGTCTGGTGCTGGTGTTTCTGGCGCTCTGGCTGTTCCTCGAGCTGCGGCTCTGTTTCTGGGTGACGCTGGGGCTGGTCATCTCGATTTGCGGCGCCTTTGGGCTGATGGCGATGACCGGGCAGTCGATCAACATGATCAGCCTTTTCGGCCTGATCATGGTGCTGGGCATCATCGTCGACGATGCGATTGTTGTCGGCGAATCCATATACGCCCGACGCGAGAACGGCGACGAAGCCTTCACGGCGGTCCTCGAGGGCACCCGTGAGGTGTTCTGGCCGGTACTGACGGCTGTGCTGACGAGTATCGTCGCGTTCATGCCGCTGTTGTTCGTCAGCAGTACGATTGGAAAATTTATCGCTGTCATGCCGGGGCCGATCATTGCGGCGCTGATCATTTCCCTGTTCGAGGCACTCATTATCCTACCCGTGCACCTGCGGCATCTGCCGCTGCCGCGCAACGGCGAGACCAGGAGAGTGTCGCGGTACAATCTCATTGGCCAGTTGCGCCGGTTCACCGGTTTTGGCCTGCGCTTCATGATCCAGCGAATCTACTGCCCGCTGCTGGGGGTCCTCTTGCGCTGGCGCTACGCCACAGTCGCCAGCGGTCTGGTCGTGATTGCCTTGACTACTTCGATGGTTATGAGCGGCACCGTGAAATCCATTTTTTTCCCTGAAGCCGACACCGACTGGATCCAGGCCGAATTCGAATTTACCGGCGGTACCCCGATCGCCGCCACGGAAGAGGCGGCCCGGACGATAAATGCCGGTTGGCAGGCGACCGAAGCGTATTATGCGAATCGCCTCGACGGGCCCCTCGGGGTGACGGTTTACGCCGTGATCGGCGGAACCCTCGGCTTCGAAGACCGCAGGTCGAAGAAGGCGGATCATGTTGGTGAGGTTTTCATCGAGTTGATGCCGACCGAGAATCGTGGCATTCCATTCGCCGAGATTGTCGATCAATGGCGCCGGCAGACCGGACCGATAAATGGGGCCGTTGCGGTCAAGTTCAAGGGCTATGCCGGCGGACCGCCCGGCGGCGATATTCAACTTGACGTGCTCGGTTCCAATGAGGAGGATCTTTTGCATGCTGTCGGTGAGATCATGGACGAGCTTGCCACTTACAAGGGCGTGACCCAGATCAATACTGACTACAAGCCGGGCAAGAAGGAAATTCGCCTGCGCCTCAAGCCTGCGGCGCAGTCTACCGGCGTCGCGCTCCAGGATATCGCCAGACAGGTCCGCGCCGGCTTCTACGGCGAGGAAATATCTCGCGTGCAGCGCGGTGCCGACGAGGTCAAGATCATGGTCCGTTATCCACTCGCCGAACGCCGGACGCTGGAGCAGATCCGACGGCTGCGTATCCGGGCGCCCGATGGAACGGAAGTGCCGCTCGACTATGTTGCCGACGTCGAATACGCAGCCGGCTTTTCAACCATTCGCCGGGAGAAGGGCCAGCGTAAATTCAGCGTCACCGCCGATACTGCCGAGGGTGTCAAGGCGAAAGACATCGAGAACAGTCTGCTCGAAAAATTCCTGCCGGAGCTGTCACGCAAGTACAACATCACCGCCAAGCGAGGCACCGAATCGGAAGACCGCATGCGCTCGATCGCCTCGGTGCGTAAAAGCGGGATGATCGGGCTGCTGGTGATCTACCTGATCA
>CAUZJQ010000110.1:0-11857 GCA_963580095.1 Lentisphaeria bacterium | reverse complement strand
TCTGGTTTCGCGTCGTGCCGTACGACTGGAACAAGCTGCTGACTTCACGGAGCTGGTCACTCGATCAGTTGGCTACGCGTCAGCAACGGAAGGAACTGATCGGCATGCAGCCTGTTAAATCATGGTCTGTAGATCTGCCGCCGACGGACGATTATCAGTTGCGGCAACACCAGGTCGAGGTGCCTGGGGACCTGGCGAAGGGCCACTATTTCGTCATCTCCAGTTGCACCCCGAACTTTCAGAAGGAGAAAAATTTCGTGAACTATCGCAGCTTCTGGGTCAGTGACCTGGCGATCGTCACGCGAACGCGGCAGGGATCGGACCGTGTCGGGGGTTTCGTTTTGGATGCGGGCAGCGGCGAGCCGATCGAGGGTGTACAGATCCAGTTCTGGAGCAGGGATCGCCGGAATTGGCAGCGGGCGGGAGTCGATGAGCGCACCGATAAAAACGGCTATTTCAAAGCAGCCATCAGCTCTCAGCCGCATGTCATTGTGGCCAAACACCGGGGCGATCGTGTTTCGACAAACAACCTTTCGGCACATGCCTATGACATGACGCCTCGACCGCAGGAACACACCACGTTTTTCACCGATCGCTCGCTCTACCGCCCGGGACAGACGATCCGTTTCAAAGGCATCTGCACCTATTCGTACCAAGAGAAAGACGAGTACCGCACCATCAACAACCGCAAGCTCATGGTCATTTTCCGCGACGTCAATCACAAGGAAATCGTGCGCCGCGAGTTTCGCACCAACGATTACGGTTCGTTTTCCGGAAGCTTCACGGCGCCGCGCGATCGGCTGATGGGCCGCATGTCGATCGTCGTCGAGGGTCAACCCAACGGCAGTACCAACGTCACTGTCGAGGAGTACAAGCGCCCGAAGTTCGAGGTTGCCCTTGAGCCGCCGGAAACCGCGCCGAAGCTGGATGCCGGCGTCACCATCACGGGACATGCCATCAGCTATACTGGGGCCGCGGTGAATGGCGCTAAAGTGCAATACCGTGTCGTGCGTGAGGTTCGGTATCCGCCGTGGTGGGGCTGGTATCGCTGGTGGATGCCGCAGCAGTCCGGCGGCCAGGAGATCCTGCACGGGGTCGTGCGGACCGAGATCGACGGGTCGTTCAAGATCACCTTCAATGCCATGCCGGACCGGACGGTGCCGGCGGCCGATGAACCGACCTTCAGTTTCTCGGTCTACGCCGATGTCACAGACACCGCCGGCGAAACACGCTCCGGCAATCGCACTGTCAACGTCGGCTACACGACTCTGCAGGCGACGCTCAGCACCGACCAGTGGCAGGAGAAGGACAAGCCCGTGGTGCTGACGATCGGTACGCGCACGCTTGATGGCGTCGGCCAGAGTGCTGAAGGTACTGTCAAGATTTTCCGACTGCAGGCGCCGGCAACCGTCCAGCGTCCTCAGGCCCAAGGCTGGCAGCAGCATCGCCGCATGTTGCGGCCGGCCGGGCAGGCGGGTGAGCCGGACCTTTCCGATCCCAACACCTGGCCGCTCGGCGATGTTGCCGTGGAACGGCCGTTCACGACGGACGCCGAGGGCGGGGCGGAGCTTTCGGTGGCGCTTGAGCCTGGACTGTACCGCGCCAAACTGGAGTCGAGCGATCGTTTCGGCAAGCCGGTCAGTGCCCTGCAACCGTTGCAGGTGCTCGATCCGCAGGCGCCGAAGTGCAACCTGAAGATTCCATTCCTGCTCACGGCACCGACCTGGAAGGTTGAGCCGGGCGACAGCCTCACCGCGCTGTGGGGCAGCGGCTACGATCGGGCCCGGGCATACATCGAGATCGAGCATCGTAACAAGATTCTACGGAGTTTCTGGACCGATCCGAAACGCACCCAGGAGATCATCGAACTGGCAGTGACTGAGGAGATGCGCGGCGGCTTTACGGTGCGCGTTACGATGGTACGGGAGAATCGAGGCTACATAACAGCGCGCCCGGTCACTGTGCCGTGGAGCAACAAGAAGCTCCAGGTGAAGTGGGAACATTTCACTTCGAAGCTCGGGCCGGCCGAAAAGGAAACCTGGACCGCGATAATCACCGGGCCGGACGCCGAAAAAGTGGTTGCCGAGATGGTCGCCGGGCTCTACGACGAATCGCTCGATGCATACCTGCCGCACCATTGGGCGCAAAGCATCGATGTCTTCCGGCATGACTGGTCACGCCTGCAGTCGCAGTTCCAGAACCTCCTTGTTTCCTGGCACCGTTTGCAGGGCCGCTGGTCGAGCCGCCGGAAAAACGGCAGCCTCAGCTATCGCGGCTTCCACCCAGACGTTACCAGGAACTTCTATCACGGCTATGCCAGACGCCGGGGCGACTTGCGCATGCGCAGCTTAAGTAGTGGCCCGGTACCGATGGCGGCGATGGAGATGGCGGAAGATGCCAATGAGATGGACATGGCAAACGGAGACGACGCGTCGGCTTTTGGGAAGGCAGCCTCAGAGGACAAAGCAGTTGCTATGGACCCGGCCGCGGCGCGGGCGGGCGGCGCCGAGCCGAAGGGACCGGATCTGAGCAAGGTAACGGCCCGCAAGAACCTGCAGGAAACTGCTTTCTTCTTCCCCCACCTGATCAGTGACGGCGCGGGTCGCGTCAAACTGGAGTTCGAGATGCCGGAGGCTCTGACCAAGTGGAAGTTCATGGCGTTGGCGCACGATGCCGAGCTGCGTAGCGGTTTCCTCCAAGACAGCGTGGTCACCGCCAAGGACCTGATGGTGCAGCCGAATCCGCCGCGCTTCCTGCGCGAGGGTGACAGGCTTGAGTTCACGGTCAAGGTGATCAACCAATCACCGACTCGCCAGCAGGGCACCGTTCGCCTGTCCCTGGCCGATGCACGAACTGCGCAGTCCGCAGATCAAGCGCTGGGCAATGAGCGGACCGACAAGGTGTTCGACATTCCTGCCAAGGAGTCGCGGACGTATTCCTGGACGCTCGCGGTGCCCGATGGCCAAGGGTTCCTCAGCTATACCGCCGTGGCCGCGACCAGCAAGCTTTCGGACGGCGAGGAAGGCTACCTGCCGGTACTACCGCGTCGCATCATGGTCACCGAATCGCTGCCGCTGCCGGTCCGCGACGCCGGCAAGAAGACGTTCAAGTTCGAAAAACTCCTGGCCTCCGGCGATTCCGACACGATCCGGCACGAGAGCCTGACGGTACAGATGGTGTCACAGCCGGCGTGGTACGCGGTGATGGCTCTACCCTACCTGATGGAGTACCCGCACGGCTGCGCCGAGCAGGTGTTCAACCGTCTGTACGCCAATGCCCTGGCTTCGCACATCGCCAATTCCGACCCGAAGATCCGGCGGATTTTCGACCAGTGGAAAGGGACCGAGGCACTCGACAGCCCACTCGAGAAAAACGCCGAACTCAAGGCCGTGATGCTCGAGGAAACCCCATGGGTCCGTCAAGCCGGGAGCGAGAGCGAGGCGCGCCGCAACCTCGGCATACTGTTCGACAAGAATCGGCTCAACCGCGAATGCAGCGGGCAGCAGCGCCGGCTCGAAGAAATGCAGCGTGGCGACGGTTCGTGGGGCTGGTTCCCCGGCGGCTCGTCGAATCATTACATCACGTTGTACATCACTACGGGCTACGGTCGGCTGCGCCATCTCGGCGTCAAACACACCGACGTCAAGCCGGCGCTGAAGGCACTCAACTTTCTGGATGGCTCGATCAACGAGAGATATCAGAAGTTGAAGCGGGACAAGCGTCTTGACAACAACAATCTGAGCCCGACGATCGCGTTGTACATCTACGGTCGGAGCTTCTTCCTCGAGGACCGGGTCATTGCGGCGAATGCGAAGGAGGCCGTCGACTACTTTCTGGGGCAGGCACACAAACACTGGCTGACCGTGTCGCGCCTGTCGCAAGGACACCTGGCGGTTGGCCTGCAGCGGTTCGGGGTGGGCAAAGAGACACCTGCGAAGATCATGCGATCGATCCACGAGCATTCTCTGAACGAAGAAGAGATGGGCATGTACTGGCGCGACACCGAGCATTCCTGGTGGTGGTACCGGGCGCCGATCGAGACACAAGCGATGATGATCGAGGCATTCGACGAAGTCGCCAAAGACGACAAGGCGGTCGAGGACTGCAAGGTCTGGCTGCTCAAGCAGAAACAAACGCGCGACTGGAAGACAACACGCGCCACGGCCGATGCGGTCTACGCCATGCTGCTGCGCGGCACCGACCTGCTGGCCTCGGACGAACTGGTGGCGGTGGCATTGGCAGACGTCACGATCGAGCCGAAAAACGTCGAAGCGGGCACCGGATTCTACGAAGAGCGTTTTAGCGGGGCTGAGATCAAGCCGGCAATGGGCGAAGTCACGCTGACCAAAATCGACGAGGGTGTGAGTTGGGGAAGCATCCACTGGCAGTACATGGAGGACATGAGCAAAATCACGCCGCACACGGCAACGCCGCTGACGCTGGAGAAGGCGCTGTACATCAAGGAGAACACCAGAAAAGGTCCGGTGCTGAAGAAGGTAGAGGGTATCATCGGCGTTGGTGACGAGCTGGTAGTGCGGTTGGTGCTGCGCGTCGATCGCGACATGGAGTACGTGCACTTGAAGGACCAGCGCGGGGCTGGTACGGAACCGGTGAACGTGCTGTCGAAGTACAGGTACCAGGACGGGCTGGCGTATTACCAGAGCACGCGCGATACGGCGAGTCACTTCTTTATCGACTATCTGCCGAAGGGCACGTATGTCTTCGAGTATTCAACACGGGTGGCGCACCGGGGCAAGTATCAGAGCGGCATTGCCAACATCCAGTGCATGTACGCGCCGGAGTTCAACAGCCATTCGGAGAGTTTTATGCTGGAAGTGCGGTGACGACGTAGCACTGGTTCGGAAAGCTTCGCGCTGCTGGCTCAGAACTGCAGGTCGTCAATATTCTCGAATTCTTCAACGGCCATATCTACGGGCGGTGGGGGCATTGGCGGTGTCGGGCCGGTGTCGCCGACAGGCGCCAGGCGCCAGGCCTGCAGCGAATTGAAATACTTCACCTGCCCCTGAGGATCGGTCCATTTGCGACCCTTCAGATCGAAATGCACGACAACATCACCGCCGGGATTATAACCGTCGAGCAGGGCACACTTGTCCTGGACCAGCTCGAACTTCAGGTACTCCGGGTATTGCGGATTATCGGCGTACTCGACGACAAATTCGCGTTTGCGGAAGCGATCGGAAACATCGACGGTTTCTCCGAACTCCAGCAGGCGTCCCTGAATCTCCATGCGTATTCTCCTTTGCCTTTGACGGGTCCGACAATATAATACCTTCACCGCTTTGCCATTATTCCTCACTACACGCCCTACAACTTGAACGACAATCCCGAATCCGCAAGCCCGGAAGAAAAGTTGGAAACGGCACTGCCTGACGAGACGCAATGGCACCGGTTGTTTCTGAGCATCGGCCTGGCGTTCGGCGTTGCCTGGATCCTTCTCATCCCGCCGTTCCAGACGCCGGACGAGTACAATCATTTTTACCGCGCCATCAGTTTCGCTCAGGGGCGCCTGTGCTGCCACCCGGTCATCGGTGAATCCGGTACGGGTGCCGTCCTGCCAGGCGCCCTGATCCAGACCGAAGAGAAACTCGCCGCGCGTGACATCAGTGTCATCACCAGCCCATCGAAGCAGTCAAACCCTCAGGACCTCGCCCGGCTTATTGCTGCTTTCGACGTGCGGATGCGTCAGGGCGATACGCGATACTACGACTTTGCCAATACCTGCAACTACCCGGTCATCGGGTATGTGCCACAGACGATCATCAGCTTTATCGGGTATTCGCTGAACCTGCCGGTGCTCATCGTGCTGTACCTGATCCGCTGCGCCAATCTCATTGTCTACCTGATCATCGTCTGGTGGGCGCTCAAACAGATGCCGGTCCTCAAACCGGCGCTGTTCCTGCTGGCGCTGATGCCGATGTCGCTGCAGCAGGCGATGGCGCCGGGGGCAGACAGCATCATCAACGTTGCCGCCTTTCTTTTCCTCGCCATAATCCTGCGACTGACGCTTGACGACAGCCGCGAGACTATCGGCGGGCGGACAATTGTTGGACTGACCGTACTGGCCGCCATTATTGCAGTCGCCAAGATCGCCTACCTGCCGCTCTGTCTGCTCTGCCTCATGCTGCCAGCTGCGAAGTTCGCAAACCGCCGGGTGTGGACGGTGACAATGATTGCCGTACCCGGCATCGCCGCGGTCCTGCTGGCGGGCTGGCTGCTGTTCGTGCGCCAGTCGGGATTGCCGCATTTGCAGGCCGCCGGCCCGGAGACCATCGGCGCAATCATCGACAGCCCGTGGCGTGCGCTGCTTTTTTGCCTGCAGAATATCTACAACAACATGACGCTGCCGCTGGTGTACGAACAGTTTGTCGGTCGTCTCGGCTGGCTGGATACGCCCGTGCCAATGGTTTTTGTAATCGCTTTCCTGGTTATGCTGCTGGTGGCGGTCGCTGCCGAACCGGCGCCTGCCGCCACAGCCAGGGCGTTGGGTCGCCCCGGGCTTGTCGCGGGACTCGTTTTTCTGGTGTCGATATTTGTCCTGCACGTGTTGTTCGTCACCGTCAGTAACAGCATGCGGATCGTCCAGGGACGCTACTACATTCCGCTGGCGATGAGTGCCCTGTTCTGCCTGTACTGCTGCACCCGGGGCCGGCTGCGGATACCTGCAGAATTCCGTGTGAAGCCGTGGATTTTTGCCGCTTGTTCCGTGCTGATGCTGACGGTGACTTCGATTGTTGTTTTCAGGCGATATTGGTTTGCTGCATGACATCACTATATTGTGAATGGCACAATCGCCGTAATCCGGCGATTGCCGCCACTGGCGTATTCGACTCGCTACTATTAGCGGTGCATAGTCACCGTTCAGACTTAATTAGGAGACAGTGATGATCACAGCGATCACCGGCGGAAACTGGGGGGACGAGGGCAAAGGCAAGATCACCGATTCGCTTGCCGTGGATGCCGACTTCGTCGTGCGCTTTCAAGGCGGGGCGAACGCCGGCCATACGGTAATCAATCCGCACGGGAAATTTGCCTTGCATCTGCTGCCGTCCGGTGTTTTTTATCCCAATGTCACCAACGTCATCGGCCCCGGTGTAGCGCTGGACCTGGATGTTTTCTGGGACGAGCTCGACGAGTTGCAGCAGCGCAACGTGCCCGAGCCGCGACTGAAGGTTTCAGACCGCGCCCAGGTCGTGCTGCCGCACCACCGACTGCTCGATGGCTATGAGGAAGAACGCCTCGCCGGTGCCAGTTTCGGCTCCACCAAACGCGGTATCGCCCCGTTCTATGCCGACAAGGCGCTGAAGGTCGGTATTCGCGTCTCCGACCTCGCCGATCCTGATCGCATGCGAAACCAGCTCGAACGCGCCCTGCCCGCCAAGGACATGCTGATGACCGGGCTCTATGGCAAGGACCGCATGTCGATCGATGCGATCATTGACTCCCTGACGACTCTGAGCACACGGTTGACATCCTACATCTGCGACACCACGGTGCTGCTGCACGACGCGATCAAGGCCGACAAGAACATCCTGCTCGAAGGCCAGCTTGGGGCGTTACGCGATCCGGAACACGGCATCCATCCGTTCACGACTTCATCATCGACACTGGCGGGGTATGCGTGCGTTGGGGCCGGCATACCGCCTTATGCCATCAAGAAGATCATCGCCGTCACCAAGGCATATTCAAGCTGTGTTGGGGCTGGCCCGTTTGTCACCGAGTTGTCGGGAGCAGACGGCGACGAACTGCGCGAGCGCGGCGGCGACGCCGGCGAATACGGCGCCACCACGGGACGCCCGCGACGGATGGGTTGGTTCGATGCCGTCGCTACGAAGTATGGCGTGCGGCTGCAAGGAGCCACCGATGTTGTCCTGTCGCTGGTCGATGTGCTCGGGTACCTTGATGAAATCCCGATCTGTACGGCCTACGATGTCAACGGCGAGGTGGTCACGGATTTTCCGGTCGGCCGTGCCTTGGACGTTGCCAAGCCGGTGTACGAGACGATGCCCGGTTGGAAGTCGGATGTCTCTGAGGTTCGTGAATACGACGAACTACCAGCTGCCGCTCGCGACTACGTGGAGAAGATCGAGTCCCTGATCGCCGCGCCGATCACGATGATTTCCGTCGGTCCGGCCCGTGACGCGCTGATCCACCGCTCGGCGTGAGCGTCTTTGAAGTTTCCGACGACTGCCTGCGCCTCGGCCTGCGCGCCACCGCTGTCGTCTTTCGCGACGTTACGATCGGCCCGGCCAATGCCGGGCTGCAGGCGGACTTCGAAGCGGAGACAGCTCAAGCACGCAGTCGTTACGCCGATCTCAAGGCGTTGATTGCCACCCCGGAACTGACGCGGCTTTACGAAGTGTTTCGCAGCATCGGCGTCAATCCGAAGAAGCACCCGCCGTCGATACCTAATCTGTATCGTTATGCTCTGAAACGCGGGCGCCTGCCGAGCATCAACAACTTCGTCGATGCCTACAACCTGATTTCCCTGCGAACTTTGTTCAGCTTGGGGGCTCACGATCTCGCAGCTCTGTCGCTGCCGGTAACCATGCAGTTGTTCGACGGCAGTGAGACGTTCATTCCGCTGGGCAGCCAGGAACCGCGGCCGGTGACGGCAGGCGAATTCGGATACGTCGATGCGGACAATCGCGTCATTTGCCGACTGGACGTTGTGCAGGGCGAGTTCAGCAAGGTCACCGCCGCCAGCAAGGAGGTGCTGCTGATCGTCGAGAGTACCGATGCGATGTCCGCAGAACGGCAACAGCAGGTTGTCGGCGAAGCAATCGGCCTGATCCAGACCTGCTGTGGTGGCACAGCGGAACGAATCGACTGATCTGGGCAAAGGACTGCTCAGACCTCCATAATCACCTTGCCGACCGAGTCGCCGCTTTGTAAATACCGCAAAGCTGCCGTTGCATCGTTGAAGGGCATTACCCGGCCGATATGCGGCGGCGGCAGCTCCAGTGCCGATAGCTCGTCATACAGCCGTCGCATCTCATCGGCGCGATCCCAGAGCCAGATCAGATTGAATGCCATGACACTCTTGTTCTCCGAAATCATGCTAACCGGATCCAATTTCGGACGACGCCAGTATTGCCAGCCGAGTTTCGCATAGTTCGGCCGTTGCCCCGACGGCATCAGATCGGCCGCGCCAAATATCACCAGGCGTCCGCCCGGAAGCAGCCTGCGGTACAGCGGCTGGAACGTTGGGCCTGCAACTGCATCGAGGACCAGATCGAATCCGTCGCGGCCAGCCGAAGCGAGGACCTTGTCGAGCCGCTGCTCGAAGGCAATGCCGTCACGGACGATGACTCGCTCGGACGGCAGCCCGGTGACCTCCGTCTTTGCCGCCTGCCCGACAGTACCTGCCGCTTCGCCGCGCAGCCGATCGATCAACCCCAATGCCGCGAGCCCTACACCGCCGGCGGCCGATTGCACCAGCACAAATTGGCCAGGCCGCAGGCCGCCAAGCTCACGCAGTGCATACCAGGCGGTCAAGGACGCCACAAGCTGGCCGGCGCCCTCGGCCATCGACCAACCCTCCGGCAGCGGCCAAAGGTATCGGGCATCGACATTGAGGTGTGTCGTATAGGCACCGAATCGGGTCAGTCCCATGACCGGTTGGCCGACTGCCAAGCCGTCGACGGACGGGCCGACCGCGTCAACAACGCCGGCGAACTCCAGCCCCGGCACGAACGCTCCGGACGGCGTGGCGGAGTAGAGCCCGAGGCAGGCAAAGACATCCGCAAAGTTGAGGCCTACTGCCGCAACACGGACAGTGACACAGCCTGGGGCAGGCTCACTCAGGTCATCGCCGGCCAACTGCAGTCGGCTGATATCGCCGCTCTTTGGCAGGTGCCAGATTTGCCGTAATAGGGACATGGACTGGGAACTTACACGATTTGCGCACACATTGACATCGAATGTATGGATGAATCCAACTCGGCAGTCGGAGTGCTAAAGTAACTTGTGTCATCCAAGGGTTTTACAAAATACAGAGTACGGCTGGCACAGCGATTGCAAAACTGACTGTCAATGACACCGAAACAATCAAAAAAGAAGAGGCCGATTGTGAAGGTCCTGGCCATCGCGGCTGTCGGGCTGGTAGTGACATTCGTCATGGCAGACTTGATCTACGCCGGCATCGTCAGAAAACGGCAGGCTAAATGGGAAGCAAACGTCGATCGTAACAGTGACGGCGTGCGGCGCGGCTGCGAGGCGTTCACGGTCGGCAGTGGCGACACCGCCCTGCTTATGGTTCACGGGTTCAATGACTCGCCGGCGCTCTACAAGCTGATGGCTGACGAACTGGCAGAGAAAGGCTACACCTGCCGCGCCATGCGCCTGCCTGGCTTCGCCGAGCCGTATGAGGCGTTTGCAAAGCATGACCGGCAAGACTGGCTGCAGGCGATTGCCGAGGAGGTGACGAGCTTGCGCCAGACGCACGACGAGGTTTGGATCGTCGGCCATTCGACGGGTGCGTCACTGGTGATCCGACACGTACTGGACCATCCGGACACGGCGGCGGGTGTGGCGCTGCTGGCGCTGCTGGTCGAGGTTTCGGGCGAACGCAGCCCGGTGCTCTCACCGCATGCCTGGTTCAAGACGACCGGTGCGTTGCTGATGTTCACCGATCGCATCGAAACCTGCTTCGAACTGGACATCAATTCGCCGGAGGGCCGGACGGTGATTGTTCGGGAGCAATTCGTGCCGCTGACGACCATCGAAGAGACATTCGCGATCGCGTCAGAAGTTCGCGACCGCGCCCCCGAGATCACAGTGCCGGTTTACACAGCGGTATCGACGGCGGATAAAATTGTCGACACAGAGGCCGCGGTGCGCTTTTTCGAACAGCTCGGTAGCGCGCGCAAGCAGCTGGTTCGTCTGGATGCGTCCGGGCACGTGATACCCGTGGACTACGGCTGGCAAACGGTGTGTTCGGATATTGACGCATTCATCCAGGCGTCGACGTCGGAGCAGTGAACGGACTCAGTCGAGCAGTTCGAAGTCTTCCTTGCCGACGCCACAGTCAGGGCAGTACCAGTCGTCCGGGATGTCTTCGAATTGTGTCCCCGGGGCAATTCCCGAATGGGGGTCGCCGATTTCCGGATCGTAGATCCAGCCGCAAACAGTGCAGATCCATTTTTTTGCATCAGTAGCAGAGGTCATTATTCAGCTTTTGGTGTTTTGCTGTTCAGGGTTAGTTCTATGTTCAAAGCCCGGCGTTCGTTGACCGCCATCACTTCCAGACTGAGAAGCCGCCGTCGACAACAAGATTGTGAGCCGTCACGTAATCGGACGCCGCTGATGCCAGGAACAGTGCAGCGCCCTTCAGGTCGATGCCCATGCGGCCCCAGCGCCCCAGCATGGCGCCATCCGCGAAGTCCGCAACAAAGGTTTCCGGCAGGTTTCCCGGCTTTTCGAAACCGCCGGGAGAAATTGCGTTGACGTACACGCCCTTGGGCGACAGCATGCCGGCCAAGTCCCGGGTGAGGCCGACGACTCCGGCCTTGGCCGCAGCGTAGTCGACGGGTTGGCCGGCCATACCGCTGCGATCGTACATCCGACGGTCGCGGCCGATCAGGGTAGCGGCTGAGGCGATGTTGATGATCTTGCCATAGCCGGCCTCGACCATATAGCGGCTGACTTCTTTGCAGCAGTTAAGGCAGCCCGTGAGGTTCGTCGCGATCATATTCGCCTCGTCCTCGGGGTCGCGTTCATGGATGTTTCCAGGACTGTTCCCGGAGCCGCCGCCCGCGTTGTTGATAAGGATGTCGATGCGGCCCTTCCATTCAAAGGCCGCTTTGGCCATCGCAACGGTATGCTCGTGACTACGCTG
>CAUZJQ010000109.1:0-12214 GCA_963580095.1 Lentisphaeria bacterium | reverse complement strand
TGGCATCACCCGGGTCAGCCGAGCCGTCCACATCTGGTCCGCCGAATCGACCTTGCGCCAGGCAATCATAACACCGACCCAACGTGACACGGGACTTCGCGATGAACTGCTCGAGAGATGATAAGGTATCGAGACGGCCGGTGCCTTGCCGGTACGGGCGTCGCTGTCGCGATACAGATCCAACGCGAGACGCATCAACAGAACCGGCAAACCAGGCCCTCACATGAAACTCCTCGTAACTGCCGACCTTCACATCGGCCGGCGCTGCTCGAAGCTGCCGGAAGCCGTGGCGTGTGAACACGCCCCGGTGAAGATGTGGCAGCGGATCGTCGACTTCGCGATCGATGAACAGGTTGACGCCCTGCTCATTGCCGGCGATATCGTCGATAATGATCGCGGCTTCTACGAGGCGCTCAATGCGATCGAGGGCGGCATCAAGCGGCTGGACAGTGCCGGCATCCGCTGCATCGCGGTCGCCGGCAACCACGATGTCGAGGTGATGAAACGACTGCGGCGCACGCTGGAGACTGACAACTTTGACCTGCTCGGCCAGGGCGGGCGCTGGGAGTGCGTGCAGCTGCCCGGTCACGACGGCGGTCGGCACACCGATGTCTGGGGCTGGTCCTTTCCGCAATCACAGGTGACCACCAACCCGATGCCCCAACTGACGCCCGACATGCTGGAGTCCGGGACCCCGAGCATTGGTTTGTTGCATTGCGACCGCGGCGCCGGCAGCGACAGCGTCTACTGCCCGGTGCCCGGCGGCGATTTCGCCCGGTCCGGGATCGGGACATGGGCCCTTGGCCATATCCACAAACCTGACAGCGCCGATTCCGTGCGCAGTGAACCGCGGAACTTCTACGCCGGCAGCCCGCAGCCGCTGCATCCCGGCGAGCCGGGCCCGCACGGGCCGTGGATGATCGACATCGGGCCTGACCGGACGACAACCGTCACCCACCTGCCGCTGGCCACCGTGCGGTACGAGACGATCACCGTTGCCGTCGATACAGCGGGTGCCGAACTGACGGCGAAAGACTATCTGCACGGTGCCGTTGTCGAGGCCGTGCGCACTGCGGCACGTGGGATCGTTGCCGACCAGCCGGATCTGAAGCATCTTTGCTGCCGCGTGCGGATCGCAGGCAGAACTACTCTCGGCGAAGAGCAGTTGCGCGACGAGTGGCGGCGCATGTTCGCCAACGACGCTGATGCGGTATCGTTCTCCGTCGAAGCCGTCACTGCCCATATTGAGGCGAACGCAGAGTTTGACATCCGCCCGAATCTCGATGTCGAGGCACTCGCAGATCATTCCACACCATTGGGTGAAGCTGCCAAATTTTATCTGCAGCTGACCGGTGAGCGCGAGATGTCCGACGAAGCGCGCGCCCACGTCGATTTGATTCAGCAGACAGTCACCCACGACGTGTACAGCCGGGTGCGTTCGTGGCTGGACGACGGGGACAAAACGTTCGGCCAGGAACAGGCCTGCCGACTCGCCGCCGAACAGACCCGGCGGCTGATCGAAACGCTGCATGCGCAGGAACCGGGAGAGCGCCATGCCTGAAGATGCTCACAAGACACTGGCCTTCCGCTCGCTGGTCATTCAGCGTTTGTTGGGTATCTCAGCCGAGGACAACCTGCGGTACACGGATGAATCGGCCTTCTGCGATGGCATCAATGTCATCATCGGAGCGAACGCCACGGGCAAGTCGACCACCGCCGCTGCCATGAGGAGAATGCTGTGGCCGCCGGCGCAGGGCGACCAGGCTGATATCCATGCAACCATAGAAGTCGATGGACTGACGGGTACCGGCAATTTGTTCGGCAACGACATTACCTGGACCAACCCCGAGACCGGTGAAATCGCGGACAGCCCCAAGGTGTCCGACGAGGCATTCAGCCAATGCTATCACTTGACGCTCGATGAATTGCTGATGGGGGAGGCAAAAGCCCTGACGGAACGCATTGAAATAAGCGTCAACGGTGGATACGACCTCACGGCAGCCCGCGAGTCACTGAAATTTTCCGAGAAAGTGTCCGGACTGAGGAACCTGTCGAAGAAACTGAATGAATGTGGGAAGGCATTTGGTGAGGCAGTCAATGCTCAGTCCGAGTACGAAAATGACGAACGCGACCGCGATGAAAAACAAGAAGAGGCCGACGCGGCCGCCAAGGCAAAAGGTAAAGCAGATGCGATCGACTTCCTGCTGAAATGCCGCAATTCGGCGGCCGATGCTGAAAAGTGGCGACTACGTCGTGACGGGTATCCAAACGGTATTTTCAACATGCGCGACGAGGATCCGGCCGACCTTCAAGCGACAGTGGCGCGGCAGGGCGTCGCCGGGGAGCAGTTTGCGAAACTGGGCGGTGAGTTGGAAGTGCTCAAGGCGCTCGACCTGCCCGAAATGACCGTCGAAGCCTCGGCCCTGGCAGGCCTGGAAGACGCCATTAACAACTCGCTGAAGGATGCCGAAAAAGCGTGTGGCGATACGAAAGCAGCAGCCGACACCGCCGAGAGTGTTGCTGCCGAAGCCCGGGTTCATGTCGGCCCCGGCATTTCGGACGAACGGCTCGCGGCGTTGCTGACAGCGGACGACCTGCCCGAAGATCTGCGTGACCCTGCCGCCAAGTGGCAGGAGGCGGAAGCCCAGCACCGCGAGGCGCAGCGAAAGGTGGATGCCCTCAAGGCTGATGCGGAAGAATCGCAAGGGGAGCACTCGGAAGAGACGCTGCATGAAGGCAGCGGTGAGCTGCGCAAGTGGCTGCGGCAGCCGCGTTCAGCAGTGGCGCCCAAGAAATCGTATAAAGTTTTCATCGCGGCCGTCAGCGCTATCGTCCTGGCCATCGTCGCTTCGATTTTACCTTTTCAGTTGCTCTGGTGGGTGACGCTTGTCCCGCTTTTCTTTGTCGTGCTGTGGAGTTGGCCCCAGCGAGCGAACGGCACTGACGATCGCGGCGCGGCAGTGCTGGCCGGATTTCAATCCACCTATGAAACGACCGGCCTGCCGCCGCCGGGCGCCTGGGAACCTGGCGACGTCGATGCGTGCCTGCTCAAGCTGCAGAATGAATTGGCTATCGTCAGGCTGGCAGCGCAGAAGGCGGATCATCTCAGAATCGCCGAGCTGGAACTGGCGGAAAAGGAGGAGAACCTGGAAGGCTGCAAAAAGGAGATGGAGGCTGTCCGCGATGCCTGGGGTCTGGCGGAGCCATTGAGCCCGGAAGGGCTGCGCAGCCTGGTCGATCGGCTGGCGGACTGGCGCGAAAAGGTCCTGGATGAACGCACCGCTTTATCGGCACAAGAGAGTGCGACGGAGGAGTTCGAGAAACATCGGGCTGCCGTCGAAAGGGATGTCAGGGAATTTATTCCGAACGCCACGATCGACGATTATAAAACGGCCCGTACCTGTTATGAGCAACTCGTTGAGTGCCGGGAGCAGCAGCAGCGTATTGCTGTGCTCGAAGAGACTGAGATTCCTCGCCTCGATGGTGAATTGAAGCAAGCCGTCAAGGAACTTGTGGACATGACCGGCAGACTGGAGTTGCCCGGCAAAGACGCTGATGAGTTAAAGTCGACATTGGAGGAGTGGCAAGGCATTCTGCCGGATGCCACCTCGGCGAATGACGCCCTGACGGCTGCGGAGATACGCTGCAGCGATGCGGAAACGGTGAAGAACGGGCTTGCCCCGGCATTGCTGGAGGCGATCGAAGGAGTCGACAATGACGAGTTGGAGAAGCAAAAGGAAAAGCTGACCGAAGAGGCGGGCACACTTGATGAACTCAATCAGGATATCGGCCAACTGCGCCGCAAGATCGATGACGCCCGCACCGGTTCCCGGGTCGAGGAGGCGCAGTCGAACCAGCAACTGGCTATAGACGAGGTTGCGGCGAAATGCCGGGATGAGGCGGCCAATCTGGTTGGCGGCCTGTGCGCTGATTTCATACGCAGCCGTTGCGAGACGCAGGGCTCGGAGGTGCTGGTGCAGGCCGGAAAATATCTCGGCGCCTTCACTCGCGACTGCCATTCCCAGGTTGTGCCGATGCCGGGGCATGGCTTCAAGGTGAACGACGATCGCCGCGGGTTGCTGGGGCCGGACGAACTTTCCAGCGCCACCCGGGTGCAGTTGCTGATCGCGGCGCGACTGGCGTTCCTGGACGACCTGGAGAAGACCACCGGCGTGCGCCTGCCCCTGTTGCTCGACGAGATCCTCTGCAACAGCGACGACGACCGCACCTCGGCCGTGATCCAGGCGGTGGCCGACATCGCCGCGGACGGCAGACAGGTCTTTTACTTCACGGCACAGCACGACGAGGCGGGAAAATGGCAGGCATTCGATCGCAAGCGGAAGCAATGTGCCTTGAAGATCATTGCGCTGCCGATCGGGCACGCCCCCCCACCGCCCATCGCCATCACCCGTCCGGAGTGGGCCGAGGTCCCCGAGCCGGCCGCCGGGGAAGGATGGGAATCCTACCGGGCGCGGATCGCGCCGCCGCCGTTTAGTCCGTTCACCGCGATGCCTGCCCTGCGTGAGTTGCACCTGGCTTATGTGCTCCGTGACCTGCCGTCACTGCATGGGTTGCTGACAAATGGCTACAGCACCTGGGGACAACTGCAGCGCCTGTGCGAGCGCGGTGGCGTCGAGGCAATCGCGAAATTCGTCGACGGCGATGGCGACCAGTTGTTCAGGCACGCTGCGGCCCACCTGGAGTGCCTGAAAATACTGCTCGCCGAGTGGCGGATCGGCCGCGGGATGCCGGTGCAATTAACAGACATAAGCGAGGGTGGCAAGAGCTTTATCGCTCAGGCGTGCCAGCTGGCGAAAACCTGTAACTTCGACGGCGAGAGGATGATGGATCAGGCGTCCGAGGTGGACGGTTGGGGCCCCAGCGCAGTGGAGAAACTAAGAATCATCCTCACCGAGGCCAACGCCCTGCCGGAAGAAGCTGAACGGGCGTCCCGCCGCAGCGCCAACGACCTCCGTACCTGCCTCGACGCCCACCTCAACACCGCTGTATCCGACGACATCCGGGATCTCCTGCTCAAAGAACGGGGCTTCATGCTCTCGTGGTTTCCCACCAGCAGTTAGCCCCGTCCCCGTCGGACTCGAAGTTCGGGTGTCGGCGGGACTTGCACACAACGCCGGGGCATTCCATTCTGGCCTACATTTGCGGGACCGGAAGACGGGTGGATACGGGGGCTTAGTCATGGAGTAAAGGATAGAGGGTGTTGGCAGGAGCGCATTGCCGACTGCCAGGCCTCTCTCCAGCGACACGGCCTTGAGGAAGAGCTCAGGCACACGCCTGCTATTCGAGCCCTGAGGTGGCACTCCACCTCGGCCGGGTTATCTTCCTGTTTTTGGCAATCAGAGATTAACCTTTGAATACGGAGAGGTATTGAATGGATCCGCAACAGATCGCACAAATGATGGAAGATATAGGCCCACTGGTGTTTTTCTCCATAGTTGGGGCGCTTTTTCTCTTCATACTGGCAATTAACATTGCGGTCTGTTTTTTTCTCTCCTCCTGTTTCAAACGAATTCCAGAGGAGCATCGCAAACTCAAGCCGGGGTTGGTCTGGTTGCTGATGGTTCCCTGTTTCTCCATCGTTTGGAACTTCTTTGTTTATCCGGCCCTGGCTGATTCCTACATTGCGGCCTTTGAGTCGGAGGGGGCTAATCCACACGGCGACTGCGGCCGCAGGCTGGCGCTGGTTTACTGCATCCTCGCTGCAGTTGCGGTTGCCCTGAGTATGATCCCATGCATCAGCATCATAAGTTGTTTTCTCTCATTGGCTTCCCTGATCGTTTGGATTTTAATTCTTGTTAAAGCGGGCAGTCTCAAATCACAGCTCATCGTCACTCGAGCGGGAGCGTATCGAGATGGAGGATTCTGAGCTGAAAGTGCCACTGGCAAAACACTGGGACGCGGGAGATCTGGCACTTCACTGTTCGCTTGCTCTTGGAGCCGCTGCTGTTCTTGGCTTAAGCGTGATCCTCTCTGAGCAGGTGCTGCGTGGAATGGGCGTGGAGCTTTGCCGTTTCTACAGCTGGAGCAGTCTGCCCTGCCCGGGCTGCGGCCTGACCCGTGCGTTCTGCGCCATCAGTGACGGCGAATTCGGTCGAGCCTGGGAACTGAACCCCTTCAGTTTTCTCTTTTATGCGGCCTGTGTGGCATTGCTCTTCTGGCCTTTTCTGCGCCTGGCCCGACCCGGACTCCAGCTTCGCCTGACTTCGTCGCGGGCATTTGTTCTCGGCCCCCTGCTGCTCGTCGCAGCAATGTGGGTCTTTGGTCTCTGCAGAATCGTCACGACACTGGTGGATAGAGGCATCCTGAGCCTTTGAGGGACTGATCCAACCTTGTCGAGACCGATACCAATATCCCATAAAGGGCGAAAGCGGGCAGAACGCGGAGGCGGCATCCCCGAGTGTGGTTCATAGTGCCTCGGCAGTTTGCTACCTATATTCGTAAGATAACCAGGGCGCCGACCTCCAAGAAGTCCCGCCGCTGCGTATTTCACTTCTCGATCTTCAGCGTTGCGTAATTCGAGATCAGGTGAAAGTCGATCCACGGCAACTGCGGCGCGGAGCTGCGTTCGGTCCCATAGCTTTTGAGATGAAAGGAGTAGTTGTACCGCGCCACGAGTACGCGCCAGGTCTCGTCCTTGTTCATGACCGACCCGGGTTGTTTTAACGCATCGCAGCCGAGAACTGAAAAAGACGTGTGAGATTCATCGCCGTTCTCCATGGCAAGGGGGGGCTGCGAAGGTCACACGTAGTATAAACCTCCGTCCGAGCGTCTTCAGGATCAGACCCTGTTGTTAGCCTGTCCCGAATGAACTGGTGAACGCTGTAGCGCAGTCCATTTGGTTTCGATGGTATTTTGCCATGTCACGGCTTCGATGATCGCTTGAATTAGAACAAGCGGAAACTATCATAGGCGCCTCGTTCCTCACCTATTCTAAAACATAAAGGAAAATCCAATCATGAGCAAGATTTACTTCGATCGAGATGTCAAACTGACGGCGCTGCGTAAGAAAGTTGTCGGCATCATCGGCTACGGCAACCAGGGGCGGGCCCAGGGGCTAAACTTGCGGGACAGCGGTGTCAAGGTCATCGTTGGCAACCGACGTGATGCCTATTTGAAAATGGCAAAGAGCGATGGCTTCGAGGCGTTTCCTATCCGTGAAGCGGTCAGCAAGGCGGACATACTGATCATTGCCATCCCGGATGAGATTCAGGAGCAATTGTACAAGCGCCACATCGGGCCGGTCATCCGCGGCGGGCAGGTGGTTTGCTTCGCCAGCAGCTACGGCTATCGCTTCAAATGCGTGGTGCCGCCACCGGACGTTGATGTGATCATGATGTCGCCGCGGGCAATGGGGGTGACGGTTCGCGAGTCGTTTGAGGATGGTAAAGGTGTGCCCGGGTTCGTGGCGATCGGCCAGGATCCTTCGGGGCGTTCGCTGAAGATCGCACTGGCGTTGGCCAAGGGCGTAGGCTGTACCCGCGCCGGTGTCGTGGAATGCACATTCGAGAATGAAACGGACGTCAACCTGTTCGGTGAGCAGGGACTTTGGCCGCTTTTTCACGAGGCGCTGGTGCTCTCGTACGAGGTCATGGTTGAGAACGGGATACCCCCAGAGATCGCGCTGATAGAATTTTACTCTTCCGGCGAGACATCCGAAGTTTTCCGCCAGATTGCGCGAATGGGAATGCTCCGGCAAGCGCCATTCCACTCGCCGACTTCGCGGTATGGCACGCTGTCGCGCGCAGAGAAGTTGCCGAGCAAGGACATGAAGAAAAGAATGCGCGAAGTATTCCGGGGTATTCGAAACGGGGATTTCGCAAAAGAATGGGCCGCGGAACAGGCTTCCGGCTACAAGAAATTCAAGAAATTGCAGAAAAGCGCTTTGAAACACCCGATCAACAAGGCCGAGTTAAAGGTGAAAGCCATTTCCGCCTCACCAAAGAATTTCAGTACAAAATAGGAATGCGATAAAGTTGAATAGAACATCATTGTGGACGGTGGAAAAATCCTATTGGCTTTGACTACGGTGGCTGCATTGCCGTCGGTAGGCGCGGGCGGATCCTCAGAGCTTGTGGCGCCGCCGATTGTCTTGGATTCTATCTGGCGGCAGGGGAGGGGGATGATGTCTATTTCTTCGCGGGCAACGGCTGGCCATGTACAATGGCACAAAGCCAGCGCGTTGAGCGATAGAGAAACCTATGACGACTTGACGTAGTACTATCCGCCAACCCTCTGAAAGGGACCCACTATATGAGCAGTTCTTATATTCCCGGCGACCGCCCCGCCAAACCCCATCGCATCTGCCTTGAGAACGTCGAAACGCTCTACGCCGACGGTCGCTGGAATGGCCGGCCGAGTTTCGTGTTCTGGCGCGATGAGTATTATATCGCCTTTCGCTCATCCCTCAGCCACGACACTATTGACGACGAAATGGGCAAGGTGCTGATGCTCAAGTCGACCGACCTGAAAGACTGGAAAGTCTCGACGGTAATCGACGGTCCGGAGATCGACGGGGCTGAACCGCTGCTGCTTGGCACCGACGACCGGCTGTACATGTATATCGTCGCGGAGAACCCGATCACGACGACGTTCATGAGCTACTCGGAGGACGGTGTGGAATGGGCGAAGCCGGTCAAGTACTTCGACGACGGCTTTTCTTTCAATACGCCGGTGACCCACAAGGGTATCCATTATGGTGCGCTTGACTACGCGGGCGCCCAACAGGCACCAGTCCCCGGAGAACGCTCCAGCGGCTATGTCGACTTGATGCAGTCGACCGACGGCCTCGAATGGACGAAGGTCTCGCGGATCGTTGAGGACGGCACGGAGACCGCTTTGGTGTTTATGAAGGACGACACGCTGCTGACGGTTATCCGCCAGGGGTGGGTGACAAAGGCCAAGCCGCCTTACACGGATTGGCAAGTGGTGGACAGCAAGGAGGTCGGCCTCGGTGGCCCCGATGCGGCCCTGGTCGGGAACACTGTCCTGGTCGCTGGCCGACACAATGCGCAGACAACACTGATGAAGCTGCATCCCGATACCATGTCGCTTGATTTTATTATG
Organism: Lentisphaeria bacterium; assembly: GCA_963580095.1. Taxonomy (GTDB): domain Bacteria; phylum Verrucomicrobiota; class Lentisphaeria; order JABSQK01; family CAJWLW01; genus CAJWLW01. Next base: position 3,130 of record CAUZJQ010000109.1, on the reverse strand, counting down.
GATATGCCGATCCACAACGTCAAGGCACAGCCCACCTGTTCCGTTGCCGAAGCCATGGCCGATACCGAGATTGCATCGACAGAGGAACATGTCTGGCCAATGGGCGACAAGGCGTACCCGGAGTTTCTCGTGCTCGACGATCACAATGTGCTGATGGCATATTACGACGGCCAGTCATTCGAGGCCGGCGTGCCGAAGCAGGCGGACATTAGGTTGGCAACGATCACCGTCCACTGAACGGTTGGACAAGCAAACACCCCAACCGTCAACTACGCAATCGCCAATGTATGACCTGATCATAAAAGCCGGACGGCTCGTCGATCCCATTCAGGGCATCGACGGCGGCCCGAACCCTATGGATTCTATGTGGCCTGGGCACTCAACCGCGCCACTGCGTTGAAAGCGGCCCGGCAGTCGCTGTGGACCGGATTGACAATGCCTTCTTGCCTGCTCATGTTAACCGGCGCTGCAAGACAACGGCAGTTGAGATAAGTACTTCAGGCCCCAAGCCTCCTATGGGAGCACGGTGAAACACAGCGGTTATTTTTATCGCGTGCTCGGACAGACGCAGACCCAGTTCTGGATCAACAGCGCGATCCTCTCGGACGTGGAGACCGCCCTTTCCTATGGCGCTGTGGGGGTCACTACAAACCCGACACATCCGCCCCGGGCGATCAAGGCCGACCATGACATATGGGCGCCTGTCATCCAGGAAATTCTGCAACATGATCCCGACCTGACGGACGACGAGATCGCCGATCAGGTGACGCAACGGATGGCCGTCCGATCACAGAAATTGGTCCACCCGCTGTACGAGCAGAGTGAAGGGGAATTCGGGTATGTTGCGATCCAGGGCAATCCCTTTATCAATAACGACCTGCCGAAAATACTGGCAGAGGCCACGCGGTACAGTGAGCTCGGTGAAAATATCGCGGTCAAGATTCAGTCAACCGCAGTTGGCGCCGAAGCAGTCGAAGAATTGACCGCGCTTGGCATCCACACGATCTGCACAAACGGGTTTTCCGTGGCCCAGGGCATCCACATGTCGGAGGCCTATCAACGGGGACTCGATCGTACGGATGCCAGGCCCAGATGCTTTGTGGTGAATATCGCCGGCGTTTTCGATGAATATCTGGGCGCAGACGCGGCTGCCCGGGGGATTACGGTATCGGAGGAGTGTCTGCTGCATGCCGGCGTCATCATGACCCGCCGTCTGCATCACGTCATGAAGGCGCGTGGCTATGCAGCCTACCTCCTGGCGGGTGGTTCACGTGCGTCACATCACTTCACCGAGTTGGTCGGCGATGACCTTGCCGTCACGATCAGTCTCTCTCATGCCACACCGCTGGTTGAAATAGATACCGCTGTCGAATCCAGAATAGACGCCCAGCCGCCACCAGAGATAATGAAGGAGCTCGAGGATAATTTCCCCGATTTCAGGCGCGCCTGCGACGAAGATGGCCTGAGCCCGGACGCGTTTGCCGGCTTTGGTCCATGTGTGAAGTTTCAAAACGCCTGTGAAGCGGGCTACCGCGCCACGGTCGAGGCAATCAGAGCTGAAAGAACAGCCGGGGCCGTTCGGTCATGACAACCAAAAAGAAACGGGGCACTGCGTGTTTCTTGCCATATCCTGTCGGTCGACGGGCGACAGGCATCAACGCCGCGCGCCCTTGCTTTCAGCGGCCATAGACCGCCGGTTTTTCCCGTTGACACGCCATCCACCGTTTCGGACCGAGATCCTCTCGAACTTGCCCTGACTTCGCTCAGCGGCTTGTAAACAAGTGTTGACCCGGCCGAGACGGCGTACTGCTGCTTCGGCCGGTTTGTTTTCGGGCTACAGCTTCAGGTCTTTCAGCAGCTCGTCGAAGGCGGCGACGATGATGTCCGCGGTCTACGGCGGTGGGGGGTGCTGGGATTTTGTAGCTTTTGACCGCTGATCGAACCGACATGCCGCCCTGGGCCACGGTCTCCGCCGTGGGCCAATAAGCCAGAATACCGTTGCAGTACCCGGCAAACATCGTGTGGCTGGCCGTGGAGCGCGCCTTGGTCGCCAGTCCGATCTCGGCAAAGGGTTCGCCAGGCATGCCCACCAGCACGAGTATCGCTGGTGGACGTCCTTTCCCGATGTCAGGATCAAGAAGAAGTACAAGGATGCAGGCCTTCGTCCGATCGGGATCGACTTGGCTGAGGAGGCCGCGGCAGAGGCGGGACTGCAGCACCTGCTGCCGGCGGTTGCCCACAACAGCCAGCGGATTCATTTTTCTGAAATGAAAGCGAAGATGGATAGGTGCCGGCGGAACTTCAAGTTTCTGGCCGGCCTCTGCTACTACTGCGGTGTGGACATCCACTGTGCGCCAATGGGCGCGCTCGACATGTTCTACGAGAAGAAACTCGTAGATGCAGAAACCTGGCTGCAGACCAACGGTGACACAGTCCTGCTGATGGACCATGAGTTCGAAGACCGCATGTATACAGCCGGTGACAAACTGACCGTGAACATGAGTATCTCGGACTTCGCGCATCCACCTCTGAAGCCGGGCAGGTTCGAATGGAAACTCGGCAGCGGACGGTCCGCCGTTTCGGGCTCTCTGAAGTTCAAGCACACGCCGTTCTGCACCTCGTCGCTCGGCGTTATCAAGACGAAGTTCCCGGAAACGCTGAAGCCACAACGGCTGCAGCTCAGCGTCAGGATTGTCGAGGGTGAGCGGGAGGTGTCGAACCAATGGGATTTCTGGCTGTTCCCAAAGGTCGTCAAGCTGCCGAAGTCGGTGATGCTGTACGGTAAAACCGGGAAAGGTATCATGCGCAAGCTGCGGACGGCGTACACTTTCCAGTCGCAGAAAGACTATGCGGATCCGTTCAGCGACATCGAGCTGTCCGTCTTTTTTGCCGGTCCCGATGGTGCTGGACAAACGGTGCCCTGCTTTTGGGCCGGCACCAATGAATGGCGGGTACGATATTCATCGCCGACAACCGGCACGTACAGATACGAACCCTGCTGCTCAGATACAGCCGATGACGGATTGCACGGCAAGACGGGCGAGCTCGAATCGTGCCGTACGAGGGCGAGAATCCGCTGCTCCAGCACGGCGGTGACCGGGTCAGCGAGAACCAGCGGCATTTCGAGCAT
>CAUZJQ010000108.1:0-12599 GCA_963580095.1 Lentisphaeria bacterium | reverse complement strand
AGGAGCGTCGTGGGGGTTGTCGTAGTTGCCCTGGCAGCGTTCGACCTGGATCTTGAGGGCTTCGATCTGGGCCTTGGTCATCTCACGAGCGAGTTTGCGGAACTCGTCGGAGTTGACTGGGAACGTATCCTGCAGATCCTCCCGTTCTGCCACCAGCCAATACGCAGCGTCCATGATCGTCGGTGTATCATTGCAGGCCAGGGCGAAGCGTAGCTGGGAAATCCGGTGCTCAATACGGCGCCGCTCTTGATCAAGATCTTCGGGCTTCACCCGATTGCGCCGCATCCGCACATACTCGTCGCGAACGAGATCGCCGTGGTAATCCTCGGCTACGAGCCGACGAATGAGCTGATCGATGTCCTGTGGGTCTGGGTTCGTCATACCGAGTCGGATCTCCTCGAACAACTGTTGTAGCAAAAGGCCAATGGTTTCTGCCTTCGCGGCAGCTGTGTGAAACCTGCGGTCACGGAGACGACGCTTGAACTCGCGCCGGCCTATCGCGCTGCGGAGGTCTTCCGGTACCGCCATTCGAAAGTAATACGTGCCGCGGATGCTGACCAGTCGGCGGGCGGTAAATTGCATTGGTTCGACTCCCTTTTGTACCTGTTTTTGTACCTGGTTTTGTACACAAACAGGCGGGGAGAAAACAAAAAACCCTAACCGCCTTATTATCAAGCGGTTAGGGTAATTGGTGGAGCATATCGGACTCGAACCGATGACTTTCACACTGCCAGTGTGACGCTCTAGCCAACTGAGCTAATGCCCCGAAATGAGTAGCATATTATAGGCGTATCTGAAAACGAATCAAACCAGCTAGCTTTTCTTGCCGAAAATCCGCGCAAAAAAACCGGGCTTCTTATTGTCCTTCTGGATTCCCAATGACAGCGCTTCGAGATAAGTGCGGTCGACCACGGCGCCGCGGGTCTTCTTGCCAAGGTCGTCCACCAAGTTCTCCGCCACTTCCAAGGTCAAATCGCGCTGCTTGGAAATAACAAAAACCGTCTTGCCGATGGCGAAGGAATCGCCCAGCTTCATCTTGATCTTCTTGCCCTTAATGCGTTTGTTACGCACTTTGACGCCATTTGTGCTGCCCATGTCCTCGAGCATAAACCCCTTTCTCAGCACCGACAATTTGCAGTGGTACCGCGAGGCACGCTCGTCCAAAACCATGACATCACAATCCGGGGCGCGGCCAAGCATGTAAGCGGCCTTGACGAGTTCCGCCTCGAAGCCCTTATCATTACCGCGGGTGCAAACCAACCACGCCATAGCACTTCCTCTTTACTCGGAAATCCCGAGCCTTTTTTCGTCAGCCGCAACGCGACAAGAGGCGCGGAGAACGACGACGATCTTCAATATCATAGCCGCAAACGCGGTCAATTGCAAAATAGAAAAAAAATGTGCCGAACACGGGAAAAATAAATCAAAGCTGTCAATCAAACACCGCGACAGGACAGCGTGATGATGTTTCGAAATATTTGGGGAGTGGCTCGCGCTGAGAACGACAGGTTCCATCCTGCCGCCTGTCTTGATTATACCACCACCGCCGGTATTTTCAGTTGCATGTCACTGTCCACGACAATCCGCCCGGGGCGTCGGCTCTCAGCGCTCCTGCTGCTCTTCGCGATGGCACAGATGCCGACACGCGCAGCAAAGCCGCCGGTACGGCTCACCGAGCTGCCCGGCGAAGTTCAGCGGCTGGTCAATCGTATCATCTCTGTCGACAATCAGATCCGCCCGGGTTTCGAAGCCTACCACCGTACGCTCGACCGCACGAAGGAACCAATGCTGCGCGGCATGCTGGCCAAGCGTACCGGCCTGCATGAGGCCCTCGCGGCGGTAGTCGCCCGACGCGGCGCGGTTCGCAAGGAAGCCATCGCCAAGTTGCAGGCGAAGCTGGAAAAGATGGGGGAAGTCTACGACCGGCTCGACAATGAGGAGGCCGTCAAGCACATGCGGGCGCGGCTCGATGTGCTGGAGGAATACGTCGATGTCCATCGCGACTGCAACGAGTTTCTCGAAACCACCCTGAAGGATCTTGCAACACTCGAGGCCGAGCGCGACTATGGGGATGTTGACAAACTGGCGAGTCAACTGCCGGTTGTCGAAACGGGAAAATGGGCCGACACACACCTGGTCTACGATGGCAACGCCTATCTCGCAACCATGGACAGGACCGGGGAAATGCTGGTGCAGATCAAGGATCCCAGGGAGAAGGACACATTCCTCACGCCGGCAATCCACTTTGCGCGGCTGGAGATCCTCGGCGGCGAGCTGCGCACGGCCCCGCAGAAACTGCTGGGCTACCTGAAATACCCGGAGGCTGCCGTGCAACAGCCGCACCGGATCGTTCTCGGCGGCCTGGTCGAGGGCAATGTCGAGTTTCGCATCGTCTATCAGTTCGAGAGGGAAGGCATAACTATCACCGCGGGGTACGCCGACCCATTGGGTATCGAATACCCCACACGCCTGACTTTCGATACCCGTATCAATCCCATCGACGGGTCCGATGCCATGGACGAGGCGCAGAAGAAAGCGGCCTATGGCAAATACTACCTGAGACTGAAAACCGAGAGCGATCGGCTGAAAATACCGTTTTCCGAAAAAAAGGTGGAGCGCGAAATTGATTCGGTCGACATCGTCGGACCCTGGAAGTCCCGGAAAGTCCGGATCAAAGTGAAAGGCATCGACAACAAAGACCTGGACGGCTGGCAGCGCACGGCGTTTACCCTCGAGGTGGCGGAGTCCAAAAGCGTTGCCGACGGATTCACCATCTCCTACAAGACCGGCAACAACAAGATTAAAGGCAACCGAACCAGCATATCCCTGAGGATTCAATGAAGCAACGTTCTCCCCTGTCAATCCGGCGGTACCTGCTGCCGACACTCATCCCTCTGCTCCTGTGCAGTTGTGGACGCGACCCCGTCGACAAAGGCACCGCCGGGCAGCCGGACGACGGTGTCCCCCAGATTCTTCACCTCGGCAACGGAGCCGAACCGAAGGCGCTGGATCCACACGTGGTCACAGGGGTCACGGAACACAACATCATCTCGGCGCTGCTCGAAGGGCTGGTCACAGAAGACCCCAAGACCCTGGAGCCGCAACCCGGTGCGGCGGAAAGCTGGAGCGTGTCGGATGACGGTACGGTCTATACGTTCGTGCTGCGGTCAAACGGCAAATGGTCGAACGGCGATACGGTCACCGCACATGACTTTGTTTTTTCGTTTGAACGCATGCTGTCGCCAGGGCTGTCCGCAGAGTACGCGGAAATGCTGTTCGTGATGAAGAACGCAGCGGCGTTTCACGAGGGCACGATCACGGATTTTTCACAAGTTGGGGTGCGTGCTGTCAACGACTATACCCTGGAGATCACGCTCAATGCCGGCACGCCGTATTTCCTGTCGGTGCTGAATCACTATTCGTGGTACCCTGTACACAAACCGACGATCCTCAAGCACGGCAAAATGGACGAGCTGCACACGCCGTGGACGCGGCCGGGAAATTATGTCGGTAACGGTGTATTTGTGCTGGACACGTGGGAGGTGAACAAGGTAATCGTGGTGAAGAAGAACCCGTTGCATTGGGACGCGAAGATCGTCCGGCTGGAAGCGATCCACTTCCACGCGATCGAGAAGGCGCTGACAGAAGAGCGGGCGTTCCGGGCAGGCGACTTGCACGTGACAGGCACGGTACCTCTGGACAAGATCGAGAAATACCAGCAGAAGTCACCGGAGCTTCTGATGGTGTCGCCGTATATCGGAACCTACTATTACCTATTCAACGTGGAACAGCCGCCGCTCGACGACGTGCGGGTTCGCAAAGCGCTGTCGATGTCGATCGACCGGGCGGCGATCTGTACGTACGTGCTCAAGGCGGGGCAGTTGCCGGCCTATCATTTTGTGCCGCCGGATACGGGTGGGTATACATCGCAAGCGCGCGTGACTTATGACATCGCGGCGGCAAAGAAACTCCTGGCGGCAGCTGGGTACCCGGACGGCGAGGGATTTCCAGGGTTTGAGTTGTTATACAACACCAACGAATCGCACCGCAAGATCGCGGAAGTCATCCAGCAGATGTGGCAGAAGAACCTGAACATCAATGTCGTGCTCAAGAACCAGGAGTGGAAGGTTTATCTCGACTCGACGCAGCAGGGTGACTTTCAAGTGGCGCGCGCGGGCTGGATCGGAGACTACGTCGATCCGAATACATTCCTGGACTTGTGGATCACCGGTGGCGGCAACAATCGCACCCGCTGGTCGAACAGCGACTATGACAACTTCATCGCCACTGCAGCCGCAACGTCGGATGCTGCCGTTCGTTTCAATGCGTTTCAGAAAGCCGAAACGACCCTGCTCGACGAGTTGCCGATCATGCCGATTTATCTCTACGTCAGCCTGTCGCTCATCCAGCCCGGGGTCAGAGGCTGGCACCCCACTCTGCTCGATCACCACCCGTATAAGTATGTATATCTGGAGTAGTCCGTTGTCCGTTGCGTGACTTGTGATGCGTACGGCGGGACGCTGCGAACTACTGACAACTGACAATCCGACATGCTCCGTTTTATCCGTTCACGACTGCTGGAAGCGATTCCGGTTCTATTTATCATCGCGACGCTGACGTTTGTGATGATCCGGCTGGCGCCGGGCGGGCCGTTCAGTGACGAGCGCAATGTTTCACCCGCCACCCTTGCGAAGCTTGAGTCTCATTATCACCTCGATGAACCGCTGCCTGTGCAGTATCTGACCTGGTGGCGCAAGACTCTGGCCGGGGACCTCGGGCCGTCGATGCGATACGGTGCCCATTCCGTCAACGAGATCATCGCCCGCACGCTGCCTGTGTCATTGGAACTGGGCATTCTGGCGATCACCTTTGCACTGATCATCGGGCTCGGCGCCGGTATTATTGCAGGGCTCAAGCCGAACACCGTGACCGACTACGCGCCCATGTCGCTGGCGATGATCGGGATCTGTATACCGACGTTTGTGATCGGGCCGCTGCTGTTGTTGTTGTTCGCGCTGCGCTGGCAGATTTTCAGCGTGTCGGGATGGGATACCGCAGCAGACCGGATCCTGCCGGCAGTGACGCTGGGCGCACCTTATGGTGCTTACATCGCCCGGCTGACACGAGCGGGAATGCTTGAAATCCTCAACCAGGATTTTATCCGTACCGCCCGTGCCAAGGGTGTTTCCGAGTTCCGGATCATCTACAAACACGCGCTCAAGGGCGGGTTGCTCCCGATGATTGCTTTTCTCGGGCCGGCGATGGCCGGGCTGCTGAGCGGTTCGTTTGTGGTCGAAGAAATCTTCGATATTCCGGGACTCGGACAACATTTCGTGAACGCCGCATTCAACCGTGACTACACGATGATCATGGGCACGGTGCTTCTGTATGCTGTCATGATTGTCGTGTTCAATCTGCTGGTGGATATCGTCCAGGCAGCACTGAACCCGAGGTTGCGACTGGAATGACCTTACAGCTTTCAGCTTTGTGTGCGCAGGTGCTACAGCCGGTCGGCATTGTTCGGCCTGGCTTCAGCGCTGGTCAGTATCAGCAGAAGGTTCACCGCACCCCATCGAGAACCGACTGGCACATCACTATTGGGTATGGCAGGGCGGAAAGCTCCGTCCTTACACCTGAGCAATGGATAAGATAGATAAAAGCACATCGCTGTGGTCAGACGCCCTGCGGCGGCTTTGCCGCAACCGCCTGGCGTTGTTTGGTGCGGTCTTTTTGCTGTTGATCGTGCTGTTTTCGGTGTTTGCGCCATGGTTGACGCAGTACGAATATTTCGAGCAGGATCTGGTCCTCGGTGCGATCGGGCCATGCCGCGAGCATTGGTTCGGGACAGACACGCTCGGGCGCGACCTGTTTACCCGCGTCTCGTACGGTGGGCGCATCTCATTGCTGGTCGGGGCGTGTGCCACTTCGGTGTCGCTGACGATCGGCGTGCTGTGGGGAACAATCTCGGGTTACTTCGGTGGCCATATCGACCGCGTGATGATGCGGATTGTCGACATCATGTATGCCCTGCCGTTCACGATTTTCGTGATCCTGCTGATGGTTTGTTTCGATGACGTCGAAGTGCGGTGGATCGATCCGCAACTCTTCACCCTGCTTCTCTTATTCATGGCGATCGGTGCCGTCGAATGGCTGACTATGGCGCGCATCGTCCGCGGCCAGGTGCTGACGCTCAAACAGCAGGCGTTCATTGAAGCAGCAGTAACGCTGGGACTGTCGAGGCGGCGAATCATCCTGCGCCACCTGGTACCTAATGTTCTCGGCCCGATCATCATCTACACCACTCTGACAATTCCCAGCGTGATGCTGCTGGAGGCCTTTCTCAGCTTTCTCGGGCTCGGTGTGCAACCGCCGATGAGCTCATGGGGACTGTTGATCAACGAAGGGGCGGACGCCATGGAGGAATACCCGTGGATGTTGATTTTCCCGGGACTCTTTCTGTCCGCCGCCCTGTTCGCCCTGAATTTCCTCGGTGACGGACTGCGCGACGCCCTGGATCCCAAGTCAACCGGGGAACCATGATTGTTGCAGCAAGCCGACCAATTCGCAATCCCCACCGACACCTGACACCTAACACCTGAACACTCTCTTGCTTCTCACCATCGACAATCTGCACACCACCTTCAGTACCCATCGCGGCACGGTACACGCCGTCAACGGCCTATCCTTGTCTGTGGCACCGGGGGAAACTTTGGGCATCGTCGGAGAATCCGGCTCCGGCAAGTCGGTGACCTGTTACTCGGCGCTGGGACTGCTGCCGCCGACGGCGACAACTACAGGGCACGCCTGGTTTAACGGCGTTGATATGCTGAACTGCAGTGCCGCCGATCGACGCCGGCAGTTGGGCAACCGCATCGCCATGATCTTTCAGGACCCGATGACTTCGCTCAATCCGTATTTGCGCGTCGGTGACCAGCTCATCGAGCCGTTGCGGCTGCACCGGGAGATTTCGAAGCCGGACGCTGAAGCCCGCGCCGTCGAGGCCTTGCGAGAGACCGGTATCCACGATGCCGAACGACGGCTGCGCCAATACCCGCACGAGTTCTCCGGCGGCATGCAGCAGCGTGTGATGATCGCCATGGCACTGATCACCGAGCCCGATCTGCTGATCGCCGACGAACCAACGACCGCACTTGACGTCACCGTGCAGGCACAGATTCTGGCGCTCATTCGAAATCTTCAGGCGACCCGCGATATGGGTGTCGTCTTCATCACCCACGATCTCGGGATCGTCGCCGGGATGTGCGATCGTGTGGCGGTCATGTACGCCGGGCGCATCGTGGAAACCGGTCCTACGACGGCGCTTTTCAAGACCCCGAGGCATCCTTATACCGTCGGACTGCAGCAGTCGTTGCCGGCCAATCAGCAGCACGGCTCCCACCTATATACTATCCCGGGCAATCCACCGGACATGACGGAGCAGATCAGCGGCTGCCCGTTCCTGCCGCGCTGTGCCCGTGCGGCCACAGAGTGCGGCTCCGCCTCAATGCATCTGGAGCCGGCGGGGAAAGATCAATGGACCACCTGTATTCGCGAACAGCCCCCTTAAAACTCTTCCCGCCTCAATCCTCATTGCACAGCAATCACCGTACACGGCGTAAATTGCAGGCGCTGGGCTGGGCGACGAACATCCACATCTGTGGATTATACGGGGGTTATTACGGGTGAACGACCATCAGCCCTGCGACTGTGTGCCCACTTCCTTGCCGGCAAAGAGCAGAAGCGCCATCAGATAAAGCATCACCACGAAGATAACAGCGTACGCTGCGCCGCAGGCGATGTAGCTCGCCGGGATCGATTCCTTAGCGGCCAGGGCGTCCGCCATAAAGAATCTCTGCCAGTTCGGCAGCAGCGCGTGTATCGTGTCCGCCACGGTTTCTTTGACCCGATATATGCCGGTTCCAACTGCCTGCATCCACGCCGCCGGATCGCGGGCATCGGCATGGGTGACTTTGTTGACGACTGCCCGGCTGATGATGGCGACCAAACTCAGCCCGAAAATCGTGTTGATATGCCACTTCCTCACCCGCGTCTGGCGCCGCATGCTGAAATGTTTGAGGCTCAGCAGCCACAGCCCGAAACCGATCGGGATAAGAATATAGAACCACGAGTGCATCATGCGGATCGAGTCGGCAACCGTCATCGCCACGATTTTTTCGTAGAGGTAGTCCGAGATCAGGCCGCACATGAAAATGACCAGGCAGATGCTGAGGTTGCTGAGCAGGTTGAACTGCGTCGATAGCGCTGTAGCGAGAGCGCACATCGCCCAGACTGCAAACAGCACCAGCACACAGGCGGCCACCAAATCCCAGTTGTACCCGACATGTTCGCCCCATTTAATCCGGTACTTGTACGGGGGCGACCAGTACACAACGACAGCGAGAAAAGAAAAGATCACAACCAACGCCTTGACGGTAGAAGCGGGAAAGCTGATGCGTTTGGTAAAGTTGCGGAAGGCACCGACGGCACAGGCTAGGACGATACCGAACCAATGACAGCCCCAAACCCAGGCATCGAGTTCGAACTGATCAACGGCAACGCGCACCGAGAACAACGTCGCGATCGAGGTCAGAAAAACAAAAATCGTCAACGCCGCGATGATACCCAGCATCTTGGCGATGATAAAGGGCCCGCGCCCAATCGGTTTCGCCAGCACCAGCAGGACGGTGCCGGTTTCGATCTCTCGATAGATCGCGTGGCTGGCACAGAGCACAGCAGTCATCAGACCGAACAGCAGAATCGTCGCCAGCGAACCGTCGGTCACCATCTTTTCCTGCTGCCGAAAGACAAACAGCGACAGCCACGGGTACCACCCGATGATACTCATCGCGCTAAGCAGCAGGATGATATAGATCGGATGCCGTTGGCATTCCCGGAACGTATTCCGTGCTATATGAAAAATGACCCGTAACACGCGATCACTAACCAGTCCAAGATGGGTTGTTGGTTCGACGGATCCGGCGGATCACCGATCAGGCGGCGCAGATCACTCTTTTTCCCAAGAGTTTCCCTTGGTCTCGTACTTCTTGAAGATCTCCGCCTTGTCTACCGGTACAACCCGTTTTTCGCCTTTCGGGTTGATCATGATCGAGGGCTTCGGCCGGTCCCTTTCCTCAAGCTGCTTGAGCAGCACCAGGTAGTCAAACGTCAGTTTGCGGATCCTCATAACTTCTTCCACGGAAAACGCGATCTGTTCCCAGTCACCGCTGTTGACCACCCAGGTCGTCGCCACCTCCCCCAGCTCATCGATATATTCCGGGGGCGCATAGTTTTTGTCACCCAGGAACAGCACTTTCTTCGGTTGCAGGAACGCCACAAAGTCCTTGAAGTCAGCTTGGTCGATCTCGTACGCCTGCAGATCTGGGCCTAGGAAGTACATCCTGCCCTCTTCACTGCCGGTCGGCAGCAACAGAATCGGCTGCTTGGTGCGGAACTGGATGAGCTCCGCCAGCATCCTCGATTTGACGAAATTCCCGGTGACAATCAGCGTCTTGATGCGTTTCGAATTTTTCGGATTGAGAAAACTGAGCGGACCGGCGCTGGCCGACGGCGCGACGGCAGTGAACAAAAAAGCAGCGGCGAAAAAGTAGATAGCGGCAGATTTCACGGCATGGGCTCCTGCATTATGTAGGTATAGAATAGGTCACAGAGTATAATTCAGTTCACGATCAAAGCAACACGACAACCACAGGTTTCGGCGGCCCCCCCCCACGAAATCATTTTTTGTCATGATACGCGTGTAAACATAGGCTTCTCGTCGGTGGACAATGCCTCGTTGTAGCCGTATCCCGCCTCACTGAAGGCCCGCAGCCCGTCGAGATCCGACACCCGCGAGGTCAACAGATAACGCGCCATCATGCCCCTGGCTTTCTTGGCAAAAAACGAAATAAACTGGTAGGTGCCGTTGCGTTCCTCCTTGAACCCTGGCGTTACGATCCGGCCGCTCACCTGCTTCGGCTGGACAGCGCCGAAATACTCGTTCGACGCCAGATTCACCAGCAGGTCGTCGTCCTGTTCGACAAGCGCCGCGTTGATCTGTTCCGTGATCGAGCCATTCCAGAACTTGTACAGATCCCCGGCACGCCCGAGACTAAAGCGCGTCCCCATCTCCAGACGGTAGGGCTGAATCAGGTCCAGCGGACGCAGCAACCCGTAGAGCCCCGACAGAATCCGCAGATGATCCTGGCTCCACACCCGGTCGCTCCCGCTGAATTGTCCGAACTGCAGGCCTTCGTATACATCGCCCATGAACATCAACGCCGCAGGCTTGGCATTGTCCGCCGTGAACGGCGTCGAGAAACTGTCGTATCGCCTCTTGTTCAGCTCCGCGAGCTTGTCGCTCAGCCCCATCAAGGCCTTGACCTTCGGCACGCTGAGCCTCTGCAGCTTACGAATCAACTGTGCCGATTTGTCGATAAACACTGGTTGCGTCATACCCTTCACCTGACAGGGTGATTCATCCAAAGTCTTCGCGGGAGAAAGTACGATCAGCATGTCGCATCCGAATTTGAGGTTGTCGCCACGGGTATTATGTCGACTTCCGTCTCTAATGTCAATACTCTCGATAAAGTTGAACTGCAGAAACGCCGTTATTATAGTCGGACCATTCCGATCAAACCACCCCATCCGCCGCATCGTGAAACCTGAACACGACATCCTGGGCATACATACCGACCATTCCGCCGCGCACTGCGCTATCCCCGACCATAAAGGCAACATTCACGGGAACGGCAGCGGCGGTCCAGCATCCCAAATGCCTGAATTCATTCACTATTGACACCCGGGCAAAATACCTTATATTATTTGTTTGGCATTTTGAACTGTGGAGAAATTTTATCATGTCCATGCATCGCAGCCTCAAGGGCAGTACCAAGATTCACGCACGTCGCAACGTAATGAAGCGGTACGAGCGTATCGAAGCTCTGCGAAAGACCGGTCGTTGGAAGGAAGGCGACAAGGTCCTCGGCCTGCCGAAGACAAAAAGCGAGTAGGCCTTCGCTGACACTGCCTCAAGAAAGCCCCTGCCGTTCACGGCTGGGGCTTTTTTATGTCTGGCCGTCGTCCATCTGCCCCTTCATCACCTCTCTTAATCGTCTGGATTTGTACTGATAAGGCGGAACGATGAAGAGTGAAGGGAGAGATTGGGCATGGGATTAAGCGGTGATGGGATTGCTCACCCGTCCATCAATCCCATGTCCTCGAGAAACCGCTTCTGGTTGCGCCACTTGTCCGCGACCTTGACGTGGATGCGCAAGTCGACGAACATATCGGACAGTTCGCGCAGCAGTTTCACCGCGTCCGCCCGGATCTTGTTGAGCATCTCGCCGTTCTTCCCGACCACCATCGGCTTCTGACTATCGCGCTCGACATAGAGGTTGGCAATGATCTTCAGCTTCTTCCCGGTGTCCTGCCACTCGACGATTTCCACTGCCAAGGCATGCGGCAGTTCCTGGTGCAGGTATTGCAGCGCCGCTTCGCGGATCATCTCGGCACCGATGTCGCGCTCGAACGCATCCGAAACCTGATCCGGCGGGTAGAAAAACGGACCGGTTGGCATCTGCTCGCGGATTAGCACCAGCACGTCGTCGAGCTTGTCGCCGCGTAATGCCGAAATTGCGAATTGCGCAAAAATACCGTCGATGCGATCGGTATAGAACTGCCGGATCTCCGCCTGCTGCTCGGCAGTGGCAACGTCGGTCTTGTTGACGACAAGGATAACCGGCTGCCCGGCCGCGGCAACGCGGTCCGTGACCATCTCGTCTTCCTCACCGGGCTCGCGGTAGCCGTCGCAGACGCACAGCACCACGTCGGCATCCTGCAGTGAGCGCTGCACGGACTCGAGCATGAAAACGCCGAGCCGCGTATTCTGCTCGTGGACACCGGGGGTGTCGACAAAGATAATCTGACTGTCGTCATCCGACAGGATACCGCGCCAGCGGCGGCGGGTCGTCTGCGGGCGCGATGATACCGCGGCCAGATGATAGCCGAGCGTGGCGTTCAGAAACGTTGACTTCCCGACATTCGGGCGGCCGACAATTGCCACGTATCCGACCTTGCCGGTCGGCCAGTCACTGAGCTCCTGCATGGCGTCAAAGTCGATAGACTTCCTCCAGGTCGACCTTGGCGTATGAATCAAGCGCGAACAGGGTCTTGGTGTGGCGCACACCCGGCTTGTGAATGATCTCGTCGACGATGGTGTTCGCCAGGGTGGGATTGTCGGCCACGCGCACGACAGCAAGAATGTCATACTCGCCGGCTATCGGGTAGACTTCCGTCACCCCTTTGACCTCCAGCAGTCGGGTTGCGATCTCCCGGACATCCTTGCCCTCGATGTTGATGAGAATGAACGCATTGACCATGACTGCCCTCCCCTCTATGGTTCCGTTCGTTCAGAAATCTGCTCACAGCGGAAACGACCACGGCGTGACAACGCATTGAATGGGCGAATTCTGTTCAGAGTTCCCTGAATGAATTGATACCGGAACTATATTTAAGGGCTGACGTTCTGTCAAATACCGTTTGACAGAACGTTGGGCAATTGCAACCTCTGAGCGACCGCGCAAGGACGTGAAACATGGAAA
>CAUZJQ010000107.1:0-12656 GCA_963580095.1 Lentisphaeria bacterium | reverse complement strand
CGAGCCGTCCGATGGTGTTGGCATCGAGCAGTTCCTTGGCGTGACGCAGTCCCTTGTGGTAGCGGAAACAGAGGCCCACCATCATCTTGAGTCCGGACTCGGCAATCAGGCGCTCGAGCGCTGGGACCTCTTCGGTGGTCTCGCATAGCGGCTTTTCGCTGAACACGTGACAGCCGGCATGAAGCGCTTCGATTGCCATGGGGATGTGCAGTCGCGGAGGGGTCAGGATCCAGACGCAATCGGGCTGTGCCTCGAGGCCGGTGGCGAACGATTCGACGGGCTCTATGGTTGGCACCTCTGCCTGCAGGCTCTGCAGTTGCTGCGAATTCGGATCGCAGGCCCGCAGATCTGTAAGTCCCAACTCTGTCAGGAGACGGGCGTGTCGTTTGCCAATGCTGCCGCAACCGGCAATCAGGACGCTGAGATTTTGGTAGGATTGTTGCATCAGTTACTATAGATGTATAGCAACGGATTCAGAAAAAGCAATGGAAACGCAAACAGGCAGACTCCCTTCATCTATTTATCCGTTACTTTTCCTGAGTCCGTCGCGGAATCTCGGCGTCCGATTGATTCTTTAATAGTTGCGGCTACAGCGCCGATAAGATCTTCCAACGCGCCGGGTGCCAGCATTGTCACCTCTTCCGGGTACAGCCCGAGACCGTATTTCTCGCGAGGCAGGGCGTATGCGGCTAAAGAGCCCAGGCACAACGGCGAGACGAGAACGACGTTCTCCGAAAACTGCGACTGTAGGGATGTCTGAATTAGGGTGTACGGTTCACCCGGTACAGTCACCCAAATTGCATCGCCACAAAGAAAGACAGTGTAGTGCCACTTGTGGTGCGTATTCGTTGGCGCATCGGCGATACGAGCCAACCAACGCCGGCAGCGCTCGGCGTGAGCCCTGCAGTCGCGGACTTCCTGCTTGCGGTCGGCAGCATTTGCGGCCTCCGTCTTCCGGTTCCAATCGTCGAGTTTTGCCTGAATGCCGGCGGTGTCAGGGAGAACGTTATTTTCCAGCTCGACGCTGTCGCGAACGACGGTGAACCTTCCGGCTTGGCGCGAATGGCTATCGTCCATGGGCTTGTAGCCCCATGAACCCAAGGTGGCGCCGGAGATGACCGGCCCAAGATAGTTGAAATCCTGTTGCGGCGGGCCGAGCGATTCGAGTGCGCTAAGCGCGGCGTATGCGAGCTGCCGCCCATTGCGGTCCGCAATTTCCGTGTCGCCGACGTATCCGTGGCGCGGACCGGTCTCGCCGCAGGGGCCGAGAAGGAAAATTGTCGGTGTCGCGGTCACCTGGGTAACGGTCTCCCGGGTGGCACCGACATAATCGGGGCTAATCAACGTGTTATCCCATGCCAAAGTGATCGGGTGACAACCATAGAATACGAATGTGTGGGTTTGCTGGCCCGTGCTATCGGTGACACGACCGACGGTTACCTCAAGCTGCGATTCTTCGTCGGGATTGAACCCGGTGACCTGAATCCCGCGTTCTGCATCCCAGCAATCACGATTGGCTCCCATTGCACATCGTGCAGTTGCATAGCTGATCGTGCTCGATTGCACAGCGGCGATAGCTTCGGCGGCGGCGGCGGTGAGTTTCACTGCGACCTCATCAAGATATCCAGGGATCAGGTCGCCGCCGGGAAGTTCGTGGCGATCGGGCAGAAATACACCACCCGCGTGCGTATGTGAATAGGTGATTTCGATGTCTTCGATGGCAGTATCTGCGCACGCCGCAACTGCCGTCTGCAACGCCCTGTGATCGGATGCCAGAAGCATCACCATATCCAACTGGAGACGAATCATGCGGGCGGCACCGTCACATGCTTCAAAGACCATCACGTCCCCGAGCAGCGGGCGGTGCACGCCGGTAGCGCGGTCGTGGCTTGCGGCGCCCCACATGCGATGATAGATGCCGACCGGCGGCGTGATGTCGACCGAGGCATGACCAAATCGGAGAAGGGACGTGGGGGTCTGCTGGATGGTTTCTTTCATCGGTAAAAATCAATCCATCGAATGGAAAGGGTTTTCGGCTTGTCGTTTAACAGGACCGTGGGAAGCGTCACTTCAAAGTATCCCGCTATGAGCGGGATTTTGGGCTGGCCCGCAGTTTTTGTATTCTTGATCTGAACCGGCATCCAGAACGGTGACTCCTTGTCAACCGACTGTCTGCGTTCTCCGGGGGTGTGGACAACTTCGCATAATTGTCTGTGCGGTTCGTAGCTGAGGATTGAAATGTCGATCGTCGCCGTGCCATTGCCGATGTGCAGTGATTCGAGACCGCGCAGGTGCAGTCGCAGGACGAGAGTCGTTGGCCACTGGTCATTGGCTGCCGAGAGTTTCATGCGGCCAATGCCAATCGCACTGCGTACGTCGACGATCGTTCGGCCGACCTTTTCCTCCACTGCAATAACTTCGCCACGCACATCGGCGGTGGGGTGCACGATCACCGGGGTTGCCAGAATTATATTGCTGCTCGCGATCAGCAATGAAAGTACGGCAGCAAAGTTTCGTGCAAGCATGTGTGTCCAGTCTCATGTTGTCACGCTTCAGAATTGTCGCCGCTGGACAGAGCGGCGACCCGAACTACCTTCAGGGATCTCAAAACACACAAAGAAGGTACCACATGTATAATCAGCGCGCCTTGCGTCTCAAAGAAAAACTGCGAAACGGCGAACCGATTGTCGGCATCTGGATCGATCTGGAATCAGCCGTGGCTGCTGGCCTAATCGCCGGCTGTGGATTCGACTGGGTGTTGATCGATAACGAGCACGCAGTGTTTGATCGGGGCGGCTTGCACCAGATTGCGATGGCGTTCAGGGGGACAGATACCGTACCCTTTGTCCGCGTGCCTTGGAATGATATGGTGATGATCAAGCAAATGCTGGACATGGGTTTCGAGGGCATCGTTACACCACAGACCAATACGGTGGAAGGCGTTCAGAAAGCCGTCGCTGCCTGTCGCTATCCGCCGGATGGCTGCCGCGGCTTCGGCAATACTTACGCGACGAACTACGGCCGAGATCTTGACGAGTACTCCCGGCTCGCCAACGACCTGATCTTCTGCGTCGTGCAGGTCGAGAGCATTCACTCCGCCGACGAAATTGAAGAAATGATCAGTGTCCCCGGTCTCGACGGCCTGATCTACGGACCCAACGACATGTCCGGGACGACCTCGCGATTCCGCGACATGGCCAATCCCGAGTTGATCGACGCGATTGACCGGATCGAGTCGGCGGCAATTGCTGCAGGCATTCCGGTAGGTGCTGGTCTGAATACCAAGTCGATGGCGGAGCAGGTCGCTTCCGGCGCTCAACTCATCCTCGAAGGGTCGGTGCTCGATTTGATCCGGCAAGGCGCCGACGACATCGTGAACACATTTCGCGAGATTCCGACCAATTAAACAGTGGTCGCGGTGCCTTTGGCATTCAGGAAGGAACGCCGTCCTATTGCGAGAACGCCGACGGCTGCTCCAGGCACTGGCACAGGGACTCGAGGAACCTGCCGCCGTCGGCGCCGTCAATGACCCGATGGTCGATGGTCAAACTCACCGTCACCATGTGACGCGGCACAATGGTATCGTTGACTACTGCCGGTTCGCGATTGATCCGGCCGATGCCGAGAATGGCGCACTGCGGCAGATTGAGGATCGGTGAGAACGCATCGACAGGATACAGGCCGAGGTTGCTCACCGTAAAAGTCCCACCTTGCATGTTGTCGAGCTTCAACTTGCCCTCGCGTGCGGTTGCTGCCAGCGACCGCAGTTCCTGATCGATCTGCGCAATGGACTTGGTATTCGCCTGGCGGATCACGGGTACCAGCAGGCCGTTGTCGGTGTCGACGGCGACGGACATGTGTACGTCGCCGTGGATCACAATGGCATCGTTCTGCCACTCGGCGTTAAGGATCGGATGCCGTTCGATTGCCAGGCATGCCAGATGAATGAACATGGCAGTCGGGCTCGGCGCCTGTTTGCCCTCGCTCTTCATTGTTTCGCGTGCCGTTACCAGATTGGTTGCGTCGAGCTTTGCACTCAACGTCACGGGCGCCGCTTCGGTAACGCCGGCAACCATGCGCCTGGCAATGGTGCGGCGGGTAGCGGAGATCGGGATGCGTGACGCACTCGACGATGACGACGCCGGCGCGAAGTCCGCAGCATTGCGAACGTCGCATTCGCGGATGCGCCCGCCCTTGCCGGTGCCAGTTAAAATCGTCGGATCGATAGCCAACTCGCTGGCGACTCGGGCAGCGCGCGGGCTGATCAAAACAGTCTCGCCCTTATTTGCGGTCGGCGCTATTTGCGGAGTGGGCTCTGGTGCGGTTGCGGCAGCACGAACGTCGTCGATGCTGATGCGTCCGCCCTTGCCCGTGGCCGCGACGGCGGTCAACTCGACACCGAGTTCGTGCGCTAACCGCCGGACTGCTGGGGTGGTCGAGGGGGTTGCAGAGGTCACAGCCGGGGCGGCAGTTGTCGCCGGGGGCGTCGGAGCTTCAGAAGCGTCCGTCTCCCAGGTCGGCGGTTCGCCGTCTTTCGTGACACAGCCGAGAACCTGGCCAACCTTAACGGTGCCTCCGGGTTCCGGGGCATCGGGAGCGATGCGCAGGATGCCGGTGTCGAAACCTTCGACTTCCTGGGTGGCCTTGTCGCTCTCGAGCTCGTAAAGGGATTCGCCTTCCTCGACGTGGTCGCCATCGCTCTTCAGCCACTGGGTGAAAATACCTTCTTCCATCGTCCAGCCGAGGCGGGGCACTGTAATTTCAACTGCCATAATGAGGAAGGTTTCGGGTTTGAAGGTTCAGGGAAGCGTTCGGAGCGGCTATTCTGCTATGAGATCCCGGATTGCTGCGGCGATCTCGTCAGTGTTCGGCACGACGGCAGCTTCCAGAGTTGGACTGTAGGGCGTTGGCGAATGGGCGCCGTTGAGCCGTTTGATTGGCGCGTCAAGATCGTTGAAGCCTTGATCAATCACCTGTGCTGCAATCTCTCCGCCAACACCGCAGGGTGCAAAGGTCTCGTCAACGATGAGCAGACGGCCGGTCTTCGCCACCGATGCCAGAATGGTTGCTGTATCAAGCGGGGAGATCGTGCGTGGATCGATCAATTCCACACTGACACCTTCAGCTTCCAGGCTTGCAGCGGCTTCGCCGGAGAGCTGAACCATGCGGGCAATCGCGACAACCGTCACATCCGTGCCTTCACGCACGATCGCTGCCTTGCCGAAAGGGATCTCGTAGTCTTCTTCGGGCACCGGAGATTTCGACGAAAGCAGTTCCTTGTGCTCGAGGAAGATCACCGGGTCATTGCAGCGCAGAGCGTGCGTAAACAACCCCTTGGCATCGTATGCATTCGACGGCACGACGACGCGCAGGCCCGGAAAGTTGGCATACATCGGATAGTACGCACCCGAATGGTGAGTGGCCGCTGAGTGACCGATGCCGAAACAGCCGCGCAACAGAATCGGCACTGGCAGTGCGCCGCTGGTCATGTACTGCATTTTGGCGATCTGATTGATGATCTCGCCGACGGCATCGAGGATGAAGTCGCCGAACATAAAATCGATGACCGGTCTCGTGCCGGTCATCGCGGCACCGGTCGTGAGTCCGACGAAGCCGCGTTCGCAGATCGGCGTGTCGCAGAGACGAACAGGCCCGTACTTGTCGTAGAGTCCGGTGGTCGTGGCGAAGTTTCCGCCGCGTTCACCGATGCCTTCGCCCATTACGAAGATGGTCGGGTTGATTGCCATCTCGAAGGTCAGGGCTTCGAGCGTCGCCTGCATGTAGGAAAGTTCGCGATCGGTCGTATTCGGCCCCGGTTCAATTACGGTGCGGTCGTCATCGGCATAAACATGCAGCGAGGCGGTGCTGGGGTCGGGGTATTCGCTGGCCTCGGCAAATTCGCGTGCCGCGATCGTGGCCTCGGCAATTTCTTCGTCGATAGCGTCGAGTTCGTCAGGCGCAGCGCAACCGTCGTCGATGAGATAGTCGCGAAGGGCTTTGATCGGGCAGCGTTGCTTCCAGGCAGCTACATCTTCACGCGTGCGATAGGTGAAGTCGACCATGCCCTCGGCGTGCGCCCGTGTCCGATAGGTCTTGCACTCGAGCAGGGTGGCACCGCCGCCGGAGCGGGCCAGTTGTACAGCTTCTTTCGTGGCAGCGTGGACTGCGAATACATCATTGCCGTCGACAACGACACCAGGCAGACCGTAGGCTGCCGCGCGTGCGGCGATGTTCGGGTTGCCGCCGGAGTCGGTGATCGCGACCTCAGTTGCGAACTGGTTATTTTCGCAGACAAAGACGACGGGCAATTTGAAGATGCTTGCCAGGTTCAAGCCTTCGTGGAAGGCACCGTTGTTCGAACCGCCGTCGCCGAAAAAAGCGACAGCAACATTGTCGGACGCTAACACTTTGAAACTGTACGCCGCGCCCAGGGCCTGCAAGATGCATGGGCCGACAATGCCGCTGGTTCCCATAAGGCCAACATCAGGTGCGAACAGGTGCATGCTGCCGCCGCGACCGCCGGAGACGCCATCGGCGCGGCCGAACAACTCGGCGATGACTTCACGCGCAGGGACGCCTTTGGCCAACGCATGGCCGTGGCCGCGATGGGTGCTGAAGACCACGTCGTCATTGCTGAGGTGGGCGCAGACGCCGGCAGCGATGGCTTCCTCGCCGACATAAGTGTGGCAGGCACCGTGGATGAGGCCTTTTTGAAACGAGCGTGCCAGTTCCAACTCGCATTTTCGGATCACCAGCATCGTTCGGAAAAGCGACAAAAGCTCATCCTTCGATAATTCTGCAGTGGATTCAGTGGCAGTAAGCATGGTGTGTATACGAGGTTCGGGGTTAGCTGCGCAGATCGAACCGATACAATGCCGTCTCAATAGTTAATCGGCAAGAAAAACAGAAGAATTTGGAATCGGAAATGGATATCTATTTTTCAATTTTCCGTAGTGCTTTTTTTTCAGCACCGCTGAAACCACATAAACATCAAGTGTTGTGTGAATCAATCGCCTACAGCGCCGCTTCAAGGACGGCCTGGCAATCATCCAGTTCCAATGTCCGCGGATTGCACGGGGTCGAGTGATCGGCCAAAGCTGCCTCGGCGATGCCTTCGAAATGTGCCGTGGTGAGGCCCAACTCGCTGAGCCTGGCAGGCAGGCCAAGCGTGGTGTTCAATTCGGCAAACGCATTGGCGACAGCACCGGCGCCGGCGCCGGTTCCCATGACTTGGCCCATGGCGTCCATCTTCCCGGGGCAGGCCGAAGCGTTGAAACGGATCACGTGCGGCAGGAAAATAGAGTTTAGCACGCCATGGTGCAGTCGTGGTTCTTTCAAGGCGCCGAGCGGATGGCTGAGGCTATGGATCAGGCCGAGGCCCTTCTGGAAGGCGAGGGCACCCTGAGTTGAGGCCATCATCATCTCACTGCGATACACGATGTCGTTTGGTGTCTTTACTGCCGCCGACAGATTTTTCCAGGCGCGACCGAGACCGTCTAGTGCAATGGCGTCGGCCACCGGATTAAACTTGGGACTGCAGAACGTTTCGACACAGTGCGAGATGGCGTCGATAC
This sequence comes from Lentisphaeria bacterium, assembly GCA_963580095.1. GTDB lineage: Bacteria > Verrucomicrobiota > Lentisphaeria > JABSQK01 > CAJWLW01 > CAJWLW01. The sequence continues at coordinate 5,082 of CAUZJQ010000107.1, read as the reverse complement.
CTGTGGCGGCGGTCAGGAGCGCCGGCATGCCGAGCGTGAGTTCCGGATCGCAGACCGCCGCGGTCGGAATCAAATGTTTGCTGATCAACCCAAGCTTGGCGCCGGATGCCACCGTGATCAATGCCGCGCGTCCGACTTCGCTGCCGGTGCCGGCAGTCGTCGGTACCGCAAACAGCGGCGGCATCGCATCTGTGATCAGCTCCAGTCCGCCACGGATAAGCGCATATTGTTCGAGTGGCTCAGGGTGGTTGGCGAGCAGGGCGATGCCTTTGGCGCAATCGATCGGAGAGCCGCCACCCAGCGCTATGATTCCGTCGCAGTCGTTTTCACGGTAAGCGGCGAGGCCGGCCAACACGCTTTCTTCGGTGGGATTAGTCGGGATGTCTGCGAACATCGCAGCCGGCTCGCACGGCACACGCCCATGCATGCCGAGGTCGACGAGTCCCTGGTCGGTAACGAGCAACGGCCGCGCGACATTGTGGGCCTCGCATAGGTTGCGAAGTTCGTAAATGACGCCCGGGCCAAAATAGATGTCGGTGAGGTAACTGATCGTCGGGGGCATTGGAGCATCCAAAGGTATGGTTGTGTGAGTGACTAACTATAAAGTCGTGCGGATCGCTGGTTCTGCCACTTCCCGTTGCGTCGAAATACTGCGCAAAACGTTCCGCAACACGATTTTCTAAGGCTTCGAAGCATATGGGGTGACCGCACGGTCGCTGTAAGAAAACGCTTTTTTCCCCTGGCCCCTTTTTTTTGTAAGAGAACTTTTACCCGGATTCATTCAGATATCGAATTCGTCTTTCAATATCTGTGTTCACTGAATGATACGGCCGCGTCAGGTTGCCGGAATCGAAAACCGTCTGTCGAATATGCTCAACGTCGTCGGCGCCAACCGCGCTGGTAAAAATCGGCAACAGATACTCGATGCCGGTCTCTGAGGGTTTCATCAGTTCGCTATCGTAGAATGACCGGTGCATCCTGCGGGGGTGAATGTGCCCCCATCGGTCGACAAAGGCGCTGCCCGGACAGCTGTCCAGATAAAATCCCTGGAGCCGGTTCCATTGCAGCAGTGATACCGCTCCGCTCTGGCCATCGGCCAACATGCCGACCGCCTGGCCGCCAAGTCCGGCCGCGTGGTGCCGGTCAAAGCGCACCGGACGCCCGCCGCGCTGGGTGTGGCCGACTTTCCGGGTGAAGACGGCTGACCCCGGTCGCGCACCGCGCCGCACCTGGTTGAAGTATTCTTCGCCGATCCGCTCCAGCAGCAGGTGTTTCAAGGCCTCTGCCGCACCGGTCAGGACGGCGTTGCCGGCGGGGTCGGTTGAGGCATGTTCGCTGCCCAGGTCGTTGCCGTTTTCGTTGACAATGCCTTCGCCGCAGACAATCACGACATTTTTCTGGATGTCGTAGATTTTCATCACCCGCGCTGCCAACCGATCGAGCTCGACGCCGGCCTCTGGCACCAGCACGATGTCCGGCTGACCGTAGGCTGCCCCCAGGGCAATGTATCCTGAATGTCGTCCCATCACTTCGATGATGGCAATGCGCCGATGACTCTCGGCCGTGGTGCGCACCCGTTGTATGCCATGGGCCGCCTCGAACACCGCGGTGGCATAGCCGGGCGTGCAGTAGTTGATCATTTGCTCCATATCGAAAGCACCGCTGTCGGGACGCTGGATGTAACGGGACTCGCCGTCCTGGGTGACTTCACGGTCCCAGTTTTCGACTTCTTCGGCGTAGTTGAGGCCGAGATCGTTGTCGATGGTCTTTGGTGCGAGCACGGTGGGAACGAACTGGGCCAGCGGCTGCAATCCATTCATCGTGCCGTCGCCGCCAATGCAGATGAGTCCGTCCAGTTCGAGTTGCTGCAGGCGGTTGCCGATGGCGTCGATCTGGTCTTTACGCTTCGGATCCACGTATGTGCGTGACGAGCCGATAACCGTACCCCCACGCGTCGGTTCCAGTTCCGGAATCACCTGGAACAGAGGATTGAGGTGCACGTGCGGCACGGCCTCGTTCATGAGACTGCCGAAACCACGCATCAGCCCGTACACCTCGATACGCATCTCATTGGCGCGCGTGATTGCGCCATAGAGCGTCGCGTTGAGGGCGGGGGTGTCGCCTCCTGCGGTAAGGATGCCGATTCGCTTCATCTATGGAAAAGTCTCAGCTTTCAGGTTTGCTGGTTTCAGGCGGATTGATCGGCACCTGCCGTTTGTCGAAGCACATATTCCCTGACACCTGACACCGCAAACCGCCTATACGCAAGTGCCGGACTGGTACGAAAACTGCTTCTCATAGGCTTGTCGCCTTTCCATACTTTCTGCAGGAGACGGGAATTTTCGGCTGCCACGTTCCGGTTGCAATCGCATCAGGGCGCGGTAGATTTAGTAACTGCTTGATCTAATGGTAGTTACGTTCTTTTGATCGGTGGGTCAAGGCCGCATCTGCCTCGTCTGCTGCCGTAGCCGACGGGGTGCAGGTGCCGGGACCTGTTCGTGTAGCCCCCGAAGGGATCCGGGATGACATGAGTGCGATTGCGATCACTGCGACATTTACTGCCGAACCGGTTGGCAAAATCCTCGACTTCTGGTTAACCGAGCTGGATATCTCTGGCACCGTCGCGTTTGCGCGGTATAACCAGGTCTTTCAAGAGTTGCTCGATGATTCCGGCCTGCTTGCCTCAAACCGTGGGGGAATCAACGTCGTGCTTTTACGCCTGAGGGGTTCTTCGCCACCGACTTTCCTCTTGCCAAAACGTTTCAGTACCCGACAGTCCTGGCAATGGCCAAATTCCTGGACGACGCGCGACGGGATCAGCCGCAATTACGGGACGCTCGAGAACGCGCCCGATGCCAGCGCGAAGTGCTGGCACAACAGCGCCGACGCCGGCGCCCGTGCAGCCGCAAATGAGTGATCAAAACGACAACCTCGATGCCCTCAAAAATACCCCAACGCCGGAGTCACTCTCGGAGTTCATCGATGCAGCGCTGCCGCCCGACGCTTTTGCGCCGGAACCTGAGGCGCCCGAACAAAAAACTGCTGCCCCGGTTGCTGCTGGCAAGCCTGACAAGCAGCCGGACGAACCTGCTTCCAAAAAAACAAAACGATTTGGGCCGTGGAAGCCGGTCGACAAGTCGACGACCGGACTGGACGACGTCCAGGAGCCGGCGTTGAGTTCGTTGGTCGATTCGTACACCGCAAAAACGTCGAAGTCGAAGGAATTGACCGCCAGGCACCGGGGACAGCTCGCCGACCCGCGCGCCGTCGCCGGCTTCAAGTCGGTATGGAAGGAGATGGTCTACCCCATCGTCATCGATCGCTCGAAGGGCTCGCGCCTGTGGGACATCGACGGTAACGAGTATGTCGACATGAACATGGACTTCGGCTCGGTATACTTCGGGCATTTGCCCGAGTGGATCACGCAGGCGCTCACCGAGCAGCTGGCCCGCGGCGTCGGGATCGGCCCGCAGTCCTCGTACGTGGGACAGGTGGCGGCGGACATCTGTGAACTGTTGAAGATGGAGCGAGCGGCATTCTGCAATAGCGGTTCGGAGGCGGTGATGGCTGCCATGCGCCTGGCGCGAACGGTAAGCGGCCGCGACAAGGTCGTGATGTTCGACAATGATTGCCACGGCATTATGGACGAAGTGCTGGTGCGGCCGATGAACCGTGCCGGCAACATCCGCACACTGCCTGTTGTACCGGGGATTCCGCAGGCCTCCGTAGAAAACATCATTGTCCTCGACTACGGCGACATGAATTCAATCGAGATCATGAAACAGCATGCCACCGACATCGCTGCGGTGATAGTCGAGCCTGTCCAGGCTCGACATCCCGACCTGCAACCGCACGACTTTCTGAAGGCGTTGCGCCAGTGGACGACGGCGGCCGACGTCGCACTGGTCTTCGATGAGGTGATCACCGGGTTTCGTCTGCATCCGCGCGGCGCGCAGGAATTCTACGGCATCGATTCAGACATGGGCACATACGGCAAGATCATCGGCGGCGGCATGCCGATCGGTCTGTTGGCGGGCAAGTCGAAGTATCTCGATGCACTGGATGGCGGCAGCTGGCAGTACGGTGACGAGTCGGCACCGGAAGTAGGTGTGACTTATTTCGCCGGCACCTTCGTGCGCCACCCGTTGGCGATAGCTGCGGCCAGGGCGGTCGTAAGGCACCTGAACGAGCACGGGCCGGAGCTGCAACAGGCCTGCATGGAGCGCGGCGATTATTTCGCACAGGAAGTCAACGATTATGTCAAGTTGCGCGGCGCGCCGTTGCAGCTCGAGCATTGCGGTTCGATGTCGTACCTGAATTTCCTCGAAGAAGACCAGTACTCGGCACTCTACTTCTACCATCTCCGGCAGAAGTTGGTACACATCTGGGAGCACTGCGCGATTTTCGTGACGCCAGCGCACGCCGACGAGGATATCGAGTTTTGCATCGATGCATTCAAGGACAGCATCGACGACATGCAGTCCGGGAATTTTCTTGCCGGTGGTACTCCGGGGAAAGCCAAACGCCAGACACTGACTTCTGCACAAATAGAATTGTGGCTGGCAACCCAGATCAGTGACAACAGTTCCCGGGCGTTCAACGAGAATCTGGTTCTCAAGCTCACGGGTACGCTCAATGTCGAGGCCGTGACTTCTGCAGTCCAGCAGATAGTGGCGCGCCACGAGGCGTTACGTTCGACCTTTGCCGACGACGGCTCGTATCAGGAAATTCAACGGGTGTTGGAGATCGACGTGCCATTCACCAACCTCACGTCCGTGCCTGTCGATGAACGCCAGAGGCAACTGGCGGAGTCGATACAGTCGGTTGTCGATATGCCGTTCGACATTGTCGAAGGCCCATTGCTCCGGATCCATCTCTTCCAGGTTGCGGACCAGGAGTTCCGCCTTCTGTTGTCGGTACATCATCTGATCTGTGACGGCTGGTCATCGGGCGTGCTGGTAGAGGAACTCGCGGCATTTTACTCCGCGGAGTGCCAAGGCGTGCGTACGCAGTTCGAGCCGGCAATGCAGATCAGCGATTTTTGCCGATGGCAGGCATCACAGACCGGCACCGAAGCTGCGG
>CAUZJQ010000106.1:0-12836 GCA_963580095.1 Lentisphaeria bacterium | reverse complement strand
ATTCATGAATCCTGGTACTGGGTCACTTTCCTGTGGTCAGCCGGCGGCGACTGCATGACCTACGACCGCGAGACCGACGAATGGTCCTGTGTCTTCGACAGCGAAGCAGCGGTGAAAGCACTTGACTTCTACACGCAACTGACGACTGAGCACTGGACCGACGAGCTGGGTAAGAAACGCTACGGCTATGCCTACAAGGAAGGCGACGCCGGCGTCAAGTGGGACCGCGATCAGATCGGCATGCGATTCTCATACATCGACGAGAAACTGCTGACCACAATCAACCCAGACAAAATCGGTCTGGTGCCGGTGCCCTTCGGCCCGGAACGCGATGTCGAAGTCGACGGAAAAATCGTCAAACAACGCATGCGCGGAGCTGAGCTGAACAGCCGGATGATGGGCCTGTACGCCGGGATCGAAGACAAGGTGATCCGCGACGCCGCGTGGGAGTACATGTTCTGGTACGACAGCGAAGACGCCATGGCAATCATGGTCAAGATTATGGTCGAAGGCGGGCTCGGGCGCTATATCAATCCGAAATATCTCGAGATGTTCGGGTACGACGCTATTCTACGCCTGTCCAATCCTGCCTGGCTAGAAGCGTTCGAGATCGCCATCGAGACAGGTATGCCGGAGCCTTACGGCCGTAACAGCAATATCGCCTACGACCTGATGACGCATCCGATCCAGGAAGCAGAAGACCTCGGTTTGAAGGGCAAGTTGCCGAAAGACCCGGAAGCCCGGCGCCAGAAACTAAAGGAACTGCTGGAGAAAGCCGTCGCCCGCGCCAACCGCGACATGCTCGGAAAAATCCCGCCACAAGAGATGCAGAAGCGCCGGACGATCTCCGGCCTGGTTCTGGCGGTGATTATCATTGCCTTCGTGATCGTCTTCTGGTGGATCAAACGCATTTTCACAGCGCCTGAGACCCCCGGGGTCGAACAGGAGCGCTGGGGCTTCCGCCGCTATCGAATGGCCTACGTGATGCTCATACCCGCGGTCTTGACGATTTTCCTCTGGCAGTACTGGCCCCTGGCCCGCGGCTCGGTCATGGCCTTCCAGGATTACAAGGTGACAGGCGGCTCCGAATGGGTCGGGCTCGACAACTTCGCAACGGTGTTGTGGTCGGTGGACTGGTGGAAGTCCGTGTGGAACGCAGCGCGCTACGGCTTCCTGATCATCGCCCTCACCTTTCTGCCGCCGATCATTCTGGCTATCCTGCTGCAGGAATCGCCGTACCTCAGCCTCATCTTCCGGACGATCTATTATCTGCCCGCGGTGATTACCAGCCTGGTTGTCATCCTGCTGTGGAAGCTGTTTTACGAGCCTAGCGAGAAAGGTGTGCTCAACCGCATCCTGATGTCGGTGCCCGCTTGGGGTTACATCCTGCTAGCCTTTATTCTGCTGGGCGTGGCACTGGCCTTCGCGCGACGGCTGATGTATCACGAGCGCTACGGATTGGCGACGGTTTACGTCATCGCCGGGTTCCTGCTGCTCTATTCATGTTCGTCATTGGCCGGCCCGATCTTCGCGGTCGCAGACGCGACGTTCGTCGATTACATCCAGATGATCCTCAAAGAGCCGGTCGCCTGGTTCTGCAAACTGGGCGCCACCCTCGAGGAACCGAACCGCTGGCTCAAGGACCGCGACACCGCAATGATCGCCTGCGTCATCCCGATGGTCTGGGCCGGCATGGGTCCCGGCTGCCTGATCTACCTGGCAGCGCTCAAGGGCATCTCTGATGATTTCTATGAAGCCGGTGACATCGACGGCGCCACCTTCATCGACAAGATTCTGTTCATTGTCTTTCCCATTCTGCGGCCGCTGGTCATCATCAACTTCATCGGCGCCTTTATCGGCGCGTGGTATGGTGCCAGCGGCAACATCCTGGTGATGACGGCCGGCGGCGCGAACACCGAAGTAGCGGACCTGCATATCTTCTTCAAGGCATTTACCCACATGCGCTTCGGCCCGGCAACCGCCATGGCGTGGCTCCTCGGGTTCATGCTTATCGGCTTCACCGTCTACAATCTTCGCATCCTCTCTCGTCTGGAATTCAAAACCACCGGCGACAAGAAGTAAATTATGCCAATGATCTCCAAAATCGGCCGGCGCAATTGGAAGACGCGATTCCTGCACACAACGATACTGGTGCTGCTGGTCGCCGGCGGGGTGACAATGGTCTACCCGTTCCTGCTGATGTTTGCAGGTAGCACCAAGAGTGCCATCGACAAGAACGAGATGGCGATCATCCCAACGTTTCTCAAGGACGAGACGGCACTGTACCGCAAACACACCGAAGGTGTCTTCAACGAGATCCTCGAACAGCTTCATATCGCCTACGACAGCGAGGCCATCTCCTTCGAAGAGGTGAATCCTCCAAAGCAGGTCAACGAGGCGATGGTCGACGAATGGCGTGCCTTCTTGGCCGATGCCCGGCTTCCCGGCTACGCCTATACCTGCGGGTACATCAGCGCACCGCGGTCGCAAACCATGTGCGCGACCCTGCGGGCCTACAAGAAACACGTCCGGAATACAATCAGTAAAAACATCGCCGAAGCCAACGACAGGCTGGGCACAGAGATTCACGATTGGAATTCATTCGCTGTATCACCAGCGCAATTCCAGAATCGTACAGTCATGCCCAACGAACAACCCATCATTCAGCACTACTGGGCATTCAAGGAGGATCAGCCGATCAGTGACAAGACCTGGTTCTCGGTCGACGGCTTCTACAAGAAAATGTATCTCAAGTCGCACTACACCAAGGAAATCAAGGAGTATAACGAGAAACACGACACGGATTTCGAGAAGTACAGTGACATTCGTCTGACCCGGACGGTGCCCAGTGAACCGAAACAGGCGGAGGACTGGGAAGAGTTCGTGCGCATGACGCTCAATCCCCTGTGGATTCGGACCGACCAATCAGCCGCCCCGCTGTACCGGGAATTCCTCGCAGCGAAGTACGGTGGCATCGAGACGCTGAACCGCAACTACGGCACCGATCACGCCTCGTACGCCGATGTCCCGCTGATAGCTGAGGTGCCGTTCGACGGTCTGCCGCTAGCCGACTGGATGGCCTTTCTGTCCGGTTGGAAAGAACCCGTCGCACAGGAAGCTGCGGGCGACAAGACAGCCGAAAAGCTCCACAAGATTCCCGTCGAACTGCTGCGTGTGCACAGTGTCGACTTCATGTTCCGCGATTTTCTCGAGGCGAAGCACGGGTCGATCGAGAAAGTCAACACCCTGCTCGGCCTCGATGGCGACAAGGCTTACACCAGCTTCATCGATATTTTGACGCCGCAAAAGCAACTGCACTATATGGAGTTCAAGAAGCGGACGGGAACACTGCGCAAGGAATTCATCGTGCGCAATTATATCACGACGGTCGAGTACATGCTGCTGCACGGCCGCGGCATCATCAACACGGTCATATACTGTTCGCTGACCGTGATCTTGGCACTGCTGGTCAACCCGATGGCCGCCTACGCCCTGAGCCGCTACAAGTTGCCGTCGACTTACAAAATCCTGCTGTTCCTGATGCTGACCATGGCGTTCCCGCCGATGGTCACGCAGATTCCGGCGTTCATCATGCTGCGTGAATTCAACCTGCTGAACACCTTCGCCGCCCTCATCCTTCCCGGCATCGCACACGGCTACGCGATCTTCCTGCTCAAAGGCTTTTTCGATTCACTGCCGCAGGAGTTGTACGAAAGCGCCTCGCTCGACGGCGCCGGCGAGTGGACGATGTTCTGGATCATCACCATGAACCTGTCAAAACCTGTCCTGGCCGTAATCGGTCTGCAGGCCTTCACCTCCGCCTACAGCAATTTCATGTTCGCCCTGCTGATCTGCCAGGACGAAAGCATGTGGACTCTGATGGTCTGGCTGTACCAACTCACCACACGCAGCGGCGACGGCGTCATGTACGCCGCGCTGCTCATCGCCGCCATCCCGACCTTCCTGATCTTCGCCTTCTGCCAGAATATCATTATGCGCGGCATCGTCGTTCCCAGCGAGAAATAAGAAGAAGCGGCAAATGACCGGTGGCGCTGGATTGCGCCGCCCCCCACCGGCACGGCGTTATCCAACCCGTGGACGCGTCCCTTACACTCCAGCTGGAAGTTTACTGCCGATACCCGTCCGTACGTTCCCCACAAAAGCCACAGCCAATCGCCGAAGGCATCGCAGTGGCACCTCACGGGTCAAGCCAAGCCCGCCGTACCACAAGGGCAAAACACCTGTCTTGACAGCCGATTGCCGGGTACCTATAGTCCGGTGAGCCTGCGCCTTCCCGTTGAAGCAACGTACGAACCCAAGGGTGATCGCATGACCGTTGTAAATCGACTCCTGTTAGTCGGCTTCGGGGTTCTCTTTGTCTGCATCCATGACGACGCCCGTGCGAACAACACAGACGAGCCGTTTCGGTCATGGGTCGTCGCGGACCCGCTTTACGAAGAACTTTTGACCAATGAACCACCGGGATTGCGCAGCCAGGGATCAATCATCTGGGGGAAGCGGCTTGAAGAGTGATTCAGCCCTGCCGCCAACATCGGGTTTCCAAACATCAGGCAGGCATTGCCCCCTATGGCTGCTGCCGGAGAAAAGTCACCTCGTCGATATACCATTTGAATCCGAACTGGGAAAGCTCATTTGGCTGAGCGCCCAGGACATGGCCGTCGGCGAAAACCATGTTGCCGTGACGCAGATGCCGAGTAATGAAGTGTGACGACCCGCTGCCGGCAGGATCGGAAACCCCGGCGGAGTGTTCCTGTCGGTCCACCACCGAGCCGGTCCCATGATTGTAACCGTTGGCATCCATGATGTAGGCAAATTCAGACGGGGTGCCATAATCATAGACAGGCGGCAGGCCTTCGGGCCCCCAGGGCTCCAAAGGGAAGTTGTTTGTGATCCTGCCACCAAGAATTCTCCAACACCTTCGGTTGTAGTCGTTGCGTTTGATTTCCCGTATACCGTAGATCCGGTAATCCGGGTCACCGGCAGGCTGCTCGAGTGCATTGTCCCCGGTGAGGGCTCCCGGGCAGCGGAGAATGTTTGCGCCAATCGCTAAGGCATCTCCACAATAGCCGTTGTCCCAGAGATAATGCGCCCACAGCCTGCCGTCATCAGTATAGGTGTTGATAAACGGCCCCCAACTGTCCATGTCATCGGCATACATGGTTGTGAGCATTCCGCACTGCTTGAGGTTGGCCTTGCAATTGGTGGATATGGCATATTCCTTGGCATTCGCCAAGGCCGGCAACAGCAATGACGCGAGGATCGCTATGATCGCGATGACCACGAGTAATTCGATCAGCGTGAAATATTGTTTTCTATTCTCTCTATCAATGCCCATTTGGGACTTCCCTGAAAAACAGCTGCTTCGTGCACTTTTACGATGAGGCAATCATACATGTTTCTTAGGCAAAAAAAAGGTAAACCAAAAAATAACGATCAGAAATTTTCGTAAAGAACCGAGATGACGTGTCAGATGCCCCGGTCTGCTTTGTGTCATTCGAAGGGAGTCGCGTCTATGACGTGATTATGACCTCCCACGCAATCCAACAACTCGAAAAACAAAACAGCCCGCACGTGAATCACGTGCGGGCTGTTCCAATCAGTAACGCTTGCTGCGGACTTCGCAACCGCCAAATCCGTTTTATTTCGAGTCAAGCAAGTCCTGCACATTGCCCTGAATCACCGACAGGCAGTCCGTCTCGTTGGGAGAGCAGATGTCGACGCCAATCAAGGCAAGCTGACCGATGACACCGATGCATTCGCCTACTTCCGCGGTGTTGGTGATGGCGCCGTCGAAAATCTTGCAGACAGCGTCGAATGTGACCTGTTGGAGCACGGCGCATTCGACACAGTCGCTGCTGGCACTCTGACCGGGAGGACCTTGCTTACCCTGCGCACCCTGCGCACCCGCCGCACCCGCCGCACCCGCCGGACCCGCCGGACCCTGCGAGCCATCGCTGGCCGCCTGCCATGAAGCCAGGCCATCACCATCGGAAGTCAGGACTTTACCTTCGCCGGGTTCGCCGCCGGTAATTTTTACCTGCCCTTCGACGTGAAGCTTGGCATCCAGAGGTTCTCCGTCTTCGACCCCGACGCCGAGTGCACCGAGCATACCGCGGCCATGCACCTGTAATAGGATATCATTGGGGTTGGTCGCTGCATGGTTGTTCGAGCCGACGAGCAATCGACCGCCCTTTTCAAGTATTGCATTCAGATTGCCACCAACCTCGACTGTCATTCTGTCCGCCCGGGCCCCAATCCTTGAACCTGTAGCAACCCAGTCGAGCTCGTGGTCATTGGCTAGCTGCAGACCGGCATCAGACCGGATCGTGCCGGCGGAATGAATCAGGGCGCTGATAGGTTCCCCATCATCGATCCCGACCCCGAGTGCACCGACCATACTACGGCCATGCACCTGTAGACGGATCGGATTCGCGGCAGTCGCCGCGGTGCCGTCCCCGGCACCGACAATCACCCGGCCATCGTTGTAAATCTGCAGGGGCAACGCGTTGCCAACATTAAAATTCATTACATGGGGCCGGCCGCCGATCTTCGTACCCGTACCAACCCAGTCGATTTCGTAGTCATCCGCCAGCTGCAGACCGGTATCAGACCGGATAGTGCCGGCGGAGTGCAGCGTGACTTCCGGAGCGGCGGTGCCGATACCAACCTGGCCGCCACTGTTGATGACGAACATATTGGCGCTGACGTCGTCGTTACCGATCCGATAAAGGTTGGCGCCACTCGCACGAACGGTCCACTGCGGCTGTCCAGCGAGGCGGTACTGAAGCTCGCCGTCATACAGTTTCGTATCGCCGACTTGCAACAGGGCATCAGAATCGATCGTGCCGGAGGCGTGGATGCCACCGGTGGCGACATCGAGTCTGGCAACGGGGGTGGTCGTGCCGATACCGACATTGCCGTCGTTGTTGAGCACGAGATGGTTGGCACCTGAGTCCGTACTGCCGATGCGGAAGAGACCGCCCTCACCGCCGCGGATAGTCCAGGCAGCTGCCGTCTGCGGATCGAACATCATCTCGGCACCGCCTAAAGAGCCATACAGCTTCATCGGGCCCTTGACATCAAACTGCGTGCCCGGGGTCCCGCCGAAACCAACTTGGCCGACAGAGTTGATGACGAAGGTATTGGCGCCGGACGGTGAACCGGAGGTGCCAATACGGAACATGTTGGCACCGTTCGGCCGGAGCGTCCAATCCGCCTGGCCAGGAGAATTCCAGGCCATTTCTCCGTCATTGTATATCTTTAGATTGGGAGCACTGGCGGGGCCTATTTTGACATGGTTGTCCGGGACATTCAGATCACCGCCGACGACGGTGAGTTGGGCGCTGCCTGTCGAACTGATCAGTACGATACCGACAAGGATCGTCAAGAGTTGGGTGAGATGTTTCATTTTTTCCTTTCGCTGAAATGTGAGGTTATGGATTTCCAAAATAGCATAAAAAAAGAGCTTTTTTCATGCACATCTGTAAATGGTTATCGTAAACAACGACCAATAATGCAAGTTTTTTTTTGCGAGCTATCCCCTCTCTCTTTTTTCTGTGTTACGGCCGACATCGTCCGTGATCGAAAAAAGACCGTCCAGTCGCACTGAAACAGGGACGGATAAGTAATTTTTTAGAATTGTGGAGGAGCGCGCTGTATGCCCCCACGGGACTTCATATTGCAGCCTCAGGCTGCGCAACCGAACGCTAACCAGGGGGCGGAAAAGTTCTGTCACCCTGCGAAGACAGAAGAGAAGAAACTTCCGGCGGTCTGGATATTATTGCTGTCCCAGTCAAGGATGACCCGCATTCCAGCAGAAGTACGAAGATGCTGGGAACAATCGCAACCAGCTGTACCGCTTGACTTCGCCTGCCTGAACGATACTCTCAAAGTATTGGTATCCCGGGCCTACCCCATCGACCATCGACCGCCCCTATAGGTAAAATCATGTTGCTCAAGGACCGCGTTGCGATTGTTACCGGCAGTTCGTCGGGAATCGGCCGCGGCATCGCCCTCGAGTTCGCTCGTGAAGGCGCCCGGGTCGTAGTCGCCGATATTCGGGAAGACCCGCGTCGCGGCATCTACCACGAGACCGATGTATCGACCACGACTGTCGAGGAGATCGAAAAGCTGGGCGCAGCCGGGCTATTCATCCATACCGACGTGAGCGATGCTGATCAACTCCAGCACCTGGTCAACGAGACCATCACCTGGCAAGGGCAGCTCGATATCCTGGTCAACAACGCCGGCATTAACCCCCCCGGCACCACTGAATCGACCACGATGGAGCAATGGGAACAAGTAATCGGCGTGAACCTTCGGTCTGTATTCGTAGCCACGAAATTCGCCGCACCACACCTGAAAAAGTCAGCCTGCGGCCGGATTATTCAGATATCATCGGTGAACGCTTTCGGCGGCGGCGGCGGCCCGGCATACGCCGCCGCGAAGGCAGCTGTGGTCAACATGGTGCATGACCAGGCCCTGGATCTAGGACCGGAAAACATTACCGTCAACGCCATCTGCCCAGGCTACATAGAAACAGCGATACAGAACGTCATGACGCCTGAAGCGATCCAGGCATCCCGCGATGCGACACCGCTGCCACGGCTCGGCACACCGCGGGACGTCGGCCGCCTCGCGGTGTTCCTCGCCTCCGACGATGCCGCATGGCTGACTGGTGATGCCATCGTCCTGGACGGCGGCATGATTGCCCGCGTGTGCGTATGAGCAGAACCACTAAATACCATTGATAGCGATTCCCGCTTCGGACAAAATCGATATTAAACTTGACTGCGGCATCCACGGAATCTATTCCGAGCGGTACCACCGGCGAATTCTACATTCTCGACTTCAATGAAGTCGCAGCGGCCAACACAGTCATGCTGCAACTCAAAAAACAACTATGCACAAGATCACGCTGGGCGACGAACACATCGCCGCGGTGGAACGGCAGCGACGCATCGTCGTCAATCTCAACGTCTCCTACGCGACCAACATGTGCAGCCGGCACTATGACGATTTCGACGCGTATGTCGAAAGCCTGTTTACTTTCACCGACTCTGATGAATCTCAAATCGACAGCATCTACTGGAACTGGTCCGAGGGCAATCAGGTGCCCTACAAGAGCGAATTCCTGCCACTGTTCGACGATCCCCTCTACCGGCAGTGGATAGCGGACGGCATCGATATCGTCGACATCGTCCTGCAGACAACTCACAAGCAGGGCAAGGAATCGTTCTATGCCCATCGGATAAACAGCCTCGACAACGACCTCGGCCCGTTCGCGGTTATTCCAATGAAAGTAGAGCATCCTGAGTGGCAGTTCCGCGTCCCTGGTCGACGCACGAACACAACGGCTGCTGGGATTTCGCGCTGCCCGAGGTCCACGACTATGTCTTGAGAAATCTCAAGGAAATCGCTGAAAGCTGGTCGTTCGACGGGATCGAGATCGGCTTTGCCAGGGGCGTGGTCTTCCCGCCAAGCCAGGGTTGGGTCAACCGCGACCGGCTGACGACGTTCATTCACCGCCTGAGGCAGTGCCTGCAGGAGATCGCCGCGGCACGCGGCCGCGCGGACCGCGGAATAGGAAGCCATGCAAATCGAAAAGCTGGAACTGCACGTCAGGTATCGCGCAGAGTGAGACGGCAAGGCCGAAACAGAGTCCATGTGAGTCCTCGGCTTTGCACAACCCCAGCGACACCGTCTTGTGGGGCTGGTGCGGCCAAAGGAATTCGCAAACAAAAAACAGGGGGGCGGCCGCAACTTCTCGGTTTACCTTTTGACTTCGCAATATTCTTCGCTAAAATTCATCACTATGCAAAATCATCAAATCATTCGCGATTGCCTCGAGCAATTCGACAAAGGTGCCCTGACCCGCGAGCAATTGTCCGAAGCCTTCGACCAGGTACTGTCCGGTAAACGCCAGGACCTGCTGTACGCGCAAGCCGTCGAAACCGGGCTGGACAGCCGGTGGATCGGCATGTCCATGATGATCGACGACGAGCTCATGGAACCCGACGACGATGACTGGCCCTACAGCTCGACGATCGATGCGATCAAGGACGGCTGGCGCGTCATCAGTTTCCCGAACACGTCCCTGTCGCTCAACGAAAACCGGACATACGGACTCGGCTTCGAATTCATCCTGGAGAAATGGCGATGAGAATGGTCAAAAAAGAATGTGAGCCGACCCTGACCGATCAGCAAGTCATTCAATTCTGCCGCGACGGTTATATGGAATTCCCGGGCGCGGTGTCAAAAGATATCACCGACCGGGCACTCGACTACGTCGCAGAGAACCCCGATTACGCCGTGCAGCCGTTACCGTTGCTCAACGAATCGTGGTTCACCGATGGCCTGATCTTCGCTCCGGCCGTCGCCGGAGCCGTGCGGTCGCTGCTGGGTGCAGGCTTCGGCTTGCCATGGATGCTGGCAAACCACATTGGTAAATGTCCGGACGCGAAACCGCTGGGCTGGCATGTCGACGGCGGCAACATGCACACCTGGGCACTCAACTATCTGCAGGTCTTTTGCCTGATGCAGGACACAACCGAAGAGATGGGACCGACAGAGGTGCTGCCCGGCAGCCATTTCATCCTCGGGCAGAGCGCCCTGGTCACGCATTACGGCGCCATCCGCGGCACCAAGAAATGTGTCGGCCCGGTCGGGACAGTCTTCCTGACCTGCTACCCGATCTGGCACCGTCGTTCGAAGGCAACTGCGACAGGCACTACACGGCATCTGTTCAAGTACAACTACGTACGCAACTCCCCGCCAACGCGCGACTGGATTATCGAGCCCGATTTCAATCCGAGCTGCAACACCAAGCCGTTCAGCCATCTGCAAACCGGTGCCACCATGTTGCGGCGCAATAAGCTCGACAACTACGATGCCGCACACATGTACCTGTGGTTGTGCGGGCGCCAGGAGGAAATGCGCTATGTCGGCGGCGTGGCCTGGCCAATGCTCGACGATTCGCCGGACGGACCAACCGAAGAGGTCTATGGCGCGCCACCGTCGTTGAGCACCACCCCGGATGCGTGGCGTCCCGAAGCACCACCGATTTAACATCCGCCAAACAAGTATAAGCAACGGAGGATCCTCCACATGCGCCCCGATCTGTTCGAAAACATGACCATGGTCGACCTGTCTCTGCCGATCCACGACGATGCTCCGATCTGGAGCGCCGAGCCTCGCTGCATGGTGCACGACTGGATCGTCAAAGGCCGGAAGCACGGCAGCATCGAACCACTGAACATGAAGTACTACTGCATGTCCGGGCATCAGAGCACCCACACCGATGCGCCGTATCACATGCAGGACTTCGGCGACAAGGTCCATGAAATCCCGCTGCAGCGCTACATGGGCTGGTGCAAGGTGCTCGACTTCACCGAGAAAACGCTCGGTGATCACTACGAGCCCGAGGACTTCGAGAAACGCGGCGTCGAACCCGGCGACAGGATCCTCATCCATACCGGCTGGGACCGCTACATCAAACCACTCGACGAAACCTACTTCAACCTCGACCACCCGCATTTCTCCGAAGCCGCCATCCACTGGGCACTCGAGAACAAGCTCGAGCTGATCGGCATGGACACGCCGTCCACAGACCCATCTCTCGAGGACCATCCAAAGATTTTCCGGGAAAAGGACAACTACCCGATCATCCTCGAGCTGATGACCAATCTGGATCAGATCGTCAACAAGGAAGTATACCTGCTGGCCTTGCCGCTGAACGTCAGCGACGCCGACGGTTCCTGGGTGCGGGCTGTAGCCTTTGTGCCGAACGACTGATTCAACCGACTGCTGGAGAAATTCCATGGCACGGATAAACGGTGTCAGCTTCTGCGACAATCCCGATATCGAGAGTTTTTGCCGAACTGTTGTCGATACGGGGTTCGATTCACTTGAGGTATCGCGCCCACCGTTTTTCGAGAAGCTGAAAACACGAAACGTCCGTCAACGCTTCGCTGCCTGGACAACAGAGCTTGGCCTCAGTCTATACGGCTTCGACTGCTGGGTCGATGTGCTGCCGTATGACCGGCTTGATGAAACCATCGCCGGTTTCGAGGCGGCAATTGCCTTCGCCGCCGATCTCGAACTCGGCATGTTGATCAGCCACGATCCGTGGGCTCATGACAACGGCGACCGCAGTACCAGCGAATGTCTGCAGGCAAACATCGAGCTGTTCCGGCGCGTTGCAGCAATGTGCCATGAAAACAGCCTGCGTCTAGTCCTCGAACCACACCCCGATACACTGAGCATGGACAATAACTGGGCTATCGACTTCGTCGACGGCATCACCGATGGCAACGACTATGACGTCGGCATTCTCTACGACCTTTGCCATTACGGCGTCGGCCAGCCGGACAATTACCTGAAATCCATCGGTATCCTAGGTGACCGTATCCGCCACATGCACTATTGTGACGGAGATAAGGAAACCTATGCGCTGCACCTGCCCTTCGGTGATGGGGCAATCGATCTCGAGGCTGCAGTCGAGGCACTACTGGATATCTCATACGCCGGGTCGTTGACCAACGACCTATACAGCAACCCAATGCCGAAAGACAGTGCCCGCCGCAATGTCGAGCACGTGAGAGAAGTTGAAACGAAACTTGGCCTAACTGACGGCTGATTGCTGTTATGGATAACGTGAAGACACCAAACCTAAAACCCTCGATTGGAGAAACTAAGATGAGCCGGTCAGAAACATCATTAGGACGCCTTAAAGGCGCCATTGTCCCTTTGAACCTGTGCTTCAACGACGACGGTTCAGTTAACGATGATGCAATCTGCAACTACGTCGACTGGCT
>CAUZJQ010000105.1:0-12884 GCA_963580095.1 Lentisphaeria bacterium | reverse complement strand
CTCCTTCCAGCTGGCGATAAACTCGTCGACGTCGAAGCCTTCGGGCATCTCGCTGTTAAAGCAGCGCAGGGACCGGGATCTGAAGTTGGGTGGTACGGAGGCTTCCGGTTTCAGTTCTGCGTGCAACTTGGTGTAGCGGGCCTCTACCCGTGCTTCTTCGGAGTCCAACCGTCGGTGCAACTCGGCAAAACGTTCGCCCAGTGCCTCCGCTTCTTCGGCCGTGAACCGAGCCGCCATCTCCTCGCTATAGACCGCTGGTGGTGAACCATCGATAAGGGGCCGCCGCTCCGCCGCGGACATCGTCGCCAGTTCCGGCGTTTGGATCTGGGTGATCTTAGCGGCGATATGGCAGAGCAGGATCACCGCCACCATCCGGTGCTTGCGTCCGGGATGCAAATCCGCCAGACCGGCGCGAAAGTCGGCCTCGTCCCTGAGAACCAGGGCGCGCAGCGTGGCCTCGATCCGATCACGCTCCTCGGCCCACAAATGTGCCGAGCGGCAATAGAATTCGCGCGCCGGCACCGAGAGGGGGTGCGTAAATTCCAGATCCGCATCCCAGTGGAAGTGGTGGGAGGTGGTGAAAAGGTCCGAGCCAAAGGAGCGGAATCCGAGGTGGATCGTGCGCCGCAGCTTGCTGGAATAAAAGCTGCCCCAGTGCTGGCCGATGTTGCAGTATACCACGCCGTCTCCGGGCTTGAGATCCATCTGGACACCACCGGTGAGGGCGGCCCGGTTGTCCGTCAACAGCTCCCGGCGCTGCAAATCGGTAGTGCGCTGTTTGTGACTGCCGGGCAGAAACCAGAACACGTCGTCGTCGTAAAGCGCGATATTCCATTGCACATAGCCTATGGAGTTGGCCATCATGTCCGCCTGGACGCCGCTGGTCGGAGCTTGTTCGGCGGTAGCCGCATCGCGATGCCAATCGCCATACCCGTAATCGATCAGGCCGCTGCAGGCGATTTCGGCACTGCAGATGGCCGTCTCCGGAGCACTCAGCAACTGTGCGCTGACGCCCAACACGTTCTCACCGAGGAGGAAATCCACCAGGTGGGCGGTCTCCTCGGTGACTACCTCATGGATTTGGACCCGCGGCTGCACGCCCGCGTACCAATCTCCTCCCTGCGGGTCGCCCTCCTGACGTGCGACCTGCGAATTGCGCTTTGCCGCATCCACCATCAACTCGGCGGTCAGGCGCATGTCGGCCAACTCGTCGGCGGGAACGACGTTGCGCAGCAACAGATAGCCATCGCGCATGAACCGTTCGGTATCGACCTTCATTGTTCTTGATGTCCCATCCTTTCAGATTGATCGGTTGCCGTCGCCGGCAGGGTTCAATCCTGAAGAAACTCTGTCACTCCGCATCGAGAACGTGGATTTTTTCCGGTGGCACAATGAAGTGGAGCTCGTCGCCCACCTTGTAAGTTGTCGTGCCGAAGTGGTGCAGCCGAATCTCACCAGCCGGACCTGTCGCGCCAGCGACCGCGACCAGCAGCACCTGAAAGGGGCCGTGGAAGCCGGCATCAACGACACGGCCTCGGATGGCATCTTCACCGGCGTCGACAATCTGAATATGTTCGGGCCGAATCGACACGGTGACCGTCTCTGCGGAACCGAGTCGCGACGGATCGATCGGCAGCTCACCTATTTCGATAGACACCCCCTTATCCGCCCGCCTGGCATCGAGAAAATTCGATGCCCCGAAGAGTTCGGCAACGAACCGCGTACGTGGAGACTCGTAAACTTCCCGCGGGCTGCCGATCTGCAAAAGGGTGCCGTCGTTGACCACTCCGATGCGGTCGGCCACCGCCAGGGCATCGGCGGTGTCATGGGTCACCAGCAGTGTTGTCGTGTGTGTCTGGCGGATGAGCTTTACGATGTCGTCGCGGATTTGCCGGCTACCGACATTGTCGAGGTTGCTGAACGGTTCATCGAGCAGTAGCACGGCGGGACGCGGGGCCAGCGCACGAGCCACCGACACCCGCTGCTGCTGGCCGCCAGAAAGTTCGTGCGGGTAACGCTCGGCAAGGTCTTCCAGCCCGGTCAACTCTAGTATGTCCCGCAGTCGTTCGATGCGTTCCGCTGCACCGAACGGATGCAGGCCATAAGCGATGTTGCGGCGCACGGTCAGGTGTGGAAACAGGGAGTTGCCCTGAAATACCATGCTTATACCGCGGATTTCAGGCGGCCGGAAGACGCCGGTACCGCTCAGCTTTTCTTCGTCGATGGCGATCTCGCCGTGGTCCGGAACCTCGAAGCCGGCAATCAAACGCAGCAGGGTTGTTTTGCCGCTACCGCTTTCGCCGAGGATACAAACGATCTCACCTTTCTCGACGTCAAGCGACAGGTCGTCGATCACCACGGGCGTGTTTCGGCCGTAACTCTTACGCAGTGAATTGATAGTCAGGAAACTCATCTGTTCGAGGAGGAAATAAACCGTTCGAGAAGGATGATCGGAACAATACCGGCAGCGACGATGAGCAGGGCGCCGCAAGCTGATTGCGCCACCATCTCTTCGCCGGCCAGTTCGAAAGTTTTGGTGGCCAGTGTCTCAAAATTGAACGGTCGCAGGATAAGTGTCAAGGGCAATTCTTTAAGTACATCGACAAAAACCAGGGCACCGGCAGCCAGTAGCGTGCCCCTGGCCAAGGGCAAATTGATGCGCAGGAGGGTGTACATTCGCGACTTTCCCAACGACAGCGAAGCCTCGTCCAGACTCCCGCACAGCCGGTCGAAGCCGGATTCCACGGGGTTCACAGCAACCGCCAGAAACCGCACCAGGTAGGCAAAGAGCAGGGCAAATACCGTACCACTAAGCAGTGGCCCCGGCGATGCCCCAAACACCTGTCCAATCGAATTGATGATACTGAGGTCGAGTTGGACCAGAGTTACCATGACGCCCACAGCGATGACCGCACCCGGAACGGAGTATCCCAGGATCGTCGCCTTCGACATCGCGGTCATGAACGCCGTGCGATGCAGGCGCACAGCGTAGACAATGAGCACAGCAGCGATCACCGTCAACAGACCGGCAATGGTGGCCAGCAGAAAGCTCTTTATAGAAAGCCCCAGGAACGTGCCGTCGAACGCTTCCGTACCACTTTGGTTGAACCACAACAGCAGTTGTCCAAGTGGCAGCAGAAAACCCAGACATACCGGCACGAGGCAGACAACGAACGCGCCTACAGCTGCCAGGCCGCGCAGTCGCCGATGCTCTGTCGGCCGATAGTCCGTCCCGCAAGTGGCGTAGCGGCGCCGGCCGCGCTGGACGCGCTCGAGCAGCAGCACGGCAAAGACCAGACACATAAGCATCGCCGCCAGTCGCATGGCCCCGGCGGTGTCGTTCATGCCGAACCAGATATTGAAGATTCCCGTCGTAAACGTGTCGATGCCGAAGTAATGCATGGCGCCGTATTCGTTCAACACTTCCATGATGACCAGTGTCAGGGCGCCGATGATTGCGGGACGAGCCAGCGGAATACCCACATGGAAAAAGGTGTAGATCGGGCCGCGCCCCAAACTGCGCGACGCATCCAGGATACGCTCCGACTGGCGTTGCAGCGAAGCGCGCGTGATCAGGTAGATATAGGGGTAAAGCACCAGACTTACAATGACAATCACGCCCGGCAGATTCATGATATCGAGCCAGCGCGGTGCCAGGTCCAGATGGTTGCGCAGGAAGCTGTGCAACGGGCCGGTGTAGTCGAATATACCGGCATAGGCGAAGGCTGCGATATACGTCGGAAAGGCAAACGGCACCACCAGTATCCACGAGAAAATGCGATCGCCGGGGAACCGGTAAAAGGTCACCAGCCAGGCGCAAGTGACGCCGATCAGCAACGTCAGGCCACCAACCCCGAGAACGACGACTGCAGTGTTCAGCAGATAGCGGTGAAGCACCGTGCTCCGGATGTGCGACCACGATGCCGGTTCCTCACCGAACAAGCTCAAGCCGACGACAATCACGGGCACCAGAAGACACAGCACCAGTAGGAACGTTGCCACCGACCATGGCGACAGGTGATAGTGCCGGCGTAGAAAACGCCCAAGCCGCGCCCGGTTCGTAGTCAGTGTACTCAACGCCAGCCCACGCGATCAAAGATTTTCACCGCCTCGGTGTTCAACTCACCCAGGTCCGTCAGATTCATCGTCGACGCCTTGAAATCGCCCCACGATTCGAGCAGCGGCGACTTGACCGCGCCCGCCAGAACCGGGTACTCGTAGTTCGACGTCGCGAACACCTGCTGAGCTTCGCTGCTGCTGAGGAATTCCAACAACTTAACGGCATTGTCGCGGTTCGGCGCCGCCGCAGTGACACCGCCGCCGCTGACGTTGATATGCGCCCCACCGTCCGCCTGATTCGGGAAGAAGATATCGACCTGCTCAGCTACTTTTCTTTCTTCGGGGTTGTCCGAATTGAGCAGCAGTCCGACGTAATATGTATTCACTACAGCGACATCACCTACACCGGCGACCACGGCTTTAATCTGATCACGGTCGTTACCCTTTGGCGTGCGCGCCATGTTCCCAACGATACCGGCAGCCCAGGATTCCGCGGCGCTGTCGCCATCACGATTGATTATCCAGGCGAGCAGGGATTGGTTGTAGACGTTCTTCGACGAACGAATGAGAACCCGGCCTTTCCATTTTGGATCGGCCAGGGCGGTGTAGGTGCTGAGTTCATCGGACTTGACCCGGTCCTTAGCATAGACGATCACCCGCGAGCGGACGGTGAGCCCGAACCAGTGGCCGTTCCGATCACGCAGGTGCTTCGGCACATTGGTACTGAGGACGGATGAGGTGATGGGCTGCAGGAGATTCTTCTTTCTGGCCCGCACCAGGCGGCCAGCGTCGACAGTGATCAGGACATCGGCCTTGGACGCAGCACCTTCAATCTCGAGTTTCTTGATGAGTTCGTCGGCCTTGGCCTTGACCACATTGACCTTAACGCCGGTCTTTTCAGTGAAAGTTCTGTACAGCGCCTGGTCGGCAGGGTAATGACGGTGGGTGTAGACATTGACTTCCCCGGCAGCCTTGACGGCATTGGGTGCATCGGGCACGGATGTATCGGATTGCTTGCTGCAGCCGACGGCTCCAAAGACGATCGTGCAGAGGATGGCAATGTTACGTGAAATGCGTTTCATTTGAGTCCCCGGCTTTTGTGGCTTTCACCGAACCCGGATGGCGGTGGCCGGGTATATTAAAGCATTTGTTTGGCATATCAAAACAAATTCCAATAAATTATCGAATAGCCCCTTGCGCACCGCAGATGTTTGGCATGCCAAACATCTGCGTTATGAAAAGGTCGGATGGAAACTTCTAACACATGATGGACCAGATCCGATCAGGCGAATATAACGATTCCGATAAGACTATTTTGTAAGGTCCTGGCGATGCACCGTTGCCGCACTCGCAGCCGATTCCGGATAGATCTACACGCTGCCTCAACCGTCTGTCTACGGACACGCTGGGCCGACTCGAGCCGTTCTTTGCTTTCACTTCTATCCTCTTCCAATATCGCTTGCCGTTGGTGCTCAGGATGGTCCATTTGACTGTCGCGGCAGACGCGTTAAACTACGCTCCTTAATCTATGCCAGGCCAACCGGCGATGCCGATCTTCCATGATCCACGAGAGTGTCCCAGTCAATCCTGCCAGAAATCATAATTAAGGAGATGAATCATGTCTGAAACAAGAGCTGGTGCCATCACGCTCAAAGGCAATCCCTTCGATTTAAAGGGCCCCCAACTCGAGGTTGGTACAAGGGCACCCGATTTTCTGCTGCAGAACTCCGACCTGGAAGATGTCTCCCTCTCTTCCTCCGCCGGCAAGACGCAAATCATCGCAACGGTCCCTTCTCTCGACACGCCGGTCTGCCAGGAGGAAACAAAGCGTTTCAACGATGCCATCGCCGGCAACGACTCGGTCGAGGTGCTGGTCGTCAGCGCCGACCTTCCCTTCGCCCAGAAGCGCTGGTGCGGATCGGAAGGCGTCGAGAATGTCACCACTCTCAGCTGCCATCGCTCCAACGCGTTCGGCGAGGCGTATGGGGTCCAGATCGGCAACGGCCCCCTCGAGTGCTGCCTGGCGAGAGCAGTCTTTGTCATCGATGCAGCTGGGACCCTCACACACGTCGAGTACGTGACGGAGGTGGCGGATCAACCCGACTTCGATGCCGTGTTAGGCGCGGTCACCACCTGAGGAACTTGGCAACAAATACTTGCGATCCGGCACCGCGATCGAGTATTTCCATGGCGGTCTCAGGAAGAATCGAGGGTTTTGAGTCATGGAACCCCCACGGGATCGCTTCGGCACAATACAAGGCAATCACAGATGGCAGACTTGAAAAAGTGTGCCGCGAGGCGACATGATCCTCCTATCTCTCATTCGGAGTGTTCCACACAATGTAGGGATAGGTCAAATTCGTGTTCAACGGTTGGAAGAACATCTAGCAAACGCTTGGAGACACTATGAGTAACGAAGGCAAGTGCCCAGTGATGAACGCATCCCACAGACATACGGCTGCTGGGGCCCTGTCAAATCGAGACTGGTGGCCAAATCAGTTGAAACTGCAGATTCTCCACCAGAACTCCACCCTGTCAGATCCTATGGGCGAAACATTCAACTACGCTGAGGAGTTTAACAGCCTCGATCTGGATGCCCTGAAAAAGGACATCGGCGAGTTGATGACAACGTCGCAGGACTGGTGGCCGGCCGACTACGGTCACTATGGGCCATTTTTCATTCGGATGGCGTGGCACAGCGCAGGCACGTATCGCACCGCCGATGGCCGGGGCGGCGCAAACTCCGGCACGATGCGCTTTGCGCCTCTCAACAGTTGGCCCGACAATGTCAACCTCGACAAAGCCCGCCGGCTGCTCTGGCCGATCAAGCAAAAGTACGGCCGGAAAATCTCCTGGGCTGACCTGATGATTTTGACCGGTAATTGTGCTCTCGAGTCGATGGGATTGAAGACTCTCGGTTTCGCTGGCGGTCGAGAGGACGTTTGGGAGCCCGAAGAGGACATTTCCTGGGGGCCTGAGAGCGAGTGGCTGGCAGACGAGCGCTACAGCGGCGACCGGGACCTGGCGAATCCTCTCGGTGCCGTGCAGATGGGGTTGATCTACGTCAATCCGGAGGGGCCCAACGGCCACCCGGATCCACTCGCTGCAGCAAGGGACATTCGGGAAACGTTCGCCCGCATGGCAATGAATGACGAGGAAACCGTTGCACTCATTGCAGGCGGACACACATTCGGCAAAGCCCATGGCGCCGCCGATGCGGACAAGCACATCAGTGCCGAACCAGAGGGTGCCAGCCTCGAGGAACAAGGCCTCGGGTGGAAGAACAGCTTTGGCAGCGGCAAAGCCGGTGACACGATCAGCAGTGGGCTGGAGGGTTCATGGACCACCGAGCCGGCAAAGTGGGACAACAACTACTTTGACAACCTGTTCGGCTACGAGTGGGAACAGGTAAAAAGTCCCTCCGGGGCGACGCAGTGGACTCCTACGGATGCATCTGCGGCAGGCACCGTGCCAGATGCCCACGATCCGTCGAAGAAGCATGCCCCCATCATGTTCACGACAGATCTCACACTGAGGATGGACCCTATCTATGCACCGATTTCAAAACGCTTCCACGAGAACCCTGACGAGTTCGCAGACGCCTTCTCCAGGGCGTGGTACAAACTGACGCACCGCGACATGGGACCTGTCTCGCGGTGCCTTGGCCCGTTCGTTCCCGAGCCGCAATTGTGGCAAGACCCCGTCCCCGATGTGGATCATGAATTGATTGGGGAAACAGACATCGCTGCTCTCAAGGGTGATATCCTCGCATCAGAACTGTCCATTTCCCAACTGGTCTCAACCGCCTGGGGGTCGGCAGCAACGTTCCGCGGCACCGACAAGCGCGGTGGGGCGAACGGGGCTCGGATTCGCCTCGCGCCACAGAAGAATTGGGAAGTCAACAATCCGGCCGAGCTGGAGAAAGTGCTGCAGAAGCTGGAGAAAATCCAAACGGAGTTCAACAGTTCACAGTCCGGCGGAAAGATGGTTTCGCTCGCTGACGTGATCGTCTTAGGCGGGTGTGCGGCCGTCGAGCAAGCTGCGAAAAACGCCGGGTGCGATGTACCGGTTCCCTTCACGCCGGGGCGTACGGATGCGTTGCAGGAGCAAACCGACGTCGAGTCATTCGCCGTGCTCGAACCGACCGCAGACGGGTTCCGCAACTATATCGGAAACGGGAACTCCAGACCGGCGGAAGAGCAACTGGTGGATCGAGCACATCTATTGACGCTGACCGCTCCGGAGATGACGATTCTCGTGGGCGGCATGCGGGCTCTGAATGGAAACGCCGGGCAGTCAGGACTCGGCGTCTTCACTGAACGTCAGGAAACGTTGACCAATGATTTCTTCGTAAACTTGCTCGACAATAATACGGAATGGCAGGCGTCTTCACAATGTGAACACGTGTTCGAGGGACGCGATCAGAGGACAGGCGAGGTCAAGTGGACCGGCACCGCCGTCGACCTCATCTTTGGTTCCAACTCCCAGCTTCGAGCCATCGCGGAAGTCTATGCTTCTGACGACTCGCAACAGGCCTTTGCGCGTGACTTTGTGGCTGCGTGGGACAAGGTAATGAATCTTGATCGTTTCGACCGATGATCCATGTCTGCGGAATGGATCATCGAGTACTTGCACTCAGTGATCTGCCATAACGACCTGCCCTGAAGTACATTGTATACCACCTCCCTGTTGCGACGATAGCCGCATTTCCCTGCCGGGTGAAGCGTTTGCCAATCCGATGAAGATCATCCTCGGCCAATTCACCCTCACCTTCTCGATCGTCATTTCCCTTTCAGGCACCGCCGGCGATGAAAGAGAACGTGAACATGGGGTTCCGATTAGTGGTTTCCATCCACTATGCATGTGATTTTCCCCGGTCGCTGATCTTATCTTCAACCCATGGCACATTGTAGTCTTCCCTATCGTCACAGCCATTACAGTGCCGGCTGATGTTTAATTGGCTGGCGCGACGCAGAACCGGTGCAAAGTTAACGGGCGTCCGGGAAAGATAATTGTGAGCGCGGAGGCCTGTTCCACTTTGTCAGAGATAAACGAAAAGATTGGTATTTCGGTAGTCATTCCAGCCTATAACGAGTCACCGGAAATCGAAGGAAACGTGCATGAGGTGGTGGCCTACTTGTCGGCGCAGGGGTGCGATTTCGAAGTCATCGTTTCGGACGACGGCTCGACCGACGATACGTGCGCGCTCGTCAACGAGGTCATTGCCGAACACGACTGTGTGCGGCTGCTTCAGAACCGGCACCGCGGCAAAGGGCCGACCGTGACCGCCGGTGTTTTGGCCGCGATCAAGCCCTATGTCCTCTTCGCGGATGCCGACTTGGCAACACCAATCAGCGAGCTGGATAAGCTGTTGCCGCACCTGACGAGTGGTGATTATGACGTAGTGATTGCCTCACGGGAAGGCACTGAGGCTGTCCGCGTCAATGAACCGCTGATGCGCCACATCATGGGGCGTATGTTCAACAAGCTCATCCACCTGATCCTGCCGATGGGCGATATAGAAGACACGCAGTGCGGCTTCAAGGCTTTCCGTACCGAAGTGGCGCACGATGTTTTCGGGCGTTTGAAGGTCTATGGGGATGTGACGGAATTTTCGGTGCCGTTCACTGGCGCGTTCGACG
The DNA here is from genome assembly GCA_963580095.1 of Lentisphaeria bacterium. Classification (GTDB taxonomy): domain Bacteria; phylum Verrucomicrobiota; class Lentisphaeria; order JABSQK01; family CAJWLW01; genus CAJWLW01. The sequence continues at coordinate 3,183 of CAUZJQ010000105.1, read as the reverse complement.
TCGAGGTGCTCTATATAGCGATGCTCCGAAGTTATCGGATCAGGACGATACCGGTGACCTGGACATACTTTGAAACCACGCGGATCAGTGCGTTGCGCGACTCGTACAAGATGGCCCGGGACACCTGGCGGATTCGACGGGCACACCGAAAGTAGAACGGATCAATTGCCGAAGAGTCCGCGGATGGCGTTGTTGAGGAGATCTTTTTTCTTGTCGTCCGATGATTTTTCATCCTCCTTTTCATCTTTCTTCTCATCCTTATGGCTGCCGCCGAGAAGACCGAAAATGAGTTTGTCGCCTATCTCCTTGATGGAATCGGCGTTGTTGTCGTTCTTCGTGCCGTCCTCATCGTCACCGCCAAGGAGACCGCCGATGGTGCCGACAACGCCGCCGGTGCCGAAGATGTCGGTGGCGCCTTGCAGAATCACCCGGCCCTCGTCGCCCAACGCGTCGTTGAGGATGTCCCCCAGCTTGCCGGCGATTTCCGGCACGGGCGTAACGAAATCGGTCAGTTCCTTGTAGGTTGCCACATTTTTCATCGAGCCGTTGAAATGGAAGCCCTCTGGTCTCCATAGGTAGCCGTCGTCGCGCGGCTCAACCGAGCGATAGAGGTTGACAGCGTGCCCTAGGCGGTCACCGAAACCAGCCTCAACCCAAAGGTCGCCAGGCATATCCCCGGTGGGCTTGAATGAGCCCTGGATGACCAGTATCATGGCCTTGGTAGGAATGGTCAGGGGTTCCTCCAGATGCACTTCGCCGTCGTCTATCTTCAGTCGACCGCCACAGGCCTGCAGTGACAGGTCATTGGGTGTCACGCCGATGGCCACACCAGCGGCGGCGCCGAGGACATTCATCAGACTGCCCTCGGTGAACTGGAGCAGCCTGAGCCCGGTCACTTCGAAACTGATATCGGCGTTGAGGTGGTCCATTAACTCCGGCCACTTGGTGCCTTTACCACTGGCGCCCTTGATGGCAAAGCTTTTGATACTGCCGACACCTATGTAGCTTGCCGCCTCCGGCGCAAAGCTGGTGACCAGCGGGGTGATCGACTGTTCGCCCATATCGAAGTCGCAGGTATAGGTCATCGGGATCGCGGCATAACCGCAGGAAGCGTTCAGGTTCGACGACACACCGTTGATCTTGAAGTTCCTGGAGTCGATGCTGATTTTGTCGTCTTTGTGGACGATGATCCCCTGGAAATCTTCGATATCGATGGCCCCATAGCTCACCTTTGCCAGCGACACATTGACGACGGCCCAGATATCCGGTGCGGTGATCGGTCCGGTCGTTTCGGAACTCGTCACCATCATGTCGAGAAAACGGTCCACCACCAATGGCTGCTGCGCAATCAGGGATAGTTCCGATTTGCGTCCCTTCATCGATGCGTCGAAGTTGCCGGTAAGATCGAGCGTTACCAGACTGCCGGCCGGGTCGTCGAGCACCACACTGCATTTGCGCAATCTCAGCATTTGATCGGCTGCGAATTCTGCACTGAGGTCGATGGTATGCGACAAAGGCGGAATCTTGAAACCGTCAAGGCCGATTTCGATAGCGTCTGACCTCAAGCTGGTTACCAAGTCAAAGCTCATCGTGTCTTCGATGACGATGACGGCTGTCCCCGCCAGATTGACGTTGGACAAGGCAACCGCGTCGGTAACAGCAGAGGGCAAGACCGCGCTGATTCCCGGCGACACCTTCAACTCGGTGACGGTGACGGTGCCTTCGATATTGCTGGATTCGGTGCCATCGGCGCCGAATGCATTTTTGATCTGCAGTTCACCGTTGACCGTTACGTCCAGCGCTTCCCTGCCAGCAGTTGTCAGTCGCAGACTCGCAGGTTTGAACTGCACGTTGGCAAAGTCGGTCATAACCGTATCGAATTGGGTTGCGATGTTGAGCTCGCCGAATTCGTCCTGATCATATCGGAAAGCGGCCTTGTCAAGCGTGACACTGCCAGTGGCAGCGATCTTCTTGCCGCCGTTCTCGACATGCAGGTTGATATTGCCTGTCAGGCGACCGCTCCTGAACTGAAAATCTTTGATTGGCGGGATCAGCGGCTCGAAAGGCATCAGGTCCAAGTCCTGACTGCTGATCGTCAGCCTCGCCGGCGGCAACTCACCGGTCGCCGCATCTTTCGATACGTTCACCGTCAAGGCTTCATGAAGAATCGCCTCGAATATCACATTGCCATCGGAAGAGACCTTGACCGAGCCGGGATTGGCCGTAATGCGTTCGAAGTCGCTGACGACGATGTCGATGGCGGTGGAGACATCGAGGTTCTTGATATGCTTCTCGGACGCCGTGATATGTACACGACGGAGGTCCACTGTGCCGGTGGCGGTGATCTTCTTGCCGTCATTCTCGATCAGCACTTCGAGGTTGTCAGTCAATCGGCCACCATGAAACGTGAAGCTGTCCGGGCGCGGGATCAGTGGTGACAGCAGAGACAGGTCGAAGTCTTTGCTGACAATTTTCAGCCGTGACGGCGGTAAATTATTCCCAGCCGCTCCTGGTGTCAGAGCAATTGTTGCCTTCTTGCTCAACGTGACTTTCAAAATTTCACGGCCCTTCGCTTTGGCACTGACGTGGAGTGCATCGACCGTCAACTCTTTTCCGGCTGCAAAGGTGACGTCATGTCCGACGATTATCTGCACAGGCTCATCCAGCGGCTCCAGCTTCAGTTCTGTGGAGGCCACGGTCAATTCCTGGACATTGAGCTTACCCTGGCTGCCGATCGTTCTGCCGTTGTCGGCCAGCGTGATGGCACCCTCGTAACCGACCGTGGTGTCGCCGAATCTGTAGTCACCAATGAGAACGCCTATAAGGTCGAGCACGGACGGCTGGTTGTTTTGGGCGAATGTATTGAAGGCAACCGCCAGTTCGCCGCCGATTTTCGGCGTGATCGGCGACTCGAGCAGCGCAAGGTCGATCTGCAGTTTGCTCTTGGCGTTGAACTCTACTTCAATATGACCGCCCATGGCCTCCTGCATGCCAAACTGGCTGTCGACGAACCACACCTTCAACTGCCGACCATCCAGTGGCACACCCGCGACGTTGCCGGTCATGTCGTTGATCAGCAGTTCCTCAAGCTCGATGACGTCGACGTCCTTGATCACCAGATCCTTCGGCAGGTTGGCATTGAGGCGGATCCTGAGGAAGCCGAATGTCGCCTGCAGTTGCTCG
>CAUZJQ010000104.1:0-12926 GCA_963580095.1 Lentisphaeria bacterium | reverse complement strand
CGTCCGGGCGCATCCGATCGTCGCGGGTTGAAGCATTGCGATCGCCGCTTCGGCCGACTCCACGATACGTTGCTTCAGCGTTTCGATGTACAGCGGATCCGGTGTCTCCACGGCGATGCCAACGGGAAAGACGTCGGTTGCCGGACCGGAATGCGTGTGTGAGGAGACGATGATAACGCGGGTGGACGGAATACCGGTCCGCTCCCGAATTCGTCGTCGAATGTCCCGTCCGATTGCCGCGCCAAGCCCGATCAGATCGGTCGTGATCAACAGACAGGTTTTGCCGTTCTGTCGCAGCACCAACGTCTTCGCATACAGCTCGTCATGAACCCCGGTGGCCGGTCCTTTGCGACCCGCATAACCGGAAAGATCCGTCCCTACCGGCGGCGTAACTGTAACGGCGGCGACACCAGCTTCGAGTTGAGTGCTCGTGGTCATGATTAGGGCTAATACAAGTGAGGTGTCAGTTGTCGATTGGCGAGTGATCAGTTTTCAGTTCCCGACACTTAACACTGAACACTGATCACACTTGTTTCGGGACCAGGCTACCGCAATTCCGCGCGGCGCTCGTAGACCTTGCACATAGCGTCCACGATGTCCTGCATGTCCGCGCGTTCGCCAAGCAACATCGCCTGGAGCAACCAGCACGCGTCACGGCAAACTTCTTCGCACACGGGAAAACCGGCTCGATCATAGGGCAGCTCCGACCGAGCGTTTCGCCAGCCGGTGTACGGACCGAATGCCCGATTCGCGAACAACTGTTGATCGTAGAGTCCCATCGGATAGCCGGCCATCGCCGGGATGCCCTCGGCCTCGAGTGCCGCCAGGAACCGTTCTCGCGGCACGCCGTCCCACGCCGCTGCATCAAAACGGAATTGATAGAGGTGATACGCGTGCCGGGTTTCACCGTGCCCGCGGGTATGCGGCCGGATACCGGGATGATCGGCCAGCTGCGCGTTCAGAAAGAGACCGTTTTCGTCGCGCCGGATGGTCTGCTCTTCGAGGCGAGTCAATTGCGCCAGGAGCAGCGCGCCCTGCAGCTCGCTTAGCCGGGAATTGCCGCCGATCAGGTGATGCTCGTACCACTCGCCATCGGGCAGACGCCCGCAGTTGTGAAAAGAGCGGCAGCGTTCGGCGAGGTCGGTATCGTTGGACAGCAGGATGCCGCCCTCGCCCGCGGTCAGGTTCTTGGTTGACTGGAACGAAAAACTGCCGCAATCGCACAGGGCGCCCACCTTGCGATCCTTGTACATTGCGCCATGCGCCTGGGCCGCATCCTCGATCACCACCAGGTTGTGGCGTTTTGCGATCGCCAGGATAGTGTCGAGATCCGCCGGCTGGCCGCCGAAATGGACCGGGATGATGGCCCGTGTGCGCGGGGTAATCGCCGCTTCGATCTTCGAAGCATCGAGGTTGCAGGTGTCGGGCTCTATGTCCACGAAGATCGGCGTGCCGTTGGCTTCGATCACAGCCGTCGCTGTCGCCAGAAACGTGTAGGGCGGCACGATCACCTCGTCGCCGGCCTCCAGGCCCGTGGCAAGCAGCGCGATCCGCAGGGACACGCTGCCGTTGACCACGGCGATCGCGTGGTGTGCCTCCTGGTAGCGGGCGAATTCCTGCTCAAACATTTCAACTCGCGTGCCGTCGAGACGACCCCATTTTCCGCTGCGAATCACCCCGACGACAGCGGCCTCCTCTTCTTGCCCGAACACCGGCCACTGGGGAAAAGCCGCTGTCCGAACCGGCGGGCCGCCATGAATTGCCAACTCCTGTGCCATCAGATCATCTCCGGTAAATCGCTTCGATCAGGTGTCGTCCCTCGGACAAATAGATCATTGTAATGACACCGATACCTGTACCGTCGATGCTAACGGACTCGAGATCATTTGGCGGCAGCGCGATTCGCAAATCGTCTCGTACCGCGCCACAGGAGGCGACGAAAGACAGCGCACTACCGTTCCAGCACACATCGCTGATGATGCAGGTCTCGCGGTCGATCCAGAAGCGGCACCATTGGGTGAACGACCAGATCGGCATACCGTGGCGCGCCACGGCGTCGAGCAGCGCCGCGTCGGCGTCGCGCGAAAACTTCGGCCGGTTGCCGGGATGGACGTCGACGCCGAACGGCGTGCGATACCGTTCGCAGGCGTCGCGGCAGGTGCGTTCCGCCATGACACCGAACGCCTCGGCGGTGAACCGGTAACTGTAGTCGGCATCGTCATAGAAAAGCACGTTATCGGTATAGTGGGTGTGCTGCTGGTAGACGTCGATCAGTGAGCCGTCGGTTCGCGCGAAGCGCATGGGCATGGCCGCACCGAAGTCGCTGTACGGCGCATAGCGCCGGCCGCGCCGGTAGTCCCCGCTAAAGTAGCTGGCCTCCATGCGCAGTCCGCAACGTTCCAGAGTTTCGACGTGCTGCATGTAGCCGACCCAGTCGTTGCAGTGATTGCGCACGGTCAACGGTTCGATGCCTGAGATTTCCTTGAACAGGTCGATTTGTGATTCGAGACGCGCCAGCCGTTCGGCATTGGGCTTGCCGTCAACCGGCAGCAGATTCGGGTGCGGCGCAACGTCATGGTGGCGCGCATAGCGGCGGATGTCCTCGGCCGTGGATTGGGTCTCGTCGGGAATGATGTACAGGTCCATGCGCCCACCGCGCGCACTGATCATCCGCATCTGATCGTCATTGTCGGCGACCGGCGAGTTGTCTTCGTCGCCGCTGTAGAGCAGCAGGCTTGGCGCGTCGCCGGGAAGGTGATGCACGAGCGGGACCGGGTGGCCGGCGCTGCGCTCGATCAATTCCACCAGCGACCGCGCCAGCAGATCGGCGTATGGACACCACACGGCGTCGCCCATCTCGACATCGCATGCCATATGCGACGGGCGCTCGCAAGAGTCACTCGGCGGGATCATCCCTTCACGCGCCTCGTCGCCCTGGCGCAGCATTCGCACACAGCGCGCCAGGTCGAAGGTAATGACGATGAGGCGCCCGTCGCCGACTGGTGTGTCGACGATGCCCGGCGAGTCGGAACCGTAGCGCAAGCGATCACAGAGGTATGCCAGAGGCGGCGGCGCACCATCCAATTCATAGCGACCGGCGGCGCCGACAATCGGGATCATTTCTCCGGTCAGGCCGCGGGGTATGAAGCCGCAGAAACGCAAATGCGCGGGTAGTTCACGGACGCCGTCGTGTTTCAAGCCCGCGAGCTTCGCTACCGACGGATCCGGCATCATGACAATGACGATGGCACCGGCACGCGCCCGCGCTTCGACCTCGGCGGCGTCGACCGTCGCTCCCGCCGGCAGGAGCCAGACATCGCGCGCCACGTCGTGCAGCCCCCAGGTGTGCAGGATCTCGGCCAGATAATCGCCGGACGGATGAATTTCGATACTCATTGGGTCGCGGTCCTGTCGTTCGGGATGTTCTCGTATCCCCAAAATAGATCACAAATCTGCGGCTGCCACCTGCTGCCGCAATCAGAACAACTGAGCATCTCCCCGCGACCGTCAGAGCCGACACCGTCCGCGGCTGGTCGTGCGGGTCGTTCTGTCGTTGCAGCGGACAGTGACCGGGAACCGGGCCAGCGCTGAAAAGGCGAGCTCGGTCTTACCGCCCTCGTTCGTTGTGCGGATCGTGAGCCGGCCCCACGGGGTGTGGACATCCTGTGCCGGCGGCCAGTGTTTGGGCGCGCCGATGGGTTCGATAACGATCCCTTTGCCGGCCAGTCGTGCGCCGAGCATGAGCGCATCGTGATAGGCAGCCTCGATCGGAAACAGCGCGACCCTGGCATGCGCCCCCCATTCATCCGTCGCTTCGTCGGCATGCCGATAAGCCAGCGCCATGCCCGCTCGCTGCAACCTCGCCGCTTCCGGCCAGAGTCGCTGCATGGCCGGGTAGATCCGGCCTGCCTGCATCGCCCAGGTACTGTTGAATGACTCGGGCCAGTCCGGTCGGCCCTGTCCGGCATTGGACGGAAACAGCTCCACATCGTTGCGGATAAAGTGCGGGTGCATCTTTTTCAGCATCGCATACAGATCATCCAACGTCTCTGACTCGCCCGCTTCATCCTCCGCTTCCGCCATTTCCAGGCACGCAGTCATGCAGACGCCGGTCATGTACAGCGACGACAGGTAGCTTGGATGCGGTCCCCCACCCATCTGTACGCCGACCTGGCCGCGTGTCTCCAGGAGCGTCTGCAACATCCGCAGCAGTTCACGCCCGCGTTCGCGTCCGTGGTCGGCACCAAGGAATCGTCGCATCAGCGCCCAGTCCCCGGCAGGGAACATGTCGCGGCCGATCACAGCGCGTGGCCAGTTGGAACGGAACCACATCCAGTATGCATCGGCGGTGTTCTCGGCGGTGTCGCGCAGGTACGGGTCGCCGGTTTCGAGGTAGCCATACAGGATGTCTCTGAATTTCGTGTAGGCACAGGTCTTCCACGGCCATCCACCAAGCCACTGGTGGATTGTGAAATCGGTGTGGTCGACGGCGAGATCCGCCCAATAATCGCAATGCGCCAGTGCATCAGTATAGGTGCCGTCACAGCCCGTCCGATACGCGGTCAACAACAGGCTGGTGCCGGTGTACCCGTCATTCCCGGTGCTCCAGGCGGTGCTGTCCCCGGGCTTCGACGCCGAGCCGGCGTCGAAGCGGCCGCGTCGAATGGCCTTGCGCAACTGCGTCGCGCAGTCATCTCCGACCGCGGTAAATCGGCCGTCGACGGGCAGCAGCGGCGGTGCCCAAGGCTCGCCGCATACCCCATACCACCAAGCCGGCACGCGATATCGCGCGATGACCGCCGGCGCAGCGCCCAGAGCAAAGTTGAAACGAACCGTACGCGCCATGCCGGGATCCCAGTAGTCGGGCGGGCCATTCGGCTTCTGGGAATTGAACACGCGATGGAACGGAAACCAGTCGGCCCGGTCGGCTCCTGGCGAGCCTGGAATACGTCCGCGGCCGACGTGTAAGCGGCCCGGATACGTCTCGCTGCAAAACTGCCCGGCATCGGCCAGGTTGAGTGACAGCGGTCCCAGCGTATGCTGCAGCCCGTCCGCCGGCAGGGACATATCACCGCGGCCGAAGCCGGATCCGGCGAAACGGATGAAGGGCAGGCCGCGAAAATCGTAGCCGCGGATGTGCAGCTTGGCGTTGACAAAATGGCAAGCGGCACGGACGACGCCATTAGCGAAGAGGATCAGAAAAAGATCGACCTGCAGGTAGGTGTCGCCATTGTAGACGATGCCGCCGACACGGATCGCTTCGGCTGCGGGGTTGGCCCACAGCCGGTCGAGCTGGACGTTCTGCCACACGTGTCGGCCACCATCCGGTCCCGTCGCGCCGACGGTGATGCTGATTTGCTTGCCGCCGTACGCAAGGTCCAGTGTGCCCTCGGCGATGACACAGTTCTCCGGTGGGACACCCCGCATCTCGTCGATATTTGTGTAAGCGGCTTCAATGTAGTCGAGCTTCTCACGGGTAATCCGCGTCGCCACCTTCCAGGGCGAACGCTTGCGGCTGTCAGCGGCGGGTTGCACCGTGACACCAAGCTCATCGGGTACACCACCTTTGTCAGTCAGCGCGACGAGCACGCGGCGCGGCGCGCCGTCGCGCTCGCGCCAGGCGAGCGGCTGACCGGCGCTGCGAGGATGATTGACGGTGAGTGTACGGGCGTATTCGGGTGGCAACGGCAGCGAGAACAGCCCGGTCTGAGCCCCGTCGTCAACAGTTCGTTCCAGCCGCAAGCGGTCGAGGTGTTCCTTTAGCATAGTGCACACTATGTGACGGGTCGGTTGATGTCAAACCGCGCGTGCACTCAAGTATATTTTGTCTCGCCGCCTTTGATTGTGAATGGCCTGTGTTATAAACTGCCAGTTGACGATTTTCGCAACATCAAACGCCTGTCACTCCGGAAAACAACTACTCATGACACTACGCGCAACCCTGGTTGATACCCACAGCAGCCGCACCATGCTGCCGCCGCCGCCGGTGGCAAAACCCATCCGTCTCGGCGTCGTCGGCCTCGGCTCGCGCGCCATTCATAATGTCATCGGCAAGACCATCGCTTACGAGGACTACGAGCTGGCGGCGGTCTGCGAGATCCGTGAGCAAGTGCTCGAGTCGGCAATAGCGACAATCAAAAAAGAGCACGAAATCGAAGTTCCCGGCTACACAGATCTGGACCAGATGCTGGCAGCGTGCGAGCTCGACGCGGTGTGCATCACCGTTGATCCGGATAAACAGATCCCGCTGGCCTGCCGGGCCATGGAAGCGGGATGTCACGTGATGGTCGAGGTGCCCACCGCATACACGATCGAGCAGTGCTGGCAGGCGGTGGTGACAACCGAACGCACCGGCAAGGTGTTCATGCTCATGGAACAGCTCCGGTTCGCCGGCTACATCCGGGCGTGGCGCCGGATCGTCGATACCGGGGTGATCGGCAAACCGCTGTTCGCCGAGGGTGAGTATTTCGGCTACAAGCCGGCGGCGTTTTTCCAGGATGATGCGGGTCGTTATTACACGCCGGAACAGGCGAAAGAGATGCCCGGCGCCCAAGCTGCCTGGCGGCAGAGTTGTCCGACAATCGGCTATCTGCCACATGAGATGTCGCCCATGCTGTACGTCTTGGACGATCGTGTGAAACGGGTCGTCGGCATGTCCAATCGGCCGGAGAGTTATCGGCTCGAGGGCGTCATGCGTGCCGATGTCCAGGTCGCCCTGATGCATACCGAGAAAGACGTCGTCATGCGCATGGCCGTCGGTCATTCATCGGCGACCATGCCGCGGCCGGGCGGTGGCAGCGGCAGCTCCCACTGGCATCATGTAAAGGGTTCCGAGGGTATCATCGAGTCCGGTCGGACGCACGCGGAAAAACCGAAACTATGGGTGGATGGCTGGCAGTTACAGCAGCCCATCGAGCTGACCTGCGACATGTTCCCGACCGATGCGCCGCCGGAAGCCGAAGGCAGTGGCCATGGCGGTCTGGATTACTTCGTGTTCGCCCAGTTCGCCGACGCCGTGCTGCGCGGCGTGCCGCCGGAGCTGGATGTCTACCGCTCGGTCGAGACCGCCGCTCCGGCGATCCTGGCGGCGCAGTCCATCGCCGAAGACAATCGCACGCTCGACGTGCCGGATTTCCGGCCCAATGCCCAGCGTCAGTCCGGCGAGATGCCGGCCGGTACGTAAGCGCGACGGCCCGACCATCCGTGCATGACGTCGGATTCAGCGGCGTCGACATTGGCCATCCCGGTGCTCAACGCTTCCTGGATTTGCGTTTCGGTAGGGAAGCGCTTACCCTCCGCATATCTCGCCAGTGAACCGGCAAGCTCGGTGGAGACGTTGGTCGGCGCCGGACGGAGCTCTATGCAGCCACGCTCGCGGTTCAACGTTACCTCGAGCGGATCGCCTGGTGCGATGCCGAACTCCCGGCGGACAGCAGCCGGAATGACCACCTGTCCCTTGTTGAAAATCTTCATAACTACAAGCAATCTCAGCGGGAAGGTACGCCGATCGGCCAATGACAGCATTGCCGGGTTGGAACACGATCACCCGGCGATATGCGGGGTGATTCATAATGCGGACAAAGAAGTTCCAGGTTCACGGCTTGCTTTCGCCGACGGCCTGACGCAGTTCGGTAATTGCGCTCTTCAGCGCGTCGCGCAGAATCCACGCGTCACCGGAATAAGCGATGAAGTCGAATCCCGCATCCACCAGTGCCTTCCCTTCAGCAACTGAGGATGCGATGCGACCGAGGGCGAGTTGGTTATCGCGGCATGCCACGACGACGCGATCGATAGCGTCGGTAAATACCGGATTGTCGAACTGCCCCGGAATACCGAGTGACGCACTCAGATCGTAATGTCCGACCCATAATCCATCGACGCCCGCCATCCCCGCGATCCGATCGATGTCTTCGATTGCGGCCGCCGTTTCGACTTTGGCGAAAAAGACAGTGCGTGCGTTCGTTGCAGCTAGCATGTCGTCCACGGGCCCCGGCGTGTAGCGGTCGTGTCCCACCTGCACCGACACCGCACGTCGTCCCTCCGGCGGAAACTTCGCATGGCTGACCATCTCCCGCACTTCGTCGGCGGTCTCGACCATCGGCGGCATGACTCCCGCGGCGCCAAGATCCAGGGTCCTGCTGATAAAATGGTTGTCCTTGCCCTGCAGGCCGACAATCGCTGGCAGTCGGGCCGCCTCCAGGTAGCGCAGCAGCGGTTTGACCGACTCCAGTCCGAGGCCGCTGTGTTCGAGGTCGATGACCACAAAATCGCAGCCCGCGGCCGCCAGGATGTAGCCGATGCCGGGCGTGGTGAACTCAAGCAGGAAGGTCCCGTACTTTGGGTCCCGCGTGCGCGTCAATGCTTTCAGACCCATTGGATTCATTGTTTTACCTGCTGATTTTACTGATGCGCTGCCAGGCAGTTAACAGGCTATCGCGTAACAGAATGGTTTCCGTAATGTTGTCGACTTCATTGCACCGCTCCCAGTCTAACCAGACGAACTCAACTTCTACATCTCCGCGGTAACCCACGTCCCGCAATACCTTCAGCACGCGCGCATCGTCGATCGTGTTGTGTTTCACTGATGCCTGAATGAATCCTTTGCGGGCGCCGCCGACACAACCCGAACACCACCAACCAGCGGGTATGCTTCGTCATCTGCCATCAACCGCGTTGTCCCGTCTGATGTGACCACGTGGATCGATTCTCCCGACCCGATGCCCACCAGGTCACGCAGCTCGCGGCCCGTCGTCTCGGCCTGATCCGAGTACCAGACGCCGCCATTGTAGTCGCGGGCGTCGACCTTGTTGCGATTTTCCGGTGTCACCGAACGCAGCGTCTCCTCGCTTTCGTGCCAAAGCGCGACCTCGATTGCCACACGCTGGTACGCCTCGCGATCGTCTTTCGCGGCCTGAAGTGCCTCATGCAGCAGGGGCCGAACCGTCGCAATGACATCATCGCCGAAAACGGATTCGGCCGGCGGCAGGTCCCAGATCGAACCCTCCAGGCGGGTCTGTGTCATCGCCTGATCAAGAGCTTTGAAATAGTTAAACATCACTTCGCCGGACGGGCCGTAGAGCGTATCGCAGGCGTTGCGCAGCACTTGTTGTGGATCCGCGTCCGGATTCCACATGCCCTGAGCGACCACGTAATACAACGGCCAGCGGCGCGGGTAGCCGCTGCCATCCTCGTAGGCGGGCTGAGATTCGTAGGTGATCCACTGAACTCCGTGGCGGCGCCAGTAACGCAGATTGCGATAGGCCGTATCGATGGATATCCATGGCAGGCGCCGCCAGGGCTGGCTCCAGGTTCCGGGGATATACCATTCGTAGATAGCCATCTTCGCGCCCGTGGCCACCCACGCTTCAAAGTTCCTGCGCCATCCCGCGTTGGTCTCGCTGCGGGCATCCTCAAGGGCGTGCGCGTGGTCGCCCTGGTTCACAACCATAACCATGACGTTGGCTTCGGCTTTGGCGCCTTTCGGCGGCGCCGCGAAGGTGTACCAATAGGCCAGAAAGCACACCATCTTTTCGGGATGTGACCGCGACAGTTCGCGAGCGACGGCGTTCGCATAGGTCAAGGTTCGGCTGCCGGGATTCGTCCCCAACTCACGACATTGATCACACTCGCAAAAACCGCCGAAATCGTTAGCGGACAGGCTGAAGGTCAGGAAGTCGGGGTTCTCGACGAACCACGCCCGGGCCTTTTCAACGGTGATGCGTTGGACGTCCGGGTTGGACAGGCAAATCTGGCGGTCCTGTCGTCGTTGGCCGTCAATCAGCGGGAAGTATTCGGGATGGTCCGCAAAGTATGTATCCGGCGGGATGATCTTCCAGTAGTTGTGACTGGCGTGCACGGGGGTCCCGTCCAGCCGCCAGGCGGCCTTTGCCTCGGGAAAGTCATTCCACACCGAGCGCAGGACAAACGCCGGCGACTCGCTCCGTTCCAACGGGGCAACGGCCAGCGTTTTCGCTTCGGGAATCACATGATAGAGGGGATCGGGAGCGAACCAACCGCAGCCGAGCTGCTGCAGCAGATCGCAGGTGGCGTAACCCGCGTCGCCGGTCAGCGTGACCTTGTGGTCGTCGATGCGAATGCCGTAGTCCTGCAGGCTGTTGTCCGTCCCGGTGAAGTCGATGATCGCGCCGCGCCACTGGCGGGAATCATCGCGCATCGGAAGCGTCGCGCCGGTCATCCGACGCAGCGTGGATTGCAGGAATCGGGCATGCCTGACAACGGCGTCGGGCGCATCAGCCGAAAGGATGATGCTCGCGACCGGCAGTCCTTTGCTGACCAGGATGAGATGCTCTTCTTCGCTGCGCATCGGCATCAACACACCCGGGGTGCTTCCGTTACGAACTGTTGCTGAGTTGTCCTTAAGTCTTTGATATATTATGGTTTATCGAGCAATTTTGCAAGCAACACGATGAAGGCTTCGATGTCCAATTCGATCAAAAACCGAGCATGCCTCAATTCCGAATGTTCGCTATACGGTAAGAAGGATAGCGGCAGTATCGTCCGCCGTGGTTTCATCTACAAGAAACGAGGCAGAACACGACGGTATCGTTGTGACGTCTGCCAGTCAACAGTAGCCGCCACCAAAGTCACCCCATACTACCGGCTTCAACACAGCCGGAATGCCTTCGACCGTTCGGCACGGATGCGAATCCGGCCGAAAGACAATAAAAATCCACTCTAAACAAATTCGTTACAACGGTTTACGGCGATCGCAAGGCCAGCTCATCAGGAGAATCCCTGTCCCTCCGCAGTCCAAGAGCCCCGGTTTGCGCCGGGGCTTTTGCTTTTTACCACCGCTCCTACACGCCGTGGAAAGCCCGCGCCGGCATTGCTGCCTGATGGAGCCTTCAGACCAACGCTTCCACGGACTCGCAAATCACCTCTGCGGCCTCCATTGCCGCATCCGGATCGATCGACAGGGGCGGCACAAACTTAATAAAACCGCGGCCAGTGACAAACATCAGTACACCACGTCGCACAGCTTCACATGCCACCGCATCCGCCAGTTTAACATCGGGCGCCCGCGTGTCTGCCTGCATGAAATGCAGCGAGAGGAACAGCCCGCGACCGTGGGCCGACAGGATGCGCTCCGGATAGGCTGCCTGCAGCGCCTGCAAACGTGCCAATACCAGACCGCCGGTTGTCGAGCTTGCCGCCAGCAGTTCCTCCTGCTCGATCACGTCGAGCGCGGCGAGTGCCGCTGCAACACCCACCGGATTGCCGCCGTGCGTGCTGGACATTTCTCCGGGATTCGGCAGGTCAAGAACGTCCCCACGTCCGACAACAGCAGAGACCGGCAAGCTAGAGGTCAATCCCTTGCCAAGGGTGATCAGGTCCGGGAGGATATCGCAGTGTTCGAATCCGAACCAGCGGCCGGTGCGTCCCATGCCGCACTGCACCTCGTCGAAACAGAGAAGGATGTCGTGGGCGTCGCACCAGGCCCGCAGCGCCTTTGCAAAGCCTACCGGTATCGGCAAGGTCGCCCAGCCCGGCAGTGCTTCACCGATGAATCCGGCGATTGACTCGGGGCGTATCCCATTGGCTTCTAGTTTTGTTACGCATTGCTCGAAAGCCTTCTCACCCGTCGGGTCGTCGGCTGCGTCGTCCCAGGGCCAGCGCGGTCCGTAGGGAAACGGAATCTGATAAAAGGGCAGGGCGCAGTCGTCTAGCCATTGCGCCGAGCCCATTGCCAGATTCGCACCGAGGGTGCGGCCGTGATAGCCGTCAGCAAAACTGAGGATGCCGACCTTGTCGGGGTTGATCGTTTGGCCGTGCCGCCGCATCAGCATCATGGCGGCTTCTGTTGCTTCGGTTCCGGCGCTAAAAAGGATTGCCTTGGAATCGCTCACCGGCGACAATTCTGCCAGTCGCTGCAGCAGTTCCAGACGTCGCTCCTGTGGGAAGGCGTAGGTCCCTATAAGCTTGCCATCGGCTGCGTCACGTATAGCGGCGCAGACTTTCGGATGGGCATGCCCGGTATTGGCCAGCACGATGCCACTGGTCAGGTCGATCCACTGATTGCCGAAGCGGTCGCGAACCAGAAAACCCTCGGCTTCGTCCCACAGGACTGGCGGCATACCCGCCATCGAACGCGCCTCAACGGCACGTAATTGTTCGATGACTGATATCGATTCCGGCACCGGGATAGGTGTCTGAATACGGCGCCAGGCGGTTTGCACCGGCTCGGTTGGTACGGGTGTCAGAGTGGCAGGATCAAATGCCATAGAAGTCTCTCCTCAAAACTATTGCTTGCAACGGGCGGCGGTGACTACTTCGGCGCTTTTTAGTGCCTCGGAAACAGTGCAGTGAATTGGCTTGTCCTCGACGACCGCTTCGAGAAACTCACAATTCTCATCGCGAAACATGTCATCGCGGTCGGTCTTCAATTGTTCATGGGCCCAATTGCCCGTTTCCTGGCGCCAGGTGGAAACGGTACAGGTGTTCCATTCAGCGAATTCGACCATGACAACTCCGTCGGTACCGATCAACTCGATCTGACGCCGTCGCGGGCGCTGGAAAAAATCGAGATGGACGCTGGCGCAACAGCGATCCTCAAAGTCGATCAGCACTTCGACGACATCGGGGGCTTCCATGCCAATATCGCTGTAAGATCCGAATACGCTTTCGACACGACGTACCGGTTGACCGGCATACCAGATCGCCAGATCGATGTCGTGGGTCAGGTCGAAGGCGCCGCCACTGATGCCAGTTGGCGTCCATACTTGGCGGAAGTCCGGACGAATGTCGGGCATGTGTTCGCCCATCAGCGCCCGCACCGAGACGAGCCGTCCGATGGTGTTGGCATCGAGCAGTTCCTTGGCGTGACGCAGTCCCTTGTGGTAGCGGAAACAGAGGCCCACCATCATCTTGAGTCCGGACTCGGCAATCAGGCGCTCGAGCGCTGGGAC
>CAUZJQ010000103.1:0-13106 GCA_963580095.1 Lentisphaeria bacterium | reverse complement strand
GTACATTGCGATCGTCATGCTGCCGATGATGATCAATCGCCGCAACGCAGCCATGTTGGTGCTGGTGCCGTTGCCGGCCCTGGCTTTCCTGCCGTTTTGTCATCCTGACATGTTCGACAGCTTGCGGACCTTCGGGGCTTCGATGCACTACAACGACGTGTTTCCCGCCATCTTCCGTGTGCTGCCGCAGTGGGCCTACGTACCGCTGATGTTGGCCTGCCTGCTATCGGGTCTGTGGTGGACCTGGTTATTGCGCCAGACCGTGCCGCTTGGCGCCATGGCCCTTGCCTGGATGTGGCTCCTGCTGTGCCTGCCGACCATGCATCCGTGGTACCTCATGCCGCTCATCCTGTTTCTGACCTACAACCCGTCGCGACCGTGGTTCCTGCTGTCCGCTCTGCTCGGACTGCAGTCTTTCGTGCTTGGCTACCAGTTGGACACCGGCGTCTGGCGGCCCTTCGACTGGATCTGGATCGCGCAGTTCTTGCCGATGTTCGTGCTCTACCTGTACGATCACAACCGGGCTGACCAGCCGTGGCTCGAACCAATGCCGCCACTGCAGTCCATCGATATCGTCGTACCGACTCTGAATGAAGAAGCCGGAATCGATCAACTCCTCACCGGCCTGCGGGAAGCCAAGGAAGCATTGGTTGCGCAAAGTCGAATCGCCGCAGACAGGGTCCGGGTCTATCTCGTCGATGGCGGTAGCAGTGACCGCACTCTCGAGATTGCCCGGCAGCACGATATCGAGATTCTGACCGTTGAGAAGCCCGGCCGCGGACATCAGTTCGCTGCCGGCGTTGATGCCGGAGATGGCGACCTGGTCGTCATGCTGCACGCCGACGCCAGGATATCCGTTGACACGCTCATCACGCTGCAGGTTGCCGCCGAAAAACATCGAGGATTACAGTGGGGCATTTTGGGTCACCGCTACACCCACTCGACACTGAAAATGAAACTGATCGAGTTCAGTAATCGTTTTCGCTTCCACGTTGGCGGCATCGCTTTTGGCGACCAGGGCATCTTCGTGCGGCGCCTATGCCTGGACCGTGTCGGTGGTGTTCCCCAGATTCGCCTGATGGAGGATGTCGAGTTGTCCTTGCGCCTGCTGCAGTGCCCCGGTCGGCGTGATCTCGGCAATTCTCTGACCGTCTCGACCCGGCGCTGGGAGCGCAAGAAGTTTACCGGCTATACCTTGCAGGTACTTCGGTTAGTTACAGAATACCTCGTCCGCCGCCGTGCGGGGGCCGACATTGCCATGCTGACCGACCGCATGTACGCTACCTATTACGGCAAAGAAAAAGACTCGACATGAGTATCTCTCACACAATTTTATGCCTCTACGCCAAGCCGCCGGTTCCGGGCCGGACCAAGTCGCGGCTGGCTGCGGATATTGGCAACGACGCGGCTGCCGGACTTGCCGCTGCCATGCTCCTCGACCTCGTCGAAGCCATGCGCCAGGTGCCCGAGGCCTTGCCCACCATCTGGTATCCGCCCGACTGTAATTCCGACGATTTCGGCGCGCTCGAAATACCCGGGGACGTCTGGTTGTATCCACAATCCGGCGACGATTTAGGCGTCCGCATGCGGCGCACCATAGATCTGTTGCTGCAGCATCATCCTGATAGCCGCATGGTGATCATCGGCAGCGACTGCATCACCCATTCCCGGGAGTCCCTGATCGATGCCGGCCAGGCCCTGTCCCAGGCCGACGTTGTCATTCAGCCTGCTGTCGACGGCGGTTATGTATTGATTGGTCAGCGTTGCCGGCAGCCGGCGGTTTTCGACGGCATTGCCTGGGGCAGCGATACCGTGATGGCGGAGACTCGCCAGCGTCTGGCGACCCATGAGATTTCCCACATCGAGCTTGAAGAGACCTTTGACATCGATGTCCTCGACGATCTCGAACTGCTCCGCGCCTTCCTCGCAGAAAACGATCGTCCCCGAACCGCCGACTGGCTATCGGCCTTTGATGCCGAACTCTCCCGGTAATTCCTGACCTTGCTGTGGTGGCTATGTCGCGCTGGAACCGCAGCGGCAGATGCGATACGGTCGATCATGCGGTGCCGATCTGGAAAATCCGGATTTCGTGGCACTAACCGAGGCGTACGGCATCGAGGGTTGTCGCGTTGATTCTGATTGTGGCGCCCGGACCGGCGATTACGAAAGGGATTGAATCCGGACAGGCACGCTTGATCGAATTGCCGATACAACTGCCGCCGCAGATCATGGAGTCGGCGGCACGTGCAATGTTCCTGGCCGGCCTGAACGATTCGAAATGCTGAGACCGGGCCAACCAACGTAGAAACAGTCTTCTGAGCCGCTAACATTGAACAAGCAATAAGATTCTTGGTCAGTCAAGTTCCGCTTTGACTACTTTGCCCGCGGGATTGCGCGGCAATCGCTCGAGAAACACCACTTCGTGCGGCACCTGATACGATGCCAGCCGCTTGTTGCAGTGGCGGCGAAGTTCCTGCGCTTTCAGTTCGGCACCATCGGTTACAACGTAGGCGCGGATCAACTCACCCAGGGACTCTCGCACGCCGGTTGCGGGCGTTCCCTTCACGGCGGCCTCGCGAACGCCTGCGTGGGTCATCAGCACTGCCTCGACTTCGGCGGCGTAGACGTTTTCGCCGCCGACGATGATCATGTCCTTCTTGCGGCCCTTGATAAAGAAGAATCCTTCCGCATCCACGGACGCCAGGTCACCGGTCCGAAACCACTCTTGCTGGTCGATTTCAACCAGGGCTTTGTCCAGGCGGCCGGGTTGATTGTAATATTCAGTTATCACATTTTCTCGGGCGAAGAGCAGTTCGCCGACGCAGTCCGGCGGCAAGGTCTGGAGATTTTCGTCCACCACGATCGCCTCGACAAACGGCAGCAGAGACCCGATCGAATCCGGGCGTGCGTCCGCGTCTTCGCCATACAGCACGTGCGTTGCCGAGGTGGTCTCGGTCAACCCGAAAAAATTCTGTAATGCCACATCCCGAAACAGCCGTTGCAGCTCGCGGATGGTTGACACCGGCATCATCGATCCGGCATATGCCATGAGCCGCAGCGACGACGTGTCATACGCTGCGGGATCGGGTATCGCAACAAGGCGCTGAAAGATTGTCGGGACACTGAGAAACGTTGTGATCCGTTCATCCGCGACAAGCTGCAGCAGACCTGTGGCGGAGGTGTCGGCGGTGATGATCACCGGGCTTTTTTGCAGCACCGCGCTTGGCAGCGAGCTGTACAGGGCGGTGACGTGGAACATCGGGTTGACAACGAGATGAACGTCGCTCGTCACAAACGCCTGAGCGTTGATTGTCGCAGTGGCGTTGAACAGCAGATCATGGTGCCGCATCACGGCGCCCTTTGCCACGCCTGTGGTGCCCGAGGTATGCATGATGATGGCGGTATCCATAGTCTCCGGCCCCGGTGCGTCAGGGCGTCGGGGTGCCGATCCAATGAGTTGATGCCACGCCTCGTCGATCACCATGACCTTCGTTTTTTCGGACTCGGCAGCGGCGATGGGTGCGGTGTCCGCAGCTGAGCCGACGATCAGGATGTCGGGCGCGAGGTTTGCGAAGATCGCGGTCAATGCCTCATTGGCGAGGAAAGTATTGAGCGGCACAATCACGCCACCGAGTTCCATCAGCGCCCAGTAAAGTAGGAAATACTCGAGGCAGTTCGGCAGGTAGACCGCGGTGACGGGGCACTCGGCATCTGAGAGCTTTTCGAGGCCTGCGGCAAGGCGGCGCACGAGTTCGTCGGCGTCGGCATAGTTCAGTCGCCGCTCGCGGTCGACGACGCAAAGATTGCTTGGTGCCAGGTCGACAGCCTCGCGCCACATGTCGCGGACGGTGTGGATCGTCGGTTTGCGAATCGGCAGTGGGATTACATGAAGGAATTCGGCGAGGATCGGCTCGATGGTATCGGCGACGTGACGGTTGCCGTATTCGTTCGGGTGATTCCGATCGGTCCAGCAGCAGCGCCGGCCGACAATGCGCTCCTGCATGTTGGCGACGTAACCACACTCGTGTTTCGCGGCAACCGCCGCTTCCAGTGCCTGGAACTGGATACTGCGGGCGTCGCTGCCGTAACTTTTTGGGGCGACCCGGTCATTCTCGTCGAAGTAGTCGCCGAACACGCCAAGCACGACGACCTGTGCGCCGATCGTTTTGATCTGGAGAATCAGGTAGTCGAGGTCGTCACCCCATTGAGCTACGGGACGTTCGTCTTGCCACCAGTCATTGGCGCCGAAGGCGATCACGACGACGTCGGGAGCATGCGCGAGCACATCCGCCTGTAATCGCACGCGCGCATCCACGAAGGTCTCGCCACCGATACCGAAATTGATGAATTCGTGGCCGGGAAAGCGATCCTGCAGGATGTCGCTGTAGCGGCCGTTCTCGCCGCCGCAACTTGTCAGGCTGTCGCCGAAACAGATTATTCGCATAGCTGTGCCTCGAAGAGGAATCTACCACGAAGCCACAAAGGATCCGAAGGGTAACGTAAGGTTCCCCGGGGGAATTTACGTTCAATGTGCATCATTCCTTTGCTAATACGTCCGGCGCGGATTGACTGGGGAAATGCATGATTTTCGGCGCGACCTTTTATGCGTTATGGGAATTTCTGATGAACGCGACCAGGCGCTCTGTCAGTGCGTCGCTGGTTTCGAAAGCGGGCAGGTGGCCGCCGGGGAGTTCGACAAATTCGCAATTCACCAATTTGTCGGCTGCTGCACGTCCGGCGCCGATGGGACATATGCTGTCTTCGATTCCATGAAGCCATAGCACGGGACAACGCACATTCTCGATAGAATCAGAGAGGTCGGTGTCTGCCAGGTACTGCAGTCCCGCATCGAGTGCTGCGGCATTGTACGAACAGTCATCGAGCAGTCCATTGGGATAGGTGGTATCAGTGAAGTGCTGTGCCCTGTCTGTGTCTGCGAACATCTCGGCAATGAATTGTCGGATTGTCGTGATCGGGTCGGAAGCGAGGTTGTGCTGCATGCGGCGCAGGACGGCTGGGGGCCATCCCAAGTCGCGGTGGCGATTGACGAAGCAGCCGGTGCCGCCACAGACAACCAGGCCCTGTACCATGGGCATGTTGGCTGCCGTCTCCAAGGCGAGCATGCCGCCCAGCGACCATGCAACGAGGATACATGGTGTTGCCGGCAAGCAGGCGGCAACGCGGTCGATGAAGTCACCCGGATTGGTCACGCCGTCGTAGTCCGGTGACAGATGCCGATATGCATCGAGTGAAGACTGCGGCCGTGTCCATATGCGGTTGTTCCCGGCCCAACCGGGCAGCCAGCAGATTGTCGGCGGCGCCGTCACGGCGGCGCCTGTTTGGCCTCGAGCCTTTCGAGACATCTGATCCTGGAACCGAGACGCATGTCGTGCGGGTACCACAGCAGCGCCTTTTCCAGGTACTGCCTGGCGATTTCCAGCTCGCCCAGTTCAATGCTGCAATCGGCGATTTGTTTGTACACAGAGGATCGATGCGGTGCGCGTTTGGCGGCAGCCATAAAGGCTTCACGGGCCAGTGCATACTCCCGGAGTTGAAAGGCGTGCTTTCCGAAGCTGTCATAGGGGTAGGGCGACCACGGTATTCGTTTCCCGGCGCGGTCCACGAGCGGCAGCAAGGCGCCGGGTCGCGGTGTCCGGCCTGGGGGTGATTGTTGGGTCAGCCGCCGCTGGAAATCCATTGCCAACTGGAGGTCCTGATGGGCCAGGTCCCCTGGAATCCACAAGAGATTGGCGAGACAGGCCAGCGCTGCCAGCATACACAGGCTGCGGTGCCACCAGAGTCCGCCGGAAACTGCGCTCGGCAATTTCAGCACCAGCAAGGGCAGTGTCACGACCATCATCATAGTGGCCGGTACGTGCAGATCGAAATCGGCCAGAGCATGGGCGCTCCAGGCCAACATGCCGCCGATAACGCATCCGAAAGCCAAGGGGACCGGTGGCCCACTACCGATGCGTCGAAACCACAGAATGACGGGCTGCACAATAAAAAGAAGCCCGGCGAGCCCGCCGACGATGCCGCACTGCGAAAGAAAATAAAGGAGCAGGTTGTGCGGCAATCGCGTTTCTTCGGCACCGGCTCTTTTCAGTCGCATGTGATTGGGAAAGAATTCACCGACACCGACGCCGGTTGCGGGGTGCTCCGCAAACATCCGCACGGCACTGTCCGCATAGTCGAGCCGGGCGCCGACCGACGACAGGCCGCGATCGGAAAACTGCAGGCTGATGACAATCCCTGCGACCAGCACGATGACCGCCGGTGCGATCAGGAGCTTCCAGCGCTGGCGCAGCCAGTCCCGGTGCGTAATGGCCACCAGCCCGGTCATTGCTATCGCGGCACTGCTGATTCCGAGAATAGCCGCACGACTGCCGGTCCAGTACACCGCGATCAGCATCAGAATTGCAGAGGTTCCGACGAACAGCGGCCGGGTGACGCGGGTCACATCCGCCTGGACGTCGCTGGGCTGCAGGCATTTTGCCCAGCGGTCGACGACGTACAAAGTGATCGGCAACAGCAGCAGCAAGTGCGCGGCGAAGACGTTCGGATAAGTGAAGCCGCCGGCTATTCGCCCTTCGAGCACGCGTTCCCAGAGCGGCATGAGGATCGTCTCACCATTTGCTTCCATGTCGTAGAGGAATTGAATCATGTCGGTCTGCCCCTGAAACTTGCCGTACCAGCCGCTGAGTGCGCTTGTCAGCACCCCGACGACTGCGGCACCCAGAAACAGGTGTCGACTTTCCGGCACGTGTGTCACGTGGATGTATACCGCGAGCAGGAAGGCCAGCACGCCGAACATGTGTGCCAGGAAGAACATTGCCACGTAACGCTCGGTGGTGTGTGGCATGCCGATCAGTGTCGCCAGCAGCAAGAGCAAGCAGGGCAGCAGTAGCGGCCAGGCTCGAGGGTAATCGGGGCGGCGCCCGCACCAGTGTGCCAGCAAAACCGTGAGCAACGCAATGCCGCTGGCGATTGCCGGAAAATACGTCGGCCACATGCCGACAATCCATTCGATGGTGGACGTCGGAAACACTGACCCGCCAACCGGTCCGACAGGGTTGACGATGTTTCCGAACTTGTGCGGTGCAACAAAGAAGAGACCGGCGAGTAATACCGTCGCACCACGCACCGGCAGTGTAGAGCCAAAGCAGCGCTGCATTAAGTCTTCAGTTCCACTTCGGCGAGAGGTACGCTAACGATGCGGCTGCCGTTGTTGTCCTTGATCGACACTTTCACGGTCTGAGTCAGAGGGTTGCCCTCGATGATGTGACCGTCGCAGCCTTCGCAAGTGCAGCGCGACCCCGGACGCGGCATGTTTTCCATCAGGATCTTGTAGCCTTCGTATTCGTAATCGAGACAGCACTTGAGCCGGCCACAGGCACCAATGATGTTCGACGGATTCAGGGAAACACCCTGTTCCTTCGCCATCTTCAGGTTAATACTGACGAAATTGGTGAGGAAGGACGAGCAGCACAGCACGCGCCCGCACGAGCCCAGTCCGCCAATGATTGCCGCCTGGTCGCGGGGACCGATCTGGCGCAGCTCGACACGGCTGCCGAACGATTTGGTCATGTCCTTGACGAGTTCGCGGAAATCGACGCGGCCCGGCGCCGTGAACATGAAAATAATCAGGCTCCGGTCGAAGACGTAATGCGTGCTGGCCAGTTTCATCGGCAGCTTGTGACGGTCGATGACTTCCTGGCCTTTACGACTGAAGGATTTTCCACGGGCGGCGTTTTCGTTTGCCTTGCCCTGGTCGCGCAAGGTGGCGCGGCGGTTGACGACGGGCATGTCACCGATATCGGCATCGGCCGGCAGATCGCCCAGATGTGTCACCCGTCCGTAGTCCTGGTACCTGCCGCAGTTGACGATACACCAGTCGTTGATATGGAGATTGAGGGACTCCGCACCGACGCAGTCCAGCGTAATCGCCTGGTCAATCATGACGCGATAGAGGATATCCATATGTGCAACCGTTCGGGTTCACGTTGGCACGGCAGAGGACCCGTGTTCGTGCTGAGTAGTGTAATATAGTCTCGGCGAGGCTATTTGTCACACGTCCGGCTGAAAGCGACATGCTCGGCAGCGACGATCCGCAGATAATCGGGGACGCCGAAGATGATCGAGTCGGTCAGGCTGCCGGCATTGAACGCGATACGGTCGTTGGCCAGGATCGAATTATCGACATACAGGTCGAAGGGCAGGATGGGCCGGCCGAAGGGCGGCACGGAACCGGGCACTAATCCGGTCAGTTCGAGCAACTCCTCTTCCGATGCGAATCGTGTTTTTCGCACCTCGAAATGGCGGCGCAAGACTCCGGAATCAATGCGGAGCGTTGCGCTAAGCACGAACAGCCGAAAGTCATCACCTACCTTCAACAGCACGGATTTGCCGCCGATCGCCATGTCTTCGCCGCGTGCCGCCGCTGACTGTTCGGAGGTGTAGGTCGGTTGGTGATGCACGGTACGGTATTCGACGTCGTTGGCATCGAGCAATGTCAGAATGCCGGCATGCACCGCCGCACTATTTGGCCCGTTGATATCAGGCATGATTTTCATCGCAGGCCTTCGATTTCTGTGAACTTCGCAAAGCAGTGCGGCATTTTCCCCCCAACGCCTGGGGCAGGCAGAGCGCAACTGTGGGCATTGACGTATCCGCTCCAGGTCTGGTGGGATACTGCGGCACGATGCATGAGGAGTGAGGAAGGTTGCGCCGTAAATTCCGACAACGCTGGTAGTATTTACTTGGCAAACAGATTGTTGCCTTTGTCGTCGCAGATGATAAAGGCCGGAAAGTCTTTTATTTCGATGCGGCGGACCGCCTCCATTCCGAGGTCCTCGAAGTCGATAATTTCCACTTTCAGGATCGATTCTTTTGCCAGAATCGCGGCCGGTCCGCCAATGGAGCCGAGATAGAAGCCGCCATGCTTGCCGCAGGCTTCCGTGACGACGTCGGTACGGTTACCTTTTGCGAGCATGATCATCGAGCCGGCGAGCGATTGGAACTCGTCGACGTAGACGTCCATGCGGTTGGCTGTGGTCGGGCCGAAACTGCCGGAGGCCATGCCTTCCGGAGTTTTGGCGGGGCCGGCATAGTACACCGGATGATTCTTGATGTACTCCGGCATCGGCTGACCGTCGTCGAGCAACTGCTTGATCCGTTGATGCGCCATATCTCGGGCGACGACCAGTGAACCGTTGAGTAGCAGTCGCGTGCCGATCGGGTACTGGCTCAACTTCGCCAGGACTTCGCTCATCGGCCGATTGAGATCGATGATGACCGGCGCCTGCATGGTGATTTTTATCTTGTCCTGGAACTTGGCGGGGTTGCGTTCGAGTTGTTCCAGGAAAATGCCGTCCGCAGTGATCTTGGCTTTGGCGTTGCGGTCGGCACTGCAGCTCACGCCGATACCGATCGGGCACGACGCGGCGTGCCGCGGCAGCCGGATCACTTTGATGTCGTGTGCCAGGTATTTGCCTTTGAACTGGGCGCCTATTTCGGTTTCACGGGCGATCTGTTCCGCCTTCGTCTCCCACTCGCGGTCGCGGAATGCCTGGCCGGCGGTGTTTCCGGCGGTCGGGA
The DNA here is from genome assembly GCA_963580095.1 of Lentisphaeria bacterium. Lineage (GTDB taxonomy): Bacteria > Verrucomicrobiota > Lentisphaeria > JABSQK01 > CAJWLW01 > CAJWLW01. The sequence goes on along the minus strand of CAUZJQ010000103.1, from coordinate 3,509 downwards.
GTGCATCCAAAAAACCGGCACTGGCCAGCTTTACAGTCTTCAGGTTTGCCTCCGCCGATGTTCCGCCGATGACGATCGCGATGTGATATGGCGGACATGCTGCCGTGCCCAGGTCGAATATTTTTTCACGAATAAAGAACGCCAGGTGTTCTTCCGTCAGGGTTGCTTTGGTCTCCTGGAAGAGCTTCGACTTGTTCGCGCTGCCGCCGCCTTTGGCGAGAAACAGGAAGTGGTATTCATCGCCGGCGGTCGCATAAATATCAATCTGCGCCGGCAGATTGGTGCCGGTATTTTTTTCGTCGAACATGGTGAGTGGCGCTAATTGCGAATACCGCAGATTCTGGGTGACGAAAGTGTTGAATATGCCGCGGGACAAGGCGATTTCGTCATAACCTCCGGTCCACACCTGTTCGCCTTTCTTGCCCATGACAATTGCTGTGCCGGTGTCCTGGCACATCGGCAGGATGCCCTTGGCCGATTCGATGGCGTTGCGCAACATGGTGGCAGCGACGTAGCGGTCGTTGTCCGATGCCTCCGGGTCGTCGATGATTTTCGCGACTTTGTCGAGATGGCTGATACGCAGGTAATACGAAATGTCACTCATCGCCCGCTCCGCCAGCAGTTCCAGGCCCTGCGGGTCCACCTGCAAAATGGTGCGACCGCCGGCTTCGATCGTCGATACATGACCGGTTGAGATGCACTCGTACTTTGTATCGTCGGCACCGATCGGCAGGATTGGGGCGTATTCGAATTCAGGCATAGTCAGATCTCGATGGTTGGTGCTGCAAGGAGTATAGCCTCCGCCGGGGTCGGTGGCAATATCATTGTCCTATGTCGAGACTATCCAGCGACTGGCTTTCAGTTCGAAGCGTGGCAGCGTTCCGGACGCCACGATAGCGACGTCGATGCGCATGGAGAAAGTCGTCGAGAGGGCGTCGCTGATCTTCTGCTGCAAGGCGGCATTATCACTGCACTGCGGGCTCGGTTCGACTTCGATGGACAACTCGCGAAGTGCTGCATTGCCGGACACATTGACCCGATATTCCTCGATCTCGGCAAATTGCCGGACGACAGCCTCGACGGCGCCGGGGTAAATATTAACCCCACGTACGATGACCATATCGTCGACGCGGCTGAGAATACCGCCCTCCAGCGCTGGATCTTCTGTGCCGCATTCACAAGTGCCACAGTCCGGTGCATGAACCAGGTCGCCGGTGCGATAACGCAATAATGGGCAGGCATCGCGGCCGAGCGTCGTCAACACAAGTTCACCGGGCACCCCGGGAGCGACGGCGGCAAGTGTTTCCGGATCGATCACTTCGACGAGGTAGGCAGAACCGATAACGTGCAACCGCCCCGGCCTGGCCGGGCACTGGTAACTGACCGGACCGACTTCGGTCATGCCATGGTGATCGTAGAGCTTCGCGGTCGGCCACAGAGTTTCAATGTGAGCGCCGGTTGCCGGGATGCTGCCACCCGGTTCGCCGGCGACGATGACGGCGCGCACCGTGGCCTGTTTCAGGTCAATTCCCTCGGCTGCCGCCACCTGGCCGAGATGAATGGCGTACGTCGGTGTGCAGCAGAGCACAGTGATGCGATTGTCGATGATTGCCTGCAGCCGCGCCAGCGACCGCATGCCGCCGCCGGGCACACACAGGCAACCCAGTGCCTGAGCCGCGTCAAAGGCAGTCCAGAACCCGAGGAACGGGCCGAAGGAAAAAGCAAAGAAACAACGATCGTCGCGGGTGACATCGGCGACGGCGTAGACTTGCTGCCAGTTGTCGAGCATCCAGGCCCAGCTCCCTGGGGTGTCGAGCCAGCGCATCGGTGTTCCGGTCGTGGCGCTGGTTTGGCAGAAGTGCGTGTATTGCTCGAGCGGATACGTCAGGTTACTGCCGTACGGTGAATGCTGCTGCTGGTCGGTGACGAGCTCGGCTTTGGTGGTGAACGGTGCCACGGCACGGAACTCGTCGATACTGATATCAGGCGTGATGCCGGTGCCGTCGTACTTGCGCGCATAAAACGCATTCGACGGCAGCAGATTCTGAAGCAACGCCTGGAGCTTCCTCTGCATCGTCACTGCACGTCGGTTTGAACGACGTCCGGTTTGGGTGGTGGCTTGCTTGGCGCCGGCTTGTAAAATGACACCAGACAACCGCCGACGGCGGCCAGTACAATGCCAAGATAAAAGGGCAGGCTGATCGAGCGCCATCCGCCAGCCGGCGGATGCAGTGCAATCGCCACACCTGCATTGATCATCGGGGCGCCGGCAAAAATGATCGACATCACCACCGGTGGCGTTCCTTTGGCGCCGAATGCCAGCAGCACGCAGAAAGCACCGGCTGCTCCAACCAGACCGGCAACCAGCGAGAACGTCACGCCTTTGCCGGGCATCGACCAACTCGCCCCCTTGAAAATGAGAATGGCCAGCGGTGCCAGGACTGCGGTCAGAAAATAGGCGATGCCGACAAGCAGGAATGCCTTGTGCCGGCCGTTAACCGGATCGGCCATGGCAATCTGACCGGTGTGCAAAAAGACGCCGTACAAGCCCCAGAACAGGGCCGTCAATAATGCGTAGAAAAGCCAGAGATGCATGGTAGCGGCCGGTTGTGGGTTATCACAATAGCCAAGAGTATACTCCGTGTCGGCATCGATGGCAATTTCCTTGGCCAGCAGCCGGACCCAGGCAATTTCATCCAATAGTTTCTTTCACAACCCGTTCATTCGGGTGTACTTTGGCAAGTAGCGAGGAGAGCGTGAACTCTAACTGGTTGCAGAACACCGAAATTTGTCATGGCGGGTCCATGGCAAGGGGGGGAAGAGACGGATGGTGAAAGCGAGTGCTCATGAAATCCTACCGCTTTTTCCATTGCCCGATTTTGTCATGTTTCCGCACGTCCATGTACCGCTGCATATTTTTGAGCCTCGGTACCGTGAGATGATGACGGAAGCCCTCGACGGCAATGGCAGATTTTGTATGGGCACGCTGGTAGGCAACTGGGCTCAGAAGTACGACGGCAACCCGGACTTCCACCCGACTGGCTGCGTCTGCAGCATCATCGATTATGAGCGGCATCCTGATGGTCGCTACAACATTCTGGTAGAAGGCGTGTCGCGCGTGCAGATGGCGGAGGTGTCCAGCGACAGACAGTTCCGCTGCGTCGAGACCCGCGTCGATGACATGCCGGGGGAGATATCGCCGGCGAACGATGCCGTTCAACGGCTACGCGTACTAGGCTCCCAGGCACTGGTCGAGGTCATCGGCGAGGCACCATCGGGTCTGGCGGAGCGCATGCAGTCCATCGAATTGCTGACCTTTCTCAACCTGCTTGCCTTTCATTTGCCGCTCGATGTCAAGCAGAAGATCGATCTGATCGAACTACCGACAAGCAATGCACTGGCTGCGGAGTTGTTGCAGCACTGCGAACGCTTGCACGCGTGACACCGCACCGCGATCTGCCCCTGGCCGCGTGCGCGTACACCGCCTTCTACTGCGAAGAGAACATCTG
>CAUZJQ010000102.1:0-13124 GCA_963580095.1 Lentisphaeria bacterium | reverse complement strand
TCACAAAACGCCTTGTCCACCAGATTCCTGACGACGGCAACGCCGTACTTCACGAACTGCTCGGTGAAATCTAGATCGCTGTTGTCAACCTTGAAACTGATACGCTGTGCCTTCTATTAGCCCCGAACGAACGAGGTTCCCATGAAAACCCATATTGATGAGCATACCGGCCGAGAAATTCATGTATTTACCGACTTACAGCGCGGCTGCATAGTCGACTATTTCCGACTGCCCAGGCGGTTGCCCGATCACCGGATTATCGCCTTCACCGCCGCTACCAGTTCATCCGCATCCCTGAATGCCCGTGGCACGATCGCGTCGCAGCCATATAATCTCTTGTCTTCGTTCAAAATGCAAGCGGAGGACTGGCAACTGGTTCTTGTCGATCCCGACAGCGGCGACACAGAGGCCCTGGACCTGCGGTTCGACCTCGCCCTGAAGCTGCGCGAAAGCGATGGCCGCCTCTGGGTCGTGAACGGCAATAAAATCCAGCGAATCGACCTGCCCGACGGCGATCTGCAGACTGTTACTACCCTGCCACCGGACTGCCCGGGCAACCCGGTCGATATCACGTGCGACGGTCGTACTCTTCTTCTGTCTCACCACGAGGACGACCAGCCGAGGCTGCCGGCACCCGATTTCTGTGATGCCGACTGGTTTTGGAACCTGATCGAACGACCGCGAAGCGGTGTCCTCTATGCCTTCGACATTGAAACACAGGTCGCTACGATATTGCAGCAGACCGACGGCACGATGCCGATGCACGTCGACAGTTCTCCGGTCGATCCCACATTGATAAGATACTGCTGGGACGGTTCAGCGGTTTATGACCAGCGTGTCTGGGCGGCGCGTACCGATGGCAGCCGGCCGCCATGGAAAATCAGGCCGCAGGCGAACGGGGAACTCGTCGCACATGAGTTCTGGTGGCCCGACGGCGAATTGATCGCCTACAAGTTTCAGGACCGGCGGAACGATCCCACAGTGCGCGAATGCCCGTACGCCGAGTATTCTCCCTGCCCCACCCAGTTGTGCCTGGCCGATCGCGATGGCCGCGAGGTATACTGCTCCGACCCGGTGAACATGTGGCACTCGCACATTAACGTGTCGCCGAACTGCCGGTATGTCTCCGGGGAGGGCTCCCACGACCATTTGTCTGTCTATGTTGCCGCCTTCGACATCGGCTCCACTAACATCGATTTCGTGCCGCTGGCCACGATACACACACCCTACCTTGCCTTTGCCGGGAACTGCGTAAACGCCGGGTTCAGTGCCGACAGCCGCTGGCTGATTTACAATGACACGATCGATGGCACTTTGCAGGTGTGCGCCGTGGCTGTGGACCTGTAGACGAATGCATTGACATCCGGTCCGCGCCACTGCAGTCAACGCACCGCCACCGGGCTAAACCGGGTGGCAACGTGACCGTGCAGGTCCCGTGTGGTATCGACTGCCTGCACCTACCCCTGCGGCGGGATGCGCAGGAGCGTGAACGGATATAGGACCGTGCAGTAGACCGTGCCGTCGCTGGCAACGATCATGGCGAGGATGTGATGCAGCGGTGCCAAAGTGCCGCCAGGCAGCGTGTGGAAGCCGTGCGTCGAAGGTTTGCCGCTGGTGAAATCGAAGAAGTCCGGGTTCTTCACTGCCACCGGACCGAGGTCGCTCATCGTACGCTGCTGCGGATCAAACCGGATCAGGTGATGCAGAGAGCCGCTGCCGATGCCGGTCGTGTTGTCGATCTTGATCACGGAGTATACCCGACCGTCCGCAGCGATACTGAGCGAGCTGCGGGAATCCGGATTGTTGCCGATGATCCGCGGCCCCAGCGACTCGGCCTCCACCGGCTGGCCGGTGGGGCCGTCCAGGTCGATTACGAACAGGCGTGCGTCGTTCAACAACTGCAGGTACGCCGTCCTGCCGTCCTCCGCCAACCGCCAATCCGGATGTACGGCATCGTCCCCGATGACTTCGAGAAACGCGGTACCGTCGACCAGCAGCTCGTCGACAGTTGCTTCCTGAGTCTGCGGATCGTACCGCGCGACCTTGTAGTCCGCCGTGATCGCGGTGGCCCGACCTCTTTTGTCGATCAGCGTATTCGGCTGATCGCGCAGGATCGGGCCGAGTAGGCGATAGCCTTGTTCCGGCTGCTTCATGTCGTAAACCATCCAGTACTCGTGCTCGCAGGTGATGACATAGATCAGCCCACGCGCCTCGTCGGCGACGACATCGATCACGCCTTCGCCTTCTGTCGAACCGTCCGGCAGCCGGGGATCTCCTAATGGCATGGGCATACCGAGGTTTCGGGCGGTCCCGGTCTCCGGATCGTAGGTCAACACGTAACCGCCCAGGTATGTCGGTATGTTGCCCGACTCCTGTTCAGCCGCTGTTGCATAGCCCTGCTTGGTGCCGACATAGATCGTGCCGGAGGGGCCGACGAAATTGCGGGTGTGGATCTTGGACTGGGCGGCGTAGCCGGTCGGTGTCAGGGGCAGCCCCGCGACCTCATGGGCATCGATCACAATCCGCATTTTCTCTGTCTCCGGATCGAATTCGACCAGGTACGCATTGCGTCCATACGCTGCTGTACCGACGTAAATCTTCCCGTTCTTGCCTTCACACAGGCCGAAGTAGCCGGACTCTTCGGTGGTTGTCTCGGGCGGGATATGGTAGGCCTTGCCCCAGGCGTACCCGTCTTTGGCGCCCGGCACCATCGTGACTTTGACGGGTATCGTGTGGCTGGACGTGAGGATCAGGAGAAAGGCGCACAGCGCCGGGACGAATCGTGCTGGTTGGGTCATGTGGCTCATGAAGGTTTGGAAGGGAGGTTTTGGATTCCGTGTGCTTCGACGTGGCGTACCCCAGTTTTGGGATGTTGCCAAATTATTACCTGAACCTGCCATCGCTGTGCCGGGTGACGTTTTGATGGAGCAGGGAAAAGCATCTTTTTATTCCTTCGGCGACCAGAAGAAGCCGCGCCGGAACAGGCCACCGATGTCGGCGGGGTTGAGGACCCGGATGGCGATCGTGTTCTTCTGGCCCGGCTCGATCAGGTCGGTCACGTCCAGCTCAAAGGCATGGTTGTGGTACCACCAGACGCTGCTGGGCTTGTGGTGGGCGTACTTGCCGTTGATCCAGACCCATCCCTCGTCGATGGTGCCGCCGCACCAGAACTTGATCGTGCGGCCCTTGAACTTCTGGTCCACCTCCAGCGTGGCCCGGTACCAGCCGATGCCGTCGTAGTCGTGTCCGGCCTCGTCCTCGGGCGGGTCCTGCTGGTCCCAGGTGTAGTAGGTGTTCTTCGTGCCCCAGTCGCGGTCATCGAACCCCGGCTTGTGCCAGCCACCGACGATGCCCTCGTTGTGCAGGTCCCGGCGGAATGTCATCTCCAGCGGCAGCGGCGCGACCAGCTCGCCCTTTTCCCCGTTAATCTTGGCGGCGTGCGTGGCAAAGATCTTCTGGCGCCCTGCGGGAAAGTAGAATCTCTCCTGCATGGGGCCGTTCTCGATGAAGAACGGATAGATCTCGTGAAGTTGGTTCTCGAGCGCCACCATTTGACCGGCGGCGGCGGCGGCGGCGGTGTAGTCCAGGCGCATCTCTGCGGCGTTCAAATCGGCGTAGGCCATCAGGTGATCGGCGATCAGGGCGAAGGCCTCCACCCGCTCGCGCTGCACCTGGCTCGCCGGTGCCTGGCGCGCCGCCTCGACGTGCTTGAGGATGCCGCGGACGAAGTCAACGGTGTAGATGTGATTGATGAAGAAATCCTCGTGCGCCTGCATCGGCGAGTTCACCAGGACGTCCTCACACGCCTCCCACCACGCCTGGACGTGCGGACCGGCCGCGGCGCCGAAGAAGGTGTTGTAGAAGTCCGCCATCAGCGCCTCCACGTCGGTGTCGGCGTCCCAGAGAAATTTTGCCCTGGCATAGTAGCTCGTCCAGGTCGTCATAAACGCCTTGCGCCCCTCGGCCTCGTAGCCCTTGAGGCCGATTTCCCTGAGGATCGGTGCGTTGATGGCGAAGTTGGCAGTATCGCGTTCGGGCACCCAGTTGCCGATGACGAAGCCCGGGTTGTAGTCATAGATCGTGACGTGCGGCGACCGCTCGCACCAGTCCTTGAGGTTGCGCAGCGAGTCCCGGCGGCGCCAGAGCTTCGAGTCGTTGGCGTGCAGCACGTCGCAGGCGGCGGAGGTATACATGACCTTGATATTCTCGGGAATGTCGACGCCTTGCGGCACCATTTCCCGTATCGAGTAGGCCATGGTCGCGACGATCTTGTCGGGGAACTCCCGCGCCAGCCGGGCCGCGAAACTGAAAAACTCCTCGCTCTGGAAAGGGCGTTCGAAGTAGCGCGGGTACCTGAAGTTCTCACTCGCCTTCCGGCATTCCTCACAGTAGCAGAACGGCTGGCCGTCGGGCGGGCTGATGCCGAACCCGAGCTCATCGACATTGTTCATCTTCTTCTCGCCCGCGAAGGCGGCTCGCAGGCTCTTCACGCTCTCCGCGTAGAGGCCGGGGCTGGACAGACAGAGCATCGTGACCCGTGGCTGCTCCGCATGGTGGCGCTTGCCCTGTTCGTTCATCGCGAAGAATTCGGGGTTGGTCTCGAAGTACTCCAAGGGAGGGGCGAGGTAGCCGACGTATCCGTCGCCCACCATCGGATAGAACCGATGGAAATTGAAGCCGTTCTTTTCGCCCCACTCGGTATAAAGTTCCCGCTCCTTGCCCGTCATCGGCACCCAGCCCGACGGATTGACGTTGCGCACGGCGAAATCAGGGCGGGACACGACGTCAAGATCGGGCACGGTGATCGTTTTCTTCTCGGGCACGACCTCGCCCCATTCGTCGGGGAAGTACCAGCGGCAGCCTAAACGTTCGAGCAGGGCGTATGCCGCGTAGAGAGTGCCCTTGTAGTGGCCGTCGTTGTTGCCGCCGATGACGAGGTCCCGGCCAACAGTCTTGAGCGCGTACCCCTCCTCCTCGAAGATGTCCGGGCGAATCGTCGTGTCGTAGCCCGACGGGATCTTCACGCCGGCCTTTCGTGCCGCCTCGGTCTGGCCTACCAGCAGGCGGACGGGATCGCCCTCCACAGTCGCGCCTTCCTCGATAAGGGCAAGCTTGGCGCCGCTCATCTTCTCGATGTATGTCTGCAGTGCCTGCGCCGCCTTCATCGCCTTGGGCTGTTTGGCCTCGACGACGATCACCGCCTGGCTGCGGCCATTCTCGACGATTGTCAGTGGCGCCGCCTGAAGCTGCGGGAGCGCGGTCAAAGCGATCATCAAAACGACAATCGATGCGGATAGCGTCAGGGGTTTGAACATGATGATTGGGGGTTTGAGTGGCGTGTTTGAGTGGCGTGTTGGGCGCCGTTCCCTCATAATAAAAATTGGGTAGGCTCGGTGGTCGGAGCCCAACCGGCTGCCATTCTTTTCGGAGGTCTATGATTTCGGCTAAATTGTCGGGTATAATAGTGCCGATTCCATCGCCTGCCTACACCTACCGTAATTTCAACAATTTGGAGAACAAAAATGCTCACGTGGTTCACAGAAGCAAGTGATCAGAATCCAGATCCCCAAAGCGGCGCCAGGATCACCCGCTTGACGAATGCGGTTTGTCACAACAACAACATCTACTGCGAGCAACCCTACTGTTCCAAAGACGGCAATCGCGTCACGATTGTCCGCCAGTCGGGGATGGATTCGTGCCGAACCACGCAGTGCATGTTGCTGGTTACGGATCTCAATACTCTCCGGAGCACGCTGGTCGAGGAATGTATCGATGATATGCCCTGCACAGCCGCATGGAGCGGATTCATCTACTATATGCGCCAGGGGCATGAGCTGGTGCGGTTGTCGCTGGACACCCTCGATAAAGAGATCATCAGCACTTCTGTCAGTTTCCCCCCGGATATGAGCATGGGTTCGGTCTCGCCGGATCAGCGTTACCTCATAGGTCAGGCGGTGCTCTCCGGCCCGACGATCGGGGTGGTGCGTATGGATCTGGAGTCGGGTGAATGGACGGTAATTTTCGAGCATCCCGAGATCACCAACACCCATCTCCAGTACAACCCGGTGAATGGGAAAGATATCCTGGTCCAACACAATCGCGGCTCGAAGATGGCCCCGGACGGGACGCTCACGAGTCCCGGCGACATCAAGCAGGGAACGACCCTCTTCGTCCTCGATGCCGAGGGCGGCAACCAGCGTTCCGTCCCCGCCGGCCAGCCGGCGACTGCCGGTATCACCGGTCATGAGTGCTTTGTTGGGGATACGGGGCGGGTAGCTTTCACTGTAGTTGCCAATGCTGACGGTTCTCTCGATTCCCGTTATCCGCAGGGGAATCTTTTCACCGCCGCGCCGGGCGATGAAAAGCCAACAGTATTTGCGACGCCCGAACATTATTTCAACCATCTCTGCGTCTCCAGGTGCGGCAGGTATTTTGTTTGCGATTCTTATCCCGATGGTTTGCCGGGCCCGGTCCCCCTGGTTGTCGGCAACCTCCAGACCGGCAAGTACGCTCTGCTCGTCGAGGATGTAACGGGGATTCTTTCGGGGGCGCAGTACACACACCCCCACGCTTATTTCACGACGGACACGCGGCATGTGATATACAACGCCAATCCCCAGGGTGTTCCCCACGTTTTTAAGGCCGAGATTCCGGACGGGTTTCTGGCGAACCTGGACTGACCCAACGTGAATGATTAATAAACTTCACCAAATCACCAGCTCAGAGACCCGCACAGGGTTGGTATCCCGAAGGGCGGCATGGGAGTATTGCTCAGGCGATAGCCGCCCGGGAACACGGTGTAGAGATACGGTCGAATACCCCAGTCAAACAAATCCGGGAAAGAGATTGACATAGGACGGCTCACCGATTACAAAAGCCCGACAGTCGCATTATTGCGAATGCATTACTGACCACAGGGAGAGAAAAACAGCATGAAGGAAGGCGCAACATCAGCGATTCCGGCGGAAGTCAAAGTAGGGCAAGCGACCATTGAACTGTTGTCCCGGCAAGACCGATTCCCTGGGTTGGGCAAGATCACAGTCAACGGTGTCACAATTCGGTCGGCAACCGTCCCGCTCAGGCCTGACATCATGACGCCGGATGGTATTCGGTACGACTCATTCCGCCTCGATGACGTGCAAGCCGACGGCGCCGATGTCGTCCTGCTGACCACCGCCTTCGGCAGGCAGGGACTGTTCGGGGAATATCGCGACGAGTACGACAGTCAGCTGGCCTGGCCGCGGGTCGAAGGCGGGCCCTTCGAGGATACCGTCGAATGGCGGCTCAAGCCCGAACAGCTTACGCTGGACGGGGTGCAGTACGACGGTTTCTCCTACGCCTTGAGCTTCCGCAGCGATCAGCGGTCGATCCACCAGATCACCATGAAGGCGACCTGGGAGCTGGGTGGGAGCGCCTCGGGGAATACGCTCCTGAGCCAGGGGCAGGTAAACCCGCCCGTGTACTATTGTGAAACGGACACCGACTTTACCACGACCTGCTGGCGGCAATTAGGGCAGGCGGGTAACCCGCACGGCGTCTCATTCCAGTTCAGTTCACGCTACAGCCCCATGCAGTGCTTCGATTTCCAGTATGGGCCCGAAGGCGCCCTGCTCGGCTACTGGCCGGAGTTCGTGGACGTGCATTCCATGATCCAAAAGAACAAAGGCGAGGATGTCGTCTTCGTGCTCGACAAGTGCCTGCAGCCCCTGGGGCGGGACCTGACGTTCCCGCGCAAATGCATCCTCCTGGCGCCGCCCCCGCCCGAGGGTGCGCAGGTGCATCTGATGCATGACCGCTGGCTGCGTGCCCTGCAGCATGCGCAGGGGGTGGTGCGCGCCGCGTTCGATGTCAACACGCCTTATCTCCTGCCCGAGTGCGGGCTGGCATACCGGCCGGAGCTTGACGACGACGGCAAGCTGCTGATATATATCGCGGGCAAACCGTATGCCCCGGAAAACGCACTGGCTGGTTGGGCGGAACACCTGCCGGCCCTCGCAGCGGCTGGTGTGCGTCGCGTGTTCCCCGAGCCGATGGGTGAATCAGATATATCGGAAAACGGCTATACGTACAAATTGCAGAGCGGGATTCACGGGGACCTGGTAACTAGCTCCACCTGCAATTGCTGGCGCTATCGAATGGCCGAATTCTGGGGCGGCTGGGCGGCGTGGGAAGCGTTCTACGCGGCGGGTAAGGCTGCCGGGCTGGAGGTTGGCCAATGGGTTGGTGGGCAGCTCTCGCCGAATGCCCCGATCTTCAAGGAGCATCCCGAGTTCATGTGTCGTGCGGTCAACACGCGCCCCCACTCGGGCGGCCCCATCATAAATGTCACCTGGGGCCTCAACTGGAACGCCGCCTGTGACTGGCTGCTGGAGTCGTTTGCGGAATGGAAAAGGCACGGACTGGACTATGTCTTCTTCGACTCGATCGGGAATTTCGCGATGATGGGCGTCGATTACCAGGCCGGGATGCAGCCCAATACCGCGGGTGTCGCCCGTTTCATCGGCGGCCTCAACAAGATGGGCGTCAAGGCGATATCCAATGAAGGAATCGGGCCCATGGGCGTCGGCCGTTTCGGCATGGCCGACAACATCACGGACAACCCCGCCGCGACGCATGCCGTAGCCGGTCAGAACGACTGGTCCTGGTGGGTCGGCCACGAGGACATGCTGGTCGGCACACTGCCGATGGTGCACATACATCCGAGCCGGACAGAGCAGCAGGTGAAGGAGCAGTGTTTTCGCGCCCTGGCCAATTACTCGCTGCTCATGCTGGGCGAACACGAAGAGGGCATGATTGACCAGTGGCCGAGCAACCTTGATGTGATGACAAGCTACTACCATACTTTCAACCAGGTCAAGTCGTTGATGGAGACCCGCCGGTTGCTGCCCGACGACCATGGGGTCGAGTGGCAGGCGGAGGCCGGTCGCGCTCTGTTCGCCTACGCGGCGTTCGATTATGAACTGCCGGACAGCGCCGGCGTCGAGCGAATTTCCGGCGAATCCGCCACACCCGAGGATGCCCGCGGGATGCTGAGAACTGAACCCTACACGATCTACCGGATCACCGGGGCACCGTCGTCGATGTGATCTGCATATCGCTGCTCGTCCAACCAACAGCGCTCTCAGAACTGTCGCGCAGTTCCATGAAGACAAGGAAGCGGGCATTTGCGAAATCCGGGTGCTGGAGGCGTAACAAGCAGAGCGGCTCTCCGTGTCCGTCCTATTTGGCGCGAACGGAGAGCCGCACTACTTTGAAGGCCGACAGAAACATCAAGGAATCGACATGAGTGATGATCAATCAAACGAATCGGGGAATCGCCGGGCTGCCGGCATTGGCTCATGGGGCACCGTGCAGTGGGATGACGGCACCGTTTCGACGGGGCGCCCGGACTTCGCGCTCGAGGGGCACGCCGATGAAGTCTACCATGAACCGCGTATCCCCGGACGGCAAACGGAGCCGGAGTACTGCGCCTTTCTCGGGCAGTCGCGGACGTTCAACCGCGCCATGCGCTGGGCCGCGACGCCCAATCGTACTGTTCTGGCGTATGAAGCCGCCGGCAATCTCGAGCTCACCGGCGAGGCACGGGTCAGCGACTGGTTCAGTGATCCGGCCAATCCGCTGCAGCATGCCGGTTGCGAACTGACGTTCGAAAAACGCTCGGCACGCCAGCGGGAAGTTGTGGCGTTGCCCGAGCTGCAGGTCAATCTCGACCAGCATCCGATTCTGAGTGTCACAGTCAGTGACGCTACCGCGCAGTGGCAGGTATGTGTGCTGATCAAGAGCCGGACTGGCCCGCCCCTGCTGGCCAGTAACTGGCACACCGAGCCCGGCTCCGTCACACTGGATCTGGCTGCCGCCATAGCAGCCAAAGGTTACGCGCTCCACTTCGCGGCGGTACATATCGTAGTGGGCCTGTGGACGGAAACGCCTGAAGCCGAAGCGTCCATCACTTTTGCCGCATCGATGGCGGGGCACGCGGCGTTGGTGCCCTGTCTGCCGGTCGTGCGAACAGCGCAGAATGTCGAAAAAACAGGCATGCCGATCTCGGCTGTTGTCATTGACGCGGACGGACAGATTGCGGATCCCCAGACGGTGCAGGTGACGGCCAGGTCAGGGGACCACTTCGCAGAGCTGATTGCGGTCGACGGTGTGTGGAGCGGGTCCTTTACGGACTTGCCGGCAGGTGAATACGAGGCGGAACTGACCGCCTCCGGTGCCATTGACGCGACGAGCGTCCTCGTGCTTCGGGTGACAGACGGCATTTTCCTGAGCTATGAATCGGACGCTCACAGCCTGGTCCGGGACGGCAAGGTGCAGGGGCCGCTCAGCGGCTCTGCCGCGGACATGGCATTTGTCCGTGACATCGGCACGCCGGAAGAAACACTGGTGCAGGGACAGGCGGAGCTGGACGCTAATCCGGACGCTGAGCATTGGCATTACTGGGACGCGATGACCGAGGCGGAATTGACCTGGCGCTTCGAATACCTGCAGTCGTGCGGTTGGGATCTGATTCACCTGCTCGTTGGTTGGGGCATCTGGGAAAAGCTCGACGCTTGCGGGCACATCATACCCCGCGCTGCAGAGCAGCTGGCGCTGGTCATGCGGCTGGCGGCGCGCCACGGCCTCGTTCTGGAGCAGGCCGTTTCCCACTACCCATACGGCACCAGTCAGACGCAGGGAAATCAGACACCAGTGCTGCGCCAGTATCTCGAGGCGGGCTTTAAGGACGAGGACTGGACGCACCCCGGTAACGGGTCGCGGTTCGATGAACTATTTCATGGGTACCTGCAGGATTTCGCCGACATGTACCGCGACGAAACGGTGCTTTTCTGCGTCTCGACCTCTGGCGAGGGTGACATTGCCGCCGGCCCGGAGCGGGTCAACGACGCGTATCGTTTCATGCAGAAACAGATGCCGAACCACATCTACATAATCGAACCGATCCACCGCCTCTTCGATCTGCCGGACGCACACCGGGCGGCGTGGATCGTGCATGAGTGGACGGCCGGCTTCCCCGCGGGCTGCCGGACCGACGTCGCCTGGGAAGCGGAGCTGGCAGGCAGCCGCATGTACTGGATGGGTATGGAACTGAAGCCGGAACTCGATCTCGCGATTGAGCTCAAGTTCCTGCAGCTTGGAGACTACTTCATGGGCGAAGGCAGCTGGCCGTGCCCGCATCTGTATAAACGGTTTATGGGCCAGGAGGATACCTGGTGCGGTACCGAGTTCTATCGTCGTCGGCTGCGCGACAATCTTTATCTCGGACTGATCCATCGTATTCCGCTGCTGATCACCTGGGGCGAGCAACATGCCGAGGACGAACGGATTGTTTTCCGGCAGGTTCGCGACGCCGTCGACTGGTCGCAGGCGTTCCTCCAAGCACCGGTCGCGATCCGGGTCGATGGTACGAATGTCGGGAGCGGACCGGACGGTTCCGACGGTCGCCTCGTGTTGGAGAAATACGAGGCGTTCTTTTCGGCACTGCCGCTGATGACGAGTTACGTGCAACCGGGCGACCCGGAACCTGACGGTGTCACGATGCTCGATGCGACCGAATCCTATACGGCACCGACGTTGACCGACGACGCCAATAAAGCGTTCCGGATGCGGCAGCCCTTCGGCTCCTATACGGCACCGACGTTGATCGACGACGTTTTGTCATCCGGGCCGTTGCGTGTTTCAGCGGACTATCGGGCGAGCTACCTGTGGTCTGCGGACCGGCAGACGCTGATCGCCTACTTTTATAACTGCACGAACCACATCGTCCGTGACGGTCACGTCTATCTTGCCGGCAACCTCCACCGGATGCCGGAGCCGGCTGCATGCACGATCGACCTGCAGAACTTCCCGGCGCAACCGCTGCTGTGCCAGGTCTTTTCGCTGAATGAAAAATGCTGTGTGCGAACCGAAACTATCCACGGGTCGAGCGTCATCGACATGCCGGAATCAGACGATGACTACCTGGTGCTGGTGTCGCCCACGGAAGCATAGCTTGATTCCTCGCGGCACCTGAAAAGCATCAATCCAGATACCGTTCCCATGGGATGTCTCCAGGTCGATGCCCGACACACTTTTCGTCAATCATGCCGCGCCCATCGAGTATTTTCAAGAAATGCAGACGCCGCACGGCGTTACCGCCCGTCGCAGGAACATCGGGATTGCGGGCTCGACGCGCCTGTGTCGCTGCTCATGACAGCCAGCGCCCAGCTCGAGAAAAAGTCCATTTCGCGATCATCGTGCTGTTCGAAGGAGACAATCGGCGCTGGAGCCTTTGAACCCATCCGTCGATGGCGTACGTTTACTCATGTTTACCTTTGCATTCATCACTGACCCGCAGATCGGCATGGCGAGCTCGAACGAGCTGGAAACCGATGACTCCGCCCGGACACGGCTGGACAGAGCCGTTGATTTTGTCAATGCCACCGATGATGTCGACTTCGTTATTTTCGGCGGCGACCACGTCAATCATGGCGAGTCTGTCGAGCAGCGTGATGTTTTCCTGGCCGGTGCCGCGCGTTTGAAGGTGCCGTGGTACGGTGTGTCGGGGAACCACGACCAACACGAGGTCTACCTGACGCACGAGGCGACGCCGAACCGGTTCACGTTAAACCACAAGGGCTGTTTTTTTGTCGGCTTCAACGCTACAGCATTGCGCGGTGATCTTGAGGCAGCGGCGCAGGCGGAGGAATGGGCGTATCTGCGTGAGACGATGGCGGCGGCACCGACTGACGCGACTCATCGTTTCGTGATTATGCACTGGCCGCTGTTCATACAGCATCCGGACGAGGAAGAATGTTACTGGAATATGCCAAACCGTCATCAACTGGTGCAGTTTTTTAAGGAGAGCAAAATCACCTGTGTTCTCTCCGGTCACTGGCATCAGGATATCGATGTTACCTGGCAGGGCATCCCCCTGATCACCAGCATCGGAACGTGCCGCCAACTGCAGTACCCCGAGGAAACTGCATTCAAGCTGGTTGCCGTTTTCGACGACGGTTTTTCTGTGCGTCGCGTGTCCGTAGAAACAATGGCGTGACTGTCCAACGTGAAACAGTGCCATCGACTTTTCCCGAGGCGCTTGTGAAAAAACGACTGAAGCAGCAGTTCTGTGCCGGTGAATTCGA
>CAUZJQ010000101.1:0-13144 GCA_963580095.1 Lentisphaeria bacterium | reverse complement strand
CAAGCTGCCGAGCCTGCGCCAGGGCATGGCCCGCCGACACGAGATGACCATCGCTTTCCTACCGCCGGAGACCCGGGGTTTCGAGCTGCAGCGGGTTTATTTTCAATATCAGGCGCCAGCCACCGTTACCATCCCGTTTCCGTGGTTTCAGCAGTGCCAGGTGATGGGGATGGAAACGATCATGGATTGGATGCCGACGGTGTATCCGCACCTGGAGTCGTCGCTTTGCGGTACCATTGAGCGCGGCTGGGTCAGTGGCATGATGGCCTACGGCGACGACCCGTGCTCGTCCTATACCTCCATTTACAATCAGGGTGGGCGCGACGGCACCGTCTGGATCAACAACGAGCATGATTACATGGCCCAGGCCGCGACTCAGTTCTGGCGTAGCAATCGGCCGCCGGCATGGAAATGTGCGCGGATCTGTGCACAACACCAGATCGATGTCGACTTTGTTCGTCGTAGCGACGATCCCTGGAAAGTTGAGGGCATTCCGGCGCACTGTCCGGGGCACACCACCGGGTCGGTGTATCCTAGCCATACCTGGACCGAGGGCTTGGTGCAGTATTACCTGACGAGCGGCGATGAACGCGCCCTTGAGGTGGTCAAAGGGCTCGGTCGTAACCTCTGCAAATACGTCGAGGAACGGATCGCTCCGATGCGCATCGAGTCACGGATGATGGGCTGGGCGTTGATTGCACTGAATGCGGTGGTTGAAGTTTGCCACGATGGGCGTTGCCTGCGGGCGGCGCAGACGATCCGCGACGAGATCGGCGAGGTCACGGATACCCTCGGCGCGATCGATCGCGACGGGCTTTGTTACGGGGCCGGTACGGTTTTATCGGGTTTGGCCGGCCTGCACCGGATCACCGGTGACGAACGGGCGCTGCAGTTGTTGCT
Source organism: Lentisphaeria bacterium (assembly GCA_963580095.1). Taxonomy (GTDB): domain Bacteria; phylum Verrucomicrobiota; class Lentisphaeria; order JABSQK01; family CAJWLW01; genus CAJWLW01. The sequence goes on along the minus strand of CAUZJQ010000101.1, from coordinate 12,244 downwards.
GGCCAACCTCGATTGGCATTTCGAGAACGGCCGGAATGCGGTCGGCACCGTCTGGTGCGATCAGTTGCAACCGTACGAACTTAATCTGACGTTACCGGCATATGCCTACGCTTGGCATGCGACGAAGGATCGCCGGTATCTTGACGAAGGGATTAAGTTTTTTCGTTTTACCGGGCCACCGATGATTATCCTGCAAGTTCGCGGTGCGGGCAAGCATTACCGGACCCACATGCCGTTTCTCAAAGTGGCGCATGACGAAGGTATATTGGCCGACGTCAGCGAACAGTACCCGCGCCGGCGGTAATCAAGCTGAGGTGTTCTCACAGCCCGCGACCCAGGCGCACACGTCACTGTGGCGGAGCTGCTCCAGAGTCTGGATTATTCATGCGTTTTCGTCGCGAGTCGGGAATGGCGATTAGAGAAGGTCTTATAAGTGGATTTTGATCGTTTCAATTCCCCGTCTGAGTCCCGCCTTTAGGGGCTGTCGATTTAATCGGTGCGGTTGCATCATTCCGCGCCAACGGCGCCAATTCATCGTAGCCTGGGGCAACGCCCCAGGATATTGGATAAGCGAATTGAACGCTGAAGGCGTGAACCATAATCTATCACCTTAATCTTTCACCCTAATCTCATTCCCGTCTCGTCTCAACCAGGGACACCCCTTAGAATCACCCCCAATTAATGAGGCCCAACGCCCGATGTGCCGTGCGGTGCGCGAACTTCTACTGGTACTGTACAATTTCTGAGACGAATCCGGGCGGCTTCTGGCGAGCCTTCTGTAAAGCGCCGGACGATTATAACTCGATGTCCGGGAATTTTTCCGGGTATTTCTGATACATCTCTTCGATATTCTCCATACTCACAAAAAAGAGACCTCGACCGGCCACTTCCTTGACGTTCTCGGCACTAAATTCCTGGTCCGATTGAAGGAGCCTCATGGTGAGCTGTTCGTATTCCTTCGTCCGCATGACGGTGCCCTCTACCCAGCCGAGCTGCATCTGCTGCCACAGGTCATAGGTGGAAAAATGTGTGAACACGAACTTGTGACGCCTGGCGGTTTCCCGATCCCAGTAGGTCATATCCAGGATGTCGTCCGGCCTACCGATCATGCTGATGACCAGGTCATAATCGTCCCTGCTGTCGAGCATCCGGTCGAATTCTTCCGCCGTGGCCGCCAACGGGTCACCTTTGCCCGTTGGGCCATCAGCGCCGGTCGCCGCGACCACGCCGACGACAGATAGCTTCTCGCCCAGGCCTTTCTTCAAGGCGGCCAAACCGGCACGGGTGAATTCGCTGTCATACCCGAGTATGAGGATGAGGGCGCGGCGGCCGGCGAGCGCATCGCCCAGAACCTTGCCGGCGGCTTCCATCCTCGTCTCCTCGAGGAATCTTGATCGTTCATTTCGCCGATCCAGACCACGGCGCGCTTCACCGCCGCCCACTTGCCAGACGATACTGAGAGTGGCAGTCACGGCGATGAGGAGCGCACAACACACGGCAACCGGTCTCCCCCAGATCGCGCCTTGTTTCGATGCCGCCAGCTTGGCGACGATCAGCGTGATTGAGAGACACAGCATCAACGGATACAGAATGTAACCCGTGGCAATTGCGGCGAGCACAAAGAGCAGAATGCCACCGCCGGCAAACATGCCAAGGCCGGCGGCCGGCTGTCCTTTGCCGGATTTTTTTAGGCCGATCCAGATCATCGCCGCGGGCGCGATCATCAACAAAGCCGCCAGTATCCTGAGTACCATCGCTAACTTCCCTTACGTCTTTATGAAAAAATGGAACAAATGAGCCAACTTCCTATGGAAAAACCTCAATCCCGGCGCAATCTCCGGAAGGATTTCCCTCGTAGTAGGGCTGTCCCGGGTTATTGGTGAAATCGACCGTCTCCCGATCGAACCCAATGCCGCGACCGCACCAAAATTCGTATCCGCCGACGTGACCATCGATGAAAATAACGTTGTAATATTTGGTGCCATGCCTGTGGTTTGACAACCCATCCTGGCCAACGCGCGATGTGTAATACGCCACGCCCTCGCTCATGAAAACCATCGCGTTGGGAGAACGGATCTGGCTGATGTGATTCGATCCGGTGCTGTTCCCTTCGCCCAGGTCGAAACGTCGGCCGGGGTTGAAAGAGGCGACGTAGTCCGATCCCTGCTCGTACCATTCGCTATATCCATTTGAATGATCAGCATCTTGATAACCACCATCGCCCGGCACATCACCGCTACTGGGACATTGTGCCATTTTCACGACGACGCCGTCGGTGTTGTAGCCGGCATATGTATTGAGCGGCCGCTTGGTCACCGGGCGTGGAGCCTCTGCGTAGGGGCTGGTGGAGGCGTTGCCGGCGTAGTGCGTGCCAATATCCCAACCGTAGGTAGAAGTAGGCATGCAGGGGAATCTACGGTTGTTGTCATTGAGGTACAGCATTCCAGCAATGTACCATTGTCGCAAATTGCTGAGGCACTGGACTTCCTTTGCCTTCTCTTTTGCTGCGTTCAAAGCCGGTAGCAGCATCGCCGCGAGAAGCGCAATAATCGCGATAACTACGAGGAGCTCGATTAGCGTAAATGGACGTTTACTATGCATCTTTCTGAATCTATACGATGCCGACTGGGGATGCAATACAAGCATCCGGGATCCGTGGTTTGGTCCCGGTTGCTCCTTCGCCGCATATAGGATCGGGCAGGAATAGGGTTAAGGTAAACGCCGGCCGTGTAACCAGCGCATCGCGCCTATCTATCCTCGTTCAGCGATCAGCCAGTACCGTTTCGGAGAAGCCGACATGAGTTCGGATGTTTTCAAATTCGCCTTTATCACCGATGCGCAGCTCGGCATGAACAGTCCCGGCGGGCTGGAGGCCTTCGGCGGCGACAAGCTGCGTCTTGACCGGGCGATCGCCTACGCCAATGACCCGGAACACGAAATCGAATTCGTCGTTCTAGGCGGTGACCAGGTCAACAATTTCTGTAGCGAAGAGCAGGCTGAGAAGGAATTTTCGGCTCTGGAGTTGTCCTTGTCGACCCTCACCGTTCCCTACTATGGTGTTGCCGGAAATCATGATGTCGAACGTCCGGGCGATGAACCCCAATACATTCAGCGTGGGCTACCGGTTCACTTCTCGATGGCTCACGGCAACTCGTACTTTGTCGGCATCAACTCCGTGTGGCTGCGCGGCAGATTCGGAGAGGCGCAGCAAGAGGAGGAGTGGGATTACATGGAGAGCCAGTTCGCCGCGGCGCCCGCCGATTGCAAGCACGTCTTCGTGGTCATGCACTGGCCGTTGTTCATCGCCCACCCGGACGAGCCGGAAACCTATTGGAACATGCCCAATCGCGCCAGGATCATCGAGGTGTTCAGGAAGTACAACGTCTCCTGCGCGCTGTCCGGACATTTCCACCAGGATATTGATGCGCGCTGGCACGGTATCAGTCTGATCACCAGCATCGGTATCTGCGCCCCACTGCAATACGCCGAAGAACGTTCCTTCAAAGTCGTCACCGTATTTCCCGACGGTTGGTCAACGCAGCGGGTCTCCGTCGATAGCTTGTAGTGGTGCGGTTCGGGAGGTGTTCTGAGGAGCGAAAGGAATCTCTCGAGTAAGGTTGGAACGAGAATCTATCGTAGCTGCAACAGATGCCCAAGCGTCATTTTTCATTGACGACGATTGGTGTATATTTAAGCCGTGCAATTCACAACGAACAGGACTCGTATCATGGCGATGACGCCAATGGCGGCAACCAGTCCGCACCAGGACTCCACGGAACTGTTGTTCGATCCACCGGCATTACGGGCCCGGGCAGGCGAACAGGGGTACTTCTGCTTCAAGGGACTGCTGCCGCCCGCCGACGTGCTGGCGGTCCGACGCCAGATTCTCGAGACCTGTCAACACCACGGATTTCTCGACGATCAAGCACCGCTCGAAAACGGTATCGCCAGGAACGACTTCTTTATCCGTGAATCCGACACTGACCCTGTGTGGCTTGCGTACTACAAGGACATCCTTAAGCTGCATGATTTTCATGCACTCGCCCAACACGAAAATCTCCTGGCGGTGCTCGACAGTCTGATCGGCGAACCGGTGTTGCCGCACAGTCGGAATATCTCGATGGCCCTTTTCCCTCGAGGCGTCGAGACAACGACACCGGCACACCAGGATTTCAATTTCATCGGCGGTACGGAGGAAACCTGGACGGCCTGGATTCCGTGCGGAGACTGTCCGATGAGCCTGGGCGGGCTGGCGATAGTGCCCGGGTCAAATCACTGGGGATTCAAGGAACACGCGGCGTACGATTCGACCGTTACCAGTTGTCTCGACTTTCCCGTCGACAGCGTTTGGGCGGTAAGTGAGTTGGCAACCGGCGACGTACTCATGTTTAAAAGCACTACCGTGCACCAGGGCGTGGCAAACCCCAGCCCCGATCAGATCCGGCTGTCGCTCGATTTCCGCTATCAACCACGGTCCCACCCGGTGCGCCGCGATTCGCTGGAACCGCACATGCAGATATTGACGTGGGACGAGGTCTACCAGGACTGGCCGGACGATGACCCGCTGAAGTACTATTGGAAGGAATGGACTCTAAACATCATCGAAGCAACAGCCGCTCAGGGATAGATCTGTTATGCAAACAAAGTCGCCATCGTCCGATGAACTGGCACAGCTGTTCGCCGAGCCGCCGCTCGAGTACAGCGATTTTATGACCTATTTCTGGGAGTCAGGCAAGCTCTCGAAAGAGCAGCTGACCTGGCAACTCGAACAGATAAAGGCGAAAGGCGTCGGCGGCACCTGGTATTATCCTCGCTACGTGCGCGGCGAGCCGCACGCGCAGCCGCCCTACTGGAGCGATGGCTGGTGGGAATTCTTCGAGCACTATGTCGCCGAACACGAGCGCCTCGGCATGACGGTCTGGTTTGCCGACTGGACCGGACAGGGATCGTGGCAGGATAAACTGCGCGCCGAGAGCGAGCACAACCCGGACCTGAAAGGCGGACGGCTGGTCATCCATCAGGCCGAAGGGCGCGACGGTGAAACGCTGCAGTTCGAAATTCCTGATGATGATGAATTGCTCTGTGCACGAGCCTTTCGTGTCATCCAGGGCGCGTCACCGCAAAGTCCCAACGAGACAATCAAACTCGACGGCGACGACAGCCTCGACCTTGCCGACAGGATCGCCGACGGGCGGCTGAGCTGGCAGGTGCCGGACGGGGCGTGGATGGCCGTGGTGGTCTGCAGTCAGCCGCACGGCCTCGACTACCTCAACCCGCATGTGGCCCAGCGCTGGCTGGATATCTACTGGGAACCGCACATCGAACACCTCGGGCGATTTGTGCCGGATACGCTGCGCGGATATCTGCAGGACGAAATCTATGTGCTGGACGGCAATATCGTTTACGCGGAGAGCCTGCTGGCGCGATTCCAGTCGGAGAACGGGTACGATCCGCGCCCGCACCTGGTCGGTCTGTTTCATGATATCGGCGACTTCACCGACAAGATACGATGCGAATACTACGACGTGATGTCGGCTTTGCTCGAGGAGAATCTTTACCGACCGCTCTCCGATTGGCACGAGGCGCGCGGCATGCAGTTCAGCACCATCGCCACGTGGGGACGGCAGAGCATGCTGGGGCAGACCTACCAGTACGGCGATATTTTCCGCCTGTGCCGCTGGTTTCACATCACCGGCAACGAGGACCCCGGCCACACCGAACCCGGCGGGCGATGTTTCGCAGATGCCAAGTTGTCCAGCTCGGTTTTGCACCTGTACGAGCGCGACCGCGCCGCGATGTGCGTCTACTGGGGGTCCGGCCATGGGATGACCCAGGAAGAAAACCTAGCGTGGACGAATGAGAATTATGCGTACGGGCTCAACATGTACAATACCCACGGCGGCCTCTACGGCAGTCTCGGGAGCTGGTACGAATGGGTGCCGCCCTCCGTGCACTTCCGGCAGCCGTACTGGGAGCATTGGGATTGCTTTACGCAACATGTGTCGCGCCTCAGCGCGGTCCTGAGTCAGGGTGTGCATCGTGCTGACGTGGCCTTGCTGTATCCGCTGACCTCGGTCCACGCGAACTGGTTGAAGGGCGACCACTTCACTGCTGCCGGGGACGAAATCGAGATGGAAGGCATGGCCCTGGCCCAGCAGATCTATACAAGCGGGATCGACTTCGATTTCGTCGATGACCTCAAGCTGAACGAAGCCACTGTCAACGATGGTATCCTGCATATCGACGAACTCGAGTTCCGGGTCGTGCTGATGCCGCCGATGACTACGATCCGTACCGATACGCTCGAGAAAATAAAAGCCTTCTGCGAAGGCGGCGGCACCGTCATAGCTGTAAGTCATTTGCCGGGCGGTTCGGCGGAGCACGGCCGCAACGACCCGCGCATCCGTGAGCTGTTGTCAGAGCTGTTCGGCATCCCCACCAGCTCAGATTATATCCACGCCGTCGATAGATCAATGCAGGGACTGAGCAGTGTCAGCACGCAGCGGCATGCGGGCGGCGGCCAGGCGATTTTTATCCCGCAGCCGGAATTGCACCGCAATATCTGGCACGATCCGGGTTTCTTCCGGGCCAAAGCGGATACGGCTTCCGTCATTTCCGACGCGATCGAACGGGACGTGGTAGCATCAGGCGGGGCAACGCTTGGCGAAGCCGGGGATATCTACCACACACACCAGCGGATCGACGCGCTCGACGTCTACTTCCTCTACAACGTGCGGGCTGAAAAGAGAAGCCTGACATTCACCTTTCGGGTCGAGGGTGACCCCGAAATATGGGACACCTTCAGCGGCCGGATCTTGCCGTGTCATCGGTTCGAGCGCCACGAAGGAAAGACGACAGTGCGGCTGGAGATGGAGCGGAATCAGGGCATCGTTCTGGTGTTCAGGGCCGGCGAGCGCCCCCAAATCGTGCACGACGATCTCGACACCGTCGAGGATGTGCAGGCCGGCGCCGAAGGTCCGGTGATCGACGGCTACTGCACCACCGGCGGTCGCAAGCAGGTGCGCATCCAATACGGCACCGAAACCTGCATCGGTGAGGCAAGGGTCGAATCGCCGCCACCGCCGATCACTCTGGCGGGCGATTGGGACTTCGAGCTGCGGCCGACGATGGACAATCGCTGGGGCGACTGGCGTTGGCCTGCGAGTGATACCATGGTCGGGCCCGAGGCGCGAATCTTTCGATACCGCGAGGAAGCGGCCGGCGCCGGCTGTGCCGCGGGCTGGCACCAGCCAGACTTCAACGATGCCGCCTGGGACGAAGTCACATATTCTTTCGGACCGTACTGGCTCGGTCTCGGCCCGTTCGCGGACGGTGCGGAACCTGACGACATCGCATCGATCATTGCCGGGGACGCCGATCCCGAGGGCGTCTGGGAAGAACATGTTTTTTCGCAGACACTGGGACACCTCAGCATGGACGTTTACGGTGCCCATGCCGGCGTCCACGGTCTCGACGATCACTTCATCTACTTCCCGGCGACCGGTGATGAAGAAGATTTATGGCGCTGTTTATTCACCTGGGTGCACGTTTCGGAAGCGGGCGACTGGGATTTTCATTTCGGCCACGGCGCCGGTCAGGATCAGCACGAGCAAGTCTGGGCGTACGATACCGGTGGTCACGGCGGTGCCGGGCAAGGGGCCTGGATCAACGGCCGCGAGGTCGTGACGTTCGGCCCGGACCAGCAGGCCGCTATTGTGCCGGTGCGCCTGGAGCAGGGGCTGAATCGGGTCATGATCAAGCTGCTTCATCATCAGGGGCAATCGATAAATATCTATGCAGCCTTCCGCCCTACAGATGATGCAGTCGCGCAAGAAACACCGCCGCCGCCATATTTGAAATGGTTCGCCGGTGATAACTTGCCGACATACGACATTGCGCCGCACACTACTGACCGGGTGGGCTGGTACCGTTTCGAAGCGCCGGCGGGGACACGGACGATCACACTGCCCCTTGAGGCCGCTGCGGCGCAAGCCTGGGTCAACGGCAATGAGGTCGAGATCCGCGACGGCTGTATCGAGGTCCCTTCACCCCTGGACCGTGTCGAAGGCTCGCCAATCGCCGACAGTGTTACTCAGATCGCATTGCGGTTGGAGCAAACGCCCGGATGCTATGCCGGCGCAGCAATCCCCGAGCCCGTGAGATTCACCTGTGGCCCCACGCGCATGCCTTTGGGTGACTGGTCCGGCTATGCCCTGGAAACATACTCCGGCGGCGCTGTCTACAGCAAAGAGTTCACGCTGACCGCGGCGCACCTGGACGCGGCGATATCCCTAGATTTGGGAGAGGCGCGGATCAGTGCCGAAGTCGAGGTCAACGGCCAAAACGTCGGCGTCGGACTGGGCCGTCCCTACTGCTTCGACATCACAGAATACGTCCGCGAGGGCGTGAACGCATTGAAAGTGACCGTCTACAATTCGCTGGCCAACCACTATGCCGTTGCGTTCCCGTCGTCGTATGTGTTCGAGGGGCAGACCGTGTCCGGACTGCTTGGTCCGGTGGAGCTGCGGTTCAGCACGCGGGTGCGGTTAACGGCAAATGCCCAGTGACGTCGCTACCCGGAATCGGCTGTCCCCGTGGCGTGAGGACCGCAGGACCCACGTCCCGAACCGCAGTAACCCCCGCTGCTCTACCAATAACAGTGTGGATTTTTAAGCCATTGCTTGAACTGCTTGAGGGCGATTCGCCTCCGGACAGCGAAGCACCTCCCTAATCTGCGTCTGATATTCAGTATCTACGCGACCAATTACTCCTGCAAGTTCCTTGGGGAGGGTAGGCGGCTTCTTGCCCAGAATGACAAAGCTGTGTTCGAAAGGTCTCTGAAAATCATCGACCCGAACACCGCTGCCGAGAGTAAGGTGCTTCGGCAGTGGGCGTTAGCGTTAAAGGGCTTTTTGTTGTGCGCAATCGAACGTCCCGGCGATGCGCAGACGACCGTCGCGTAATTCAAAAACGCAAACCTCACTTGGAAAATCCAGTACTTCGCCGGTTTCATTGAGGACTATTGCTTGCGTATGTCTGACAGCAAGAAGTAGAATTCCGTGATTTCATCCAACCGATCTCCTATGAGTGAATTCTTCCACAAAATGTTCTCTTACAAGACGAACGACGGTTCCCTCTACCATGGGAAGGTCATTGCTGACCTCTTGGTCTGTCTCTTCTTCCTCGGCTGGGCAGCCTGGGAGGTCGCCGGAGCATCCATGGCAGAATCGAACTTTCTCGTGGCGCTTCTCTTGCTCTATCCCTACCTTCTGCCCGTCGTCTACCTGCTCGGAATGCGGCGTGGTTGGGATCGAACCATTCGTTTCTCACTGATGGCAGTGTTCTGCGGATGGTGGTTCTGGTCGAGTTTGCCTGCGTTCTATCCCGGCTGGAGGCCGACGCGAACATGCGTTCAGGCGTTACCAGAAGATGTGCTTCCTCATAAGGAACGGTGTCCGGATCGTTGTTACACGTATCGAATCAGTGTGGGCGTAAGTGCATGATATTAAAACGAATTTCATTTCCGTTTTCGTTTTGTACTATCGGGGCCCATTTAGCTGTGGTACAATCCCGTTGAAATTAGACATTTTACAAAGCTGGCGTGGATTTGCGGATTGCGTCTTTTCTTAGAGAGGGGGGGGGTTGCAATTGCCCGGAAAATTTCGTATACCCGTGTCGTGTATTCCACATAGGGGGTTCGACGGAATGCTCTCTGTGACCCCGAACCTGTTATTTCACAACGACAAACCAAACACAACCAAGAGGAAGCAAACAATGAAGTATCTCTTAACTCTTACTGTTGGCCTGCTGATCGCGGGCTCGGGAATATCCGCAACAACGAACGTGATCGGCGGCATCGGTATCGCCTCGAAGGGAGCTTGGTGGGACACAATATCCATCACTTCGGTCAACAGCCCGACGTATGGAGATCAGTTACAATACAACGGGGTTGTCCAGGTGCCTTCGCAGAGTCCGATTGGGTACGATGGGATCGACATCCAGCTGCCGAACCACCGGTTCGGCGCCGCGGTCGATCCCGGCGAGTGGAATACGGTGTACTTTCGGCTTAGTCCCGATTTTCCCTACATCGAGACACGCGAATTCCGGGTCAACGCCGACCAGAGCATGGACTTCCGGAACCCGGCAGAAAACAAATTCGTCTTGTATAACACATGCGTCCCCAACACCGTCAACAATTACACCAACATCGCTGACGGCACGATCATTCGCTTTTATGCGTTTATCGATCCGAACCATATGACCGGTTCCGCCGGTCCTGCTGGTCCGCCAGGGAATGATGGAGCGCCCGGTTCCGCTGGCGCTGATGGTGGACAGGGGGCACAGGGCACGATTGGTCCAGCAGGTGCGGATGCCCCGTGCATCGAATGCGTCGATCTCTCGTCTGTTCTGGTCGACTTCACCTGCAAGATCCTCGCCGCCAATCCGCCGACCAACGAGTTGGATTTCGACGCTGACGTCGACTCCGTACTCAACGCGATGACAGCAACGATCAATGTCTGCGGCGGCGACAAGGCCGCCTGTCTGGCACAGATCAAAGCGGATATCGACGCGGCCAAGTAAGCGCCGCCAGATTATCAGAAAAAACGCGGAGGTTCGCCTCCGCGCTTTTTTCGTTGTCATACGTTGCGACGGCACCAGAGACGACCACGCACCGATAGACTATGCAGTTGCGCGAATCGTGTTCCGGCGGCTACAGTATCGACTCGCACCATACACCCTAACACATGAGGGGAGCATGAAGAAACTGAAATTCGGCATCGTCTTTTTCGTCAGTGCATGTTTGATGGTTCAGGCCCAGGTATCCATTCTCGAGGGCTACGGAAAAACATCATGGGGACAAAGCGTCGAGGACGTCAAGGCTCTGGTGCCGGATCTCGAGTCGAACAGCAGGCGAGGTTCGTATTCAATCCACGTATCGTCGGCGGGTGTTCCTGACCAGACAAAATATGTTTTCGGCTACAACCAGCTTTCTTCTGCTGTCGCTGTATTCAAGCTTCCCGGCGCGCACCCGTCCGGGGCCGACACGGACGGTGCGGACATGCTGCGAGAGATGATCGCAGAGAAATATGGCAGCGAGGAAGTGGCCACGGCGTTGAAGGAAGCCGGGATCACGATCAACGTGAAGGCCTACGATGACGGCAGGGTCGAGGTGAGCTACACGAACCAGACGGCCTTCCGAAAGGCGACCGAGGCAGCGGGGAAAGCGCGACAGGAAGCGCTTGCCGCCCCCCGGAAGACGCCCGAAGCGCGCCGCAAAGACATCACCGCCGCCGGCATCGATGACGCGCTGTAGTGGGGTGTCACATTGAAAAGAGAACACTTGACCGGCGTCTTGAGTAGCATGCGTCGCGCCGCGCGCATGTGAATGACGTTGATTGCTGTCGCAGTGCAGACACGGCAAACAGGGCTTCCAGACGGAATGCTGTGCCTACAGTCTCCCTGCGCTCGGCGCGACGCACGCTACCGCTCCTGCATCGAGGATGCGCCGTAGCTTCGCCGCATTACGACTGAAGTCTCAGGGTGGCCAACAGAGCAGGTCCGCTTGCCTCGGTACGCCGCGCTCATAGCGCTCGCCTGTGTACCATACCATCAGCGCGCGCCGGTCGTCGAGCGTCAGAAAGTCCGGGTAGGATTCACCGCCGCCCACTGCGCCAGCATGTTCATTTTCCAGTGAAACTTTAGCGTTTTCGGATCAAACACGAACAAGCCGGTCCGTGACCTGCCCGGTTGATCGTCGGGATAGTCTTCGGTAAAAACACGTCCGCTGACAAGGCTTGTGTCACCGACCAACGCGGCCGCCGGACCATGCGGGACCGGGCAGTCGTGAATCGACCATTGCGTGTAGGGCGGGCGCACCAGCGCCATCCGGCCCTGGCGCACAAATGCCATCAGAGTGTTATCCTTGAGAAAGAGCAGTGCTGTCTCGGTGAAGTCGCCTTCCACGATTGTGGACACCTTCTGCCAATCCATACCATCGTGAGATTGCGGAAGCTCTACCCGCGGGTTGCCGGTCATGATATCGGCCGCAACGTAATGGACGCCGTCGTGCGTCACCGGCTTCCAGAAAGAAAAGTCCGGCTCGTAAACCAGCACCGGCTCGCTCCAGTTGAGGCCGACGTCACTGTGCGTAATAAGCGTGCGAATTGGATCGTCTTTCGGTGTGGCAGGGGCTTGAAACGCCAGGTACGCGAACATGCGTTCAGGCGTTACCAGAAGATGTGCT
>CAUZJQ010000100.1:0-13148 GCA_963580095.1 Lentisphaeria bacterium | reverse complement strand
TCGGAGGAAATGAAATTACTGTGTATTGTACGAGCGTTTCTGAGAACTGACCAACAACTACGGAGTTTCTAATGGTGCGGGCCATTGCTTCTGCGTGTGTTCTCATTGTAACCGGCATGAATTTAACCGCCGCGGAGCGGGAAGGCTGGGACGGTCAGGAGGACAGCCGGGACCGGGAACTGTCGGCGCACGACCCGACACTGGCAAATCGTTGGCTGAACTATCACCGGGGCGAATACCGCAGTTGGAAAATCGGCGATGATATCCGTAATCGCCGTGAACAGGCCCGGCATGCCGGGACGCTTGCTCAAGTCGAACCCCAGCTTCGAGAGCTGGAAGCCGTTTTACGCCGCTTGCTTGTCGAACTTTTCGAACAGAAGCAGGCTATCCAGCAGAACGAGGTTCGGCAATTGAAAGCCGAACTGGTCGAAATGGCGACGATCATCTGAAAGGCGTGCCGCCAAACGTGAGCAGATCCTCGAGCGTCGCTTCGCTGAATGAGCGGCAATGAGGAGGAGTGGGAGTGGTAGACGCGGGGGTGCGGATCATGAATCAGTTGTGCCGCCCCCGGATTTCATTGGAAGTGGGTGTCGGATGCCGCCCCCACATTCTCATGAACCGGGGCGACCTTGCTGCAGAGCCATGAAGACGGCCTTGGTGATCTGGATGTCCTGAACGGCAACGCCGGTAAGATCGGCAACCGACAATTGATCGTCGGATGTACGGCCCGGTGATTTGCCGGTGATGACGTTGCCCAGTTCGACCACCTTGTCTTCGGTGATTTTGCCGGCGCGGCTGGCCTGAGAAATCTCGCCGCGCGTCCGGCTTTGCAGCAGGCTGTCGGCGACGACAACGTCAGCGTTGGCGAGGATCTGCGGGTCGAGTTCGATTTTTTCGGGAGTGTCCGAGCCGATCGCTGTGATGTGCGTGCCCGGCCGGATCTGATCGGCCTGCAGCAGCGGCTTATGTGACGGTGTACAGGTGACGATGAGATTGCAGCTGTCGGCAATTTCGCCAGGGTCGGATGTAGAGGTGACGGTGAACCCCGCGGCCTCTGCCACTTCCTGATATTCTTCCAGCGGGTCTTCTTCCCGGTTCCAGACAATGAGGTCGCGGCAGTCGACGACGCCGGCGAGATACTTCGTCTGTATCTGTCCCTGGATGCCGACACCGAAAACCCCGATTCGCGAAACGTTTTTCGGCGCCAGGTATTTGGCGCAGATTGCTCCGGCGGCAGCCGTGCGGATGGTCGTGAGGTAGCCGTTGTCCAGCAGAAAGGCCTCGGGTTCGCCGGTCTTCTGGTTATATAGCAGCATGAGGCCCTGGATCCGCGAGAGGCCCAGGGCAGTATTGCCGGGGAATCCGGAGGCAATTTTTACAACGTAGTAATCGTCGCCCTTGATGGCGCCGTACTTGATGTGCGTCTGCCCGGGCGGGTCCTCGAAAAGCAGTTCGCCGGGGTCTGGGACGTTTACCTTGCCGTCTGAATATGCGACAAACCCTTCTTCGATTGCCTGTATGGGGTCGACCTGTTTGAGACCTTCCATGATCTCGTCGATTCTGATTATCTGCGGTTTCATTATTGTCTCCGAGTTTTTGAAGGTTTCAGATGTTCGCTCTTCGCCTTGCGGTTGCAGCAAGGCAAGCAGGTGGCAGGTCCCAATTATAAGTGTCAGCTACGTCCGTGGGGACCGTCTGAAGGAATGGCTGTATGGAAAGGACTGCAGATACCGAATTCTCTTCTAATGCCTGCAACCTGCTGTTGTGATTTACATTATGCCGGATAAAATCTACCAACAGTAGTTTTACCGCGGCGAAAGTCAATGAGGACGAGCGACCACTCTGCCGGGGAACCCACAACGACAATTTCCATACGGGTAATGATCGATGTCACTGACGGGTGAAAAAACAGTATTGCCGCTGGCTGACCGGTTGGCGGAAATCGCGCCGTCGCAGATCCGTGAACTGCACAATCTCTACATGGCCCTGAAGTCGGAGCGCCCGGACATGTCGTTCGTCGCGCTGCATTTTGGTGAACCGAACCTGGGCACGCCGCCGTTCGTCGTCGATGCCGGTGTCAAGGCGCTGCAGGGGGGAGCGGTTTTTTATGAGCCGAATGCCGGGCGCCTCGACCTGCGCGACGAACTGATCCGGTTCTACGCGGAATTCCACGCGCACCCTATTACTCGCGACCATGTGGTGCTGAGTTGTGGCACCATGCAGGCGATTTTTCTGTGCATGGCTGGCCTGCTTAATCCGGGTGACGGGATGATCAACATCACGCCGGCCTGGCCGAACTTCACGGGTGCCGCGAAACTTGTCGGTGCCGACGTGCATGAACTGGCGCTGTCATTTGATGCAGAGGCGCAGCGCTTCTGGCTCGATTTCGACAAACTCCAGGAGGCAGTACGGAAGTACCCCAATATTCGCATGGTCAACGCAAATTCCCCGTCGAACCCGACCGGGTGGGTGATGACGGTCGATGAGAAGAATCATTTGTTAGAGTTTTGCCGACGACACAAACTGTTTCTGCTTGCCGACGAAATCTATGACCGCATCACCTACACGGAAGCGGGACGCACGTCGTTTCTGAAGCTCAGTGAACCGGACGATCATTTGATCATACTCAACGGTTTTTCCAAGACATATTGCATGACCGGCTGGCGCCTCGGCTATCTGATTGCTGCGCCGGAGGTGGCGCTGAAAATGGCGCAGATGCAGGAGTTCGTGACCTCTCACGCGCCCAGCATGGCACAGGTCGCAGCGATCACCGCACTGCGCGACGGCGAGCCGTTCATTGCTGAAAGTCTGGCCCGCTATACGCGCTTGCGCGACCTTGCGATGGAAAAGCTCAATGCCATCGGCGGGCTGACTGTGGCGAGGCCGGACGGTGCGTTTTACATCTTCTTCAAGCTGCCGGAAGGAACCGCAAGCGTGTCCTTCTGCGAGGAGTTACTGCGCGAGACCGGCGTAGTCGTCGCGCCGGGCGCGGCGTTCGGCGCCGGCGGCGAAGGTTGGGCGCGCATCTGTTACGCGACAGAAGACGCGCTACTGGCGGACGCCATCGAGCGGCTAGGTGCATTTGTGCAGGCGCGGCTTTAGGGGTTCTTGGATTCCGCCGGAGACTGATTCGTTGTTTCTGGTGTCTATGTCCTTTGGGTCACTGCGACCTAAACACCACTTCGCTTTGCCCCCCACATCCGCGGATCACCGGATAGCACTTTTCATGACTGCCGTATTCCTCTGGCGGGCAGTAGCGGACGTTCGGCGGGAAGTAGGCGTACAGGGCTGTGTTGCGGGGATTCGGGGTCGTGTTGGCAGCTGAACCGTGCACCAGATTGCTGTCGAAAAAGATGGCGCTGCCGGCGCGTAGCGGTACCTGTATCAAGGCGGACAGATCAACATCGTGGCGATCTGTGAGCGTGTTGTCGGCGCGGTGGATGCCACCCCAGTCCTGCAGCTCCGACTTGTGACTGCCCGGAATGACCTGGAAGCAACCGTTCTCGATTGTCGCATCGGTAAGCGCGATGCTGACGGTGATCTGCGTCGCGGGTTCCATGTGCCAGTATGATGAATCCTGGTGCAGTCCGTGCGCCGACCCGTGATTGCCGGGTTTCAACATGAGGGTGTTGCGGAACAGCAGGACATCGGGGCCGACAAAGGCAGATGCCAGGTCGACCAGTGCGTTTGTCCTTGGGAGGCGCTCGAAGAAGTCGGAATAGATGTGGACCTCCTCGATTTTACGCAGTACCGGCATGCCGTCTGCCTGTCGATGGGGCTCGGCGAACGGTTCGATCATAAAGTGCGCATTGACCGATTGCGGGTCCTGTTTCTCCAGCTCATTATACAGTTCGTGGAGGCAGCCCACTTCCGTGATGGCTTCAGCGATGGTGGCCGAATCGATCAGGTCTTCGGCGATGTAGAAGCCCTGGTCTTCGAGCGCGGATAAGAATGCGTCTGAATTCACGGATGGTGGCTTTGGTTGGCGCTATTAACTGGAGTCCTTAGGGCACCGGCGCTTCCGGCACTTTTTTCGGTTTGCCAACTGTAGCATCTGCCGTATCGTCGAGCGTCGGTTTTTCTGCTTCTGGCGGTTCCGGCAACAGCGGCAACTTTGCGGTTGTCGGCTGGTGATAAGGTTTCATTGCGGCATAGGTTGCACCGCGATCTTCGATTGCCGGACGGTCTGCGTCCGGGGCGAGTTCAATTGCCTTGACGACCGCTTCCGATGCCTCCTCGAACCGGCCGGCTTCTGCCTGTGCCGCAGCGAGCGTGTCGAAGGCTTGCCAGGATTTTTTGCGACGCTTGCAGAGCTTGGTGGCAAGGCTGACAGCGCGCGTGCTGTTGCGGAAATCTGAATGAGGTGCGGTCGCCAGGACCCAGGCACATGCTTGCAAGAGTTCGGCGTTTTCCGGGGCGATCACCAGGGCGCGATCGAAGTCGGCGATTGCTTTGTCGAAATGGCCCATGGCGGCGAAGCACTTGCCGCGACCGATGAATCCCTGTGGCATATCTGCTTTCAAGTTACATGCCGAGGTGTAGTCCGCAATGGCGATGGCGTATTCCTTTGCTTTGACTTGGATCTCGCCGCGATAGAAATGTAAGCGGGCACTCTCTGGCACCAGTTCGATGGCTTTGTCTATATCGACAATCGCTTCGGCGGTGTGGTCCATGAAATAATAGACCATGGCACGGTTGGAGTAGCCTACGGAGTAGGTAGGGGACAACTCGATCGCTTTCGTGAAGTCGGCCAGCGCTTCGCTGTTCATCTCGAGTGCAACGTATGCGTTGGCGCGGTTGATGTAGGAGTCGGCGTTGCGGCCATCGATCGAGATGGACATGTCGTAGTCGTCAATTGCCTTTTGGTATTGGCGCTGGTTGTAGAAGCTGAAACCACGGTTGTGGTAGGCACCCGCGAGGATTTCGGGCTCATACTCCGAGTTCATCTCAATGACCTCGGAGTAGGCTTGAATAGCTTCGCTGAAATTCTCCTGGACTAGTAGTTGGTTTGCCCGGATTTGTTCGTCTACGACTTTTGGTCCGCAGCCGCTGAGAAGAATTGCAGCCACGCAGCCACCGGCGGCGAGGGAACGTGAAAAGCGTGATAATTGTCGTCGAGTCATGGGACAGCCGATACGATTGAGAATTGAGGTGAATGCTGCGGCCTGTCCGCGCGAGGGGAGTGGGGGGGGCATAATCGCCTAGCGGTCAATATGGTACGCCTTTTCAAGTGACTTGCAAGCGCAATTTCAGTCCGTCGAACCGGCGATAGCGAGTCGAAAAAAATACCAGAAAAAAGAATAGTTTCTGAATCCCTGAGCGAAGAACAAGTGCCGCCTACCGGACAACAAGCCGGGCAAGGACATAGGCGTGGTCAGTGGGCTTGGTGCCCAGTTCACCGGGCTTGCCACCGATCAGTTCATTGCCGTGCAGGGCTTCGTACGCGACGCGTCCCTCCTCGACCTGCCGTTTCGAAACGATGCCGTGCATCAGCGCCTGCAGCTTGCCGCGGTGATTGTAGTCGAAGCGATCGTCCGGCAGCAGTGTATCAAGCAGGTTGACGCTTTCGTCACCCATCATCACGCGCAGGGTTTCGCTGAATTCGACATCGTTGAAATCGCCGGTCACGTAATAGTCCACACCTTCCCCAATGAGTTCGAGCAGGGTCGCACGAATCACCTGGGCCTGCTCCACCCGGACATGAAGGCGAGGATCGAATCCCGGCTGCTCCGGCGCAAAGATTCCACGCTGGTGTCGCTTGGACGCGAGGTGGATGTTTATGACCACTAGATCATTGCCCGTTGCCGTGACCCGGAAGCGTGCCAGCAGCGGTTTGCGCGATCCTTCGAACGCCGCTGCGTCGATTCCGATTCGACGCAGGGAATCGTCGATCAACTCGACGCGATCCGGGGCATACAGAAAGGCATTGCGGATGTTCCCGCCAGGTTGCCCGCCATCGTCCCCGGCGATTGGCGGGATCTCGGCCCACGCGTACGCTGGCCCATGCAGTTTGTGGATTGACCGGATTAATTGTCGGTATGTTTTCGAAGCGTCGACCACTTTGGTCAGTTCGGCGCCGTCATTGTCTTGGATTTCCTGAAGTGCGACGATATCCGGGCCGCCTGCCTGGTCGAGAATTGCCCTGGCCAGCATGTCAAAACGTCCATCGCCGACGTCGTCGTCGATATCGCGTCGTTCATTCGAGACTCTCGAGGGATGCTCGATACAGGTGTCTAGATTGAAGCCGTTAAGCGTCAGGATCGTGGTGTGTTTGTCATCCGGCTTCCAGCGCGTGCTGGCAGGTTGCACCGGTTTACAGGCCGTGCGGATGGGGCCGGTGACGGCAATCTGGTAGGCGGCGCTGCGATAATTCAGCGGGCCGGTCACGGCCTCGTGCAACGTCGATCCGACGTTTACATTGGGCGCTTTGTCGTAGTCAACGATGCGGAAGCCGGGAAACCAGCGCTCGGGATTGTCGGGATCGAGCAGGACGCCGCCGCTGCTGTTCAACGCGTCACAAAGGTCAGCAGGGGCTACGACGTAATCGCCGAATGGATTGCTCGGAGCGATGAACACCGCACCGGCCTGGACGCCAACCAGCATGCCCTCGAGTCCGTTCAGGTAGCGTGCCAGTTCCCTGGCATCCGCCGGAATGCTGTCGGCCGTGAACCAGGCGGGAGCGATGGTCGGGCCGTGCATGTCGATCACCGACATCTCTTCGGCCTTGATTTGCGTGGTCGGTCGGTCGGCCTCGTTTTTGAAGAAATCGAGCACCTTACCCTCGACCTCGATCAGTGCACCGACGGGCGCCTCGCGGTGCCGGCTGTACACGAAGATTCCTGCCGATACATCGGGGTCGTCACTGCCGGAGGCGTCCTGGATGAAGTAGCCTTTGCGCGTGTTGCCGATGGCGACACCACGTGTGCGAACGATCTCGCCGTCAAGCGGTGATTCGATGTTCGGGCCCTGGATGGCTTGGATCGGGGTCAGCTTCATTTATGCTCCTGATGGGCTCTGCGTACATTGCATCGGGCGGTAGGAGAAAGCAATGCTTGACAATGGACCGCCTTCGTATAGGCCGGTTAATTGGGCATTGTGCGGGGCGATCGGCGAGAAAACTCAGCGGGTACTGAACGATTCGTCGGGATGGAAATGCCACTGCTTCAACATTCCACTGCCAACCGCTTCTCGCTCACCACTCCAACACCAGAAAACTGCGATATGAGAGTTTATCCCGCGTGGTCACGGTAATCGTTTGTCCGTCCATGACACAGTCGGTCATCGCTTCGACGGGGGCCTTCATGGGAGCGAGAAGGGTGCTTTCAGCAGGCCGTGTGTCGGCAGTCATCACATGCACCGAGGATTGCGCGGCATCCGGCGTCGCATTGAAAACCACCAGGAACTCCTGTCCCTCCCCCTTGAAATGAATCGGCATATGGTAGGGCGCGCCGCTCACCATGGGTGAGCTGAATTTTCCCGCGCTTAGAAAGGTCACGATTTTTCGGATGATCGTCTGCCTATGAAAGCTGCGCGGCAGGCGTGCGGGATCCGCTGCGCTGCAGGTTGCCACGCGCCCACCGAGCTCGTTCTCGTAAACGACGAGTCCGGCGCCGAAACGTTTTTTCTCCGGCGTCAGAATCGTTGTCCACTCATTTGCTTCGTTCAACGGCTCCAGCACACAGATACTATCGAGCTGATTGACGTTGAAATAATGGCCCTCTGCAACACCCGTCCTGCTTGACTTGACCATTTCAATTGAATACACGGCTTCTTCTCTACCTACCAAGCCTTTGGAAGTCACGCCGATAAATTCGCCGAAGCCGCGTTGACAAAGTACCTCTGCACTGATTCCGTCAAGCAGCAGTCCCCCGGCGAGCATTTTCCGGATCGCCTTGTCATCAAAGGCCCAGGCCAGGCTCCCGAAAACAGCGTTTACTTCCTGGAGCCTCGCCGAAACGGGAATCCCATACGGCAGCAGGAAATTGCCGGGCCCGAAGGAGGAGGCATCCAATTCCTGCATGTCCTTGCCCATCAAAGTGCGCACATGAGCCTGGGCGTCCTCGACCCATGGGATACCGACGCCACGGGTCTGTAAGCGATCGGAAAATCTCGCCGCGATCCATTCCAAAGCCGGTCGGCTGTTGTCCAGGAGAACGTCGATTTCCGGTTCTCTGTCCGCGGGGTTCCCAGCAAAAGGAAACAGGTCGAGGAACAGGGCATCCGAGCCGTAGAACATGCAAAAGGCCATTTCGGACCAGCTCATGCTGTCCGACTTGGTCCAACTGGTGAAAGGAAAGTTCTCTACTTCCGGGGCGACTTCGCAAGTTGGGGGTCGGAAGTTTTTCTGGACGTCCAGCATCATGATACAAGAATCCTGGCTGTTTCCCGTGGCTTCGCGATATCCGCCGTAGTGCGGCCTGTGCGCCACCTCGCCGTCGATAGTCAGGGCCTCGAAAAGCCTGTGCCAATCACGACCCTCGGCGCTGTGGACGGCGGGCAGTGAACTCATAAGACCAATCTTGGTGGTGCCCGGGGCATTTTCTGATACTGCTCGCGTCACGCCTTCGGCCACCTCAAGGTGAATGTCACGCCACAGCTCCAGCCATTTATCTCGCCACGGATGCGGCGTGCCCGGCATAAGGATGTTTTGGACTACCTCTTCGCGCGTGACTTCCTGGTCAACCTTCTCGGCAAAGCGCCCGAGGATTTCGTCCTCGAATCCGCCCCATTCCAGCGGGGTGTGGTTATGATACCGAAAATCATCCTCGATCCAGATCACCCGAAAGCCGAGCGTCGCAAAGCGCCCGTATTGGCGATAGATGTAGTCGCGCCATCCCGGATCAGCGAATGAGGCACATGCCAGGCTCACTTCGCCGTCAGGGGAGACCATGGGTTTGAAGTTGCGGTCTTTCGGGAATCGACGTCCCCGATCACAGTGCAGGACCAGCATCCAGGGGTTGAGGCTGACGATCACTCCAGCCTTGTCCAAGACCGATTTAATCGCCTTGATCGCTTCAAACCACGTGTCCTCGGCTTCTGCGGACAGCAGTCCATTGTTCCATTCCTCCCCAGCGACGAAAAGAACGACTTCCTCAATGCCATGTGTCTGACAATAGCGGGCGAGAACAGTTGCGTCACGTTCCGCGTTTTCCCCGGGGAGAACCTGAAACCGTAAATGATAACGTAATGAATTTGCGGTCTGTTTGGCCATTGTTTGAGCATAAGATCCTGAGACAATGTTGTCAAGTGGCAAAAGCCCGAATAGCGTGGGCGTCCAGCATTTTGTATTTCGCGGAGTTAGCCCCAAAGTGGCACCGACCACATCCTGTCCGCGTGCTAAGCCGTGAACTGGTGTCATAGTAGGCTTTGATCAACCAATGTCGACAATCAACATAAGGAAAAACTATGACCACCACTGAACTCAAGGCTGTCTCGCTGGCCTCTGTATTACTCGTCGGGGCAGGGTGCCAATCGTTTGGGCTGGCACCAGGTATCCCGGCGCTGACGTTGACTCCGCTGCCGCCGGTTGGCGAGGTGGTCGACGGCCCATTCTTCGAGGATGTCACCGACGAGGTGGGCATTGGCGGCGGCTCCGAGGCAGCCTGGGGCGATTTCAATAATGACGGTTGGGTCGATGTCTACCTCTCCGGTGGACTGTGGCAAAACAACGAGGGAAAATTCACTCAGGTTGATTCAGAAGTCGGAGGCGGTAAAGGCTTCTGGGGCGATTACGACAACGACGGATTTCTCGATATTTTCACGGCCTCCGGCGGGGGCTTGTTCCACAACCTTGGCGGACAGGGGTTCGAAAACGTCAGCAATCTCGTGCCGGAACGCGGCGAACATGTTTCCCGTGGGGCGGTGTGGGGTGACTTCAACAACGACAGCTATCTCGATATCTATTACGCCGGCTACGAAGTTTGGGAACCCTCGAGGGACTATGCCGACTTTCTTTATCTGAATGAAGGCGGTACGGCATTCAGGAAGCATTGGGAGTCCCCGGCGAAGGAGCGCGCCCGCGGCGTAACCGCGTCCGACTTCGATGGCGATGGCGACCTGGACGTTTATGTTTCAAACTATCGCCTGCAGCCCAATAAGCTTTGGCTCAACGACGGGATGGCCGGCTTCACCGAGGTCGGTGAAGCGCGAAAGGTCGATGGCGATGGCGACCTCGGTGCCTGGGGGCATACGATTGGCAGCGCCTTCGGGGACCTCGACAACGATGGCCTGGTCGATCTCTTCGTTGGCAACTTCAGTCACGCGCCCGCTTATCAGGATCGTCCGAAATTCCTGAAGAACCTTGGAGCCGACAGCGGTTGGATGTTCGAAGACAAGAGCGGCGGGGCCGGGCTTGGCTGGCAGGAATCGTTTGCCTCGCCGGCCCTCGGCGATTACGACAACGACGGGGACCTCGACCTCTATTTAACGGCAGTGTACGGGCACAATCACAACGTCATGTACCGCAACAACGGTGACTGGACCTTTACCGATGTGACTGACAGCGCCAGCGTCAGCCGAGACAATACCTATTCCGCTGCCTGGGCCGACTTCGACAACGACGGCGACCTCGATCTGGCAACCGGCGGGCGGCTATACCGCAATCGCGGCAACGCCGGACACCGCCTCAAGGTTCGGCTGATCGGTGGTCACGGCGTCAACGGCGCCGCGATCGGTGCGTCGGTGCGATTGCGGGTGGGCGAGAAGACCCTGACGCGCGAGGTCGAAGGTGCCACTGGCGAAGGCAACCAGAACGACTTGACCCTGCACTTTGGGCTTGGCGACGTCACCGGTGATGTCGAGGCCGAGGTGCGCTGGCCCGGCGGCGGCGTGCAGAATTTTACCTTACAGAGTGACCATCTCGCAACGATTCGCTATCTCCCGGTCAACAAGTAGCAGGACAGGCAATGGATTGGCAGGCAGGCGTTGGTCGAAGAGTCATTACCCCGGAGACGTCGGTGTGGCTGGCCGGTTATGGACGCAAACGGGTTCCCGACGGCAAGCTCCACGACATCTGGTGCAAAGTGCTGGCGATGCAGGCGGCGGACGGCAAACGCGTGCTGCTTGCCACCACCGACCACATGGGCATGTCGAAGACGATCTACGAGGATCTCTATGCCAGAGTGAAGCAAAGGTTCGGCCTCGACCGCTCTGAGTTCATGCTGACTTTCTCGCACAACCATTGCGGGCCGGTGCTCAAGGACGATCTGGTCGACTACTACCCGTTCGACGACGAGCAACCGCAACTGGTGGCTGAATATTCCGATTGGATGTCGGGACAGATCGTCGATGCCGCGGCAGACGCGCTTGACAATCTGCAGCCGACAGAGCTTTCGATAGGGGAAGGCAACTGTTCGTTCGGAGTCAATCGGCGTGAGAATCCTGAGGCGGAGATTGCTCCGGGCAAGCCTTTGAGGGGGGTTGTCGATCATTACGTACCCGTATTGTCGATCGCGGATATGAGCGGCTCTCAGCTCGGTGTGCTTTTCGGCTATGCCTGCCACCCCACCACCTTGCAGTTCTGTACCTGGTGCGGTGACTATCCGGGCTTTGCTCAGGAAACCCTCGAAGCCGATCACCCGGGAACCGCCGCAATGTTTTTCAATGCCTGCGGCGCTGATATTAATCCACTTCCCCGTAGTACGGTGGCATTATGTGAGCGTTACGGCAAGATGCTCTCCGACGCCGTCGACGATGTGCTTGCCGGTCCGATGGAGCCGGTTGATGCGGGCCTCCGTACTGCATTCGAATTTGTCGATCTCGCTTACGAGGAAGTTGTCACACGCGAAACGCTGTTGCCGGTGCTCGGTAGCGAATCACCCGTGAGTGCCCGCTGGGCGAAACGCATGTTGCAGTTGATCGACGATGGTGTTGAATTCCCTGCGACGTACCCGTATCCGGTGCAGGTCTGGCAGTTGGGGCAACTGCTGCTGATCAGTCTCGGTGGCGAGGCGGTAGTCGATTACAGCCTGCTCCTCAAAGCGCAGTTCGGTCCGAGTGCCTGGGTTTGCGGCTATGCCAACGACATGGCCGCTTACATTCCGTCCCGCCGTGTGTGGGAGGAGGGCGGCTACGAAGGGGGTCCGCATCTCGATGAGTACGGCCGGCCGGCGTGGCGCTGGGCCGGGGATGTGGAGGAGCGTATTGTCGCTGCCGTGAAGCGCACTGTCGGAGAAGTACGAAACAGTTCGTAGCGGCCTGCCGGGATTGCCCCTGTAATGGACGCAGTATTCCCGGGGTGCTCTGGAATCGCTTCGATCGCAGCACGGGTGTTCAGCCGGCGGAGATCATTACAATGGCAGCAAGTGCCAGGGCGAGGCCGCAGAGTTGCGACGGGTTGAGCCGCTCGTTCCACGCCAGGCGCGTGGTGACTATTGCGAGGATCACTCCGAAAACGGTAGCGATCGGGAAGAAGACGATGCCCGGCAGCATCATAAGAGCCTCGATCCAGAAGATCATGGCGACGCTGAAGCACAGGCCCGATTGAATGCCACGCCACACTTCCAGCCGCTGCGGAACCACCGACCTGGCTGCGGTGGCGCCGGCGAGTACGACGACGCCGACGAAATTCAACAGCAGGATGAACATGTGGCGTGAGGCTGCCAGATCCAGTTCTTTAACCAGGGCGAATGTGGTGCCTACAATGCCCTGCAGCAGGAAGGATGTCAGGATGCAAAGCAGCCATCCTCGCGTTGTTGCCTGTGCCTGTCCGGGGTCATTTCTATGTCCCATCAGCACGATACAGACCGGCACCAGCAGCAGTCCCGAAATCTGCCATGCGGTGGGGCGTTCTCCCCAGGCAATCGAAAACAGCACCGGCAGACAGATGGACAGGTTCAGGATCGTCCAGCTCAGCCCTGCCGGTCCGAGTCGAATGGCAGTGAGCAAGAGCAGCTTCAACACGGCAACACTCACCCCCCCGACCAGTGCCAGGATGACAATCTCAGAGCCGAGGGTATCCCCCTCACTGCTGACCAGGGCATAGATGCAAACGAGGATGGCGATGGTCAGGCGTTCAACGGCCAGCATGGGCAGGCGTCGGACATTGGCTGTCATCGCCGCCTTGTAGACGAACAAGGCAATTGTCCCGATGACAACGCTGGCTGCAAGGATGAGGTAGGCCAATAGGAGGGTGAGGGGAAGGGTGGGCT
>CAUZJQ010000099.1:0-13181 GCA_963580095.1 Lentisphaeria bacterium | reverse complement strand
CGGTACTGAGCAACGGCACGACAATCAAGGTAGCGATGAACGATTACGGCGACGCGGTGTGCGTGCCCGTCGAGTCCCTGCGTCCGGGCAAACGCCACGGCGCTGCCAAAAGCAGCCGGCCCAAGCGCAGCGGCGGCACCGCGAAAAAGTCATCCAGTGAACAGGCGAAAGCAGGGCGCAGCAAAACTCAGGAAACCCCTGTTGGCGACTGCCCCAACTGTGGCAAACCGGTGGTGCCGTGTCCTCGTTCGTTTAGCTGTTCCGACTGGCGCGGGGGCTGTCAGTTTGTGATCTGGAAAGAGATTGCCGGCAAGGGCATTTCCGCACGTACAGCAACCAGCCTGATCCGCAACGGCAAGACATCTGTGCTCAAAGGCTTCAAGTCGAAGGCCGGCAAGAAGTTCGAAGCAGCGCTGAAAATCGATGCCGGAAAAGTGGTCCTGGACTTCGGCGAGGAGAGGTTGTAATTGCATCGATATCCTTGAGTTACAACCCCCGTCTGCTTGTTCTCGAAGGTGAGATGTTCGGTAAGCCCCTCCCGCCAGCTGCTGCAGCAAGCAGGCGATCGGCCGCAAGGAACCGGCCGACACCCGCGTGCCGGACGCCTCGGTATCGGAATCACAGACGTGGTTAGCTCAGTAGATGCTCTCGCACGTGCCGATAGTCACCCAGCTGTTGTCGCAGCTGCTCCAGCGCTGTACGTAGGCGACATGCCCGCGGATTCGCGGCTGATAGATCCGACGCGTGCCGTACTCGATATAACGGATCACCGGGCCGGTCCGGCACTCGTAGGTTTCGGTGCGGTACACCGGCCAACGGGTGTTGACGCGGGGTCTGTCGTAACGGTTACGACAATTAGATCGCAGCCTTTTGTAGGTCGTTCTTCCGGTCGTGGTGCCCCGGCTGTAGCTGTGCCGGTACCTCTGTTTCGGCTGTTCGTCGCGCACATTATAACGGTTGCCGTAGTAGCGATGATTGGTGTCCGTCAGGGCATCGAGTACGATCAGTCCGGTGAGGATCTTGCCGGCAGTGGCCCATTCTTTGTCGCCTGCCTCAACAGTCTGTGGTATGCAACAGAACGTTGCGATAATCGCCACGGCAATGATTCGGGTCATGATTCGCGTGTAAGTCTTCATGGTCTGTTTCTCCGTTGCAGTCCGTTTACCTTTGTCATGCGAGAACCGGCTTATCTACGTCATCGGGTAAGACGTCAGGTGAACGGAGATTATTCACAGAGTGGGGAGAAAGTTTAGTCGTGGTGGGTTCGGGTATCCGGTTTGACGCGTGCTTTCGTTGTGCCCGCCATCCGGGGTCAGCGCTGGTGTCAGGAGCGGTCGAATCGGTTACTTGCCACCCGCCGTTTACACATCCACGAATTCCCAGGCAATCGCCTTCGATGCCGGATCGAACTCAATCACCGTGATGGTGGCGCAGGCGGTGACAGAGCCGGCGCAAAATTCGATGCCGCCGCCAGCTTCCTCGCGCGCATATGGCTCATGGATATGGCCGCACAGCGACAGTTGGGCCGCACCCTCGCGCAGTGCCTGTTGCATCGCTTCATTGCCATGGCAGCGACGGCGCCGGGCGAGCTCGCGGCCTTGCTCGTCGTACAACGGATAGTGATGCACCATGCACACGGGCGTGTCATCTGCGAGATGCGCAAACCAATGCTGCAGCCATTCCTGAGCGACTGGCGTGACGCCGCCGGCGGAGGAATACGGCGGCTCCGGTCGCGCCTCGTTGACCAGCACGAACTCGACCCCTCCGAATGTGTGCGCCAACGGCAATTCATCCACTTGCCAACGGCCGCGGTTCATGGCGTAGAATGCCTGCCGCAGGTGTTCCACACACACCGGATCGTGAGTGTAATGGTCGTGGTTGCCAGGCACATAGAGCAACTCGAAGGAGGTATCGTCGACCAGCGGCTGCAGTGTTTGTAACGCTTGCTCAAACTCCCGCGGCGCGCTGATTGTCGAGAGATCGCCCGAGCAAACGACGACGTCCGGGTTGAGAGCCGGAATCTTTTGGACTGCGGCAACCGCGAGGTGCCAGGCATGCTTCCGGGCACGACGCATCAAGTGGTTGAACATCCCAAGGAGCCGCTTGTCCGGCCGCCGTACACCGCACGGCCCGCACCAGGCATGGGGATCTGAAAAATGAACGATACGCACAAGGAATGAAGGGTTGAGTGATTGACGCACAGGCGCTGGGAATAATGGAACTGTCAGCGCCGGCAGTGTATGATGGGGTAATGTTGAACAAATACGGCAAACATCAACCGCCGGCAAATCGTTGAAACAACTGAACACACTATCGGTTGGCATGCAGCAGCCGGACGATTCGGCACCGAGTTGCGGATATCCAGTTGTCGCGTCGGCGACGGCACCACAACTTCGCCCGGGTAATTGGCAACTGCCGAACAAGGCTCCCGGCCTGTACGACCTGCCCTACCCAGTTCGCGAGGACGCCCTGACAGCAACCCTCGACAGTGAAGGCGAGGAGCTCTCGGTGACCGTCGATGGACTGGTGCCCTTTCCGGATGAGCAGTTGCTGCGCCAATTCGATCGGCAACAGTCGCCGGCGTCGATGACCGAGGAACAACGGCGGCAACTGATGCTATACAACCTCATTGATAACCTCGTCGGCGTCTTCGATGAGCTCCGGTGGGTCGCCGAACAGGATGCCGAGGAAGCCGACGACTGGTTCACAACACCGCGGCCGGCGCTGGCGCCGTTACCTTGGCAGGAAGTCCACAACATGCTGCAAGCGCCAGGGGAAGAGTTGCGAATGGACTTGATCGGCAAGATCGCCAGCAGCTTTGATACGGTTCTGTTCAAACTCGCGGCGGCGCCGCACAAGGTATTGCATCGGCAGCGGCAACGGCAGCATCTGTCACGCGTTCAGCAGCTCGACGCCGCCTGCCTGTCTTGGCTGACGCGCCAGCCGGGAATTTCGCCAGCCCAGAAAGCAGGGCCGCGCCAGGAAATTCTGGCGGTGACCCGGATTGAGGGATATGACACGATGGAGAACCGCGTGCTCAAGGACATGCTGCGGCGCTGCCGGCACGCGGCTCGGCTGTCCCTGCACCAGAACCGCGCGCACGCCGACAAGGCGCGTTACCGCATGGTGCAGCGTTTCGATCGGCGCTGCGGAACCGCACTTCAGTCGCCGGTATTTGCGGGCATCCACAATCTTGCCGGCTTACCGCAACCCAACTATGTGCTATTGCATGACACGGCTTATCGCGAGATGTGGCATTGGTACCTGCGCCTGGTCAAGCGTGAAACCGCAACGCTCGACGCCTGGCGCTGGCAGCACCGCCTATGGGCGGATGTCGTGCGGTTGATGGTTTGCAGTTGCCTTTCCGGTGCGGCTGTCCGGTCACCAGCACAACAGTACCTGTGGTTACGGGAGAGCGCGACAGCGGGCAACTGGATCGAATCGATGGACTGGCCGGGGCCCGTGTTGATCGACGACGGCCGCGCAGTCGTTGAAGCGTTCTGTCCGGCAACGATGCCGAAGGGTGACTACTTCGGCCTGCCTCTGGCAGACTGGGCAACCGCATCGGGAGCGGACCTGCTACTGTTGGTGTCGAATGTCAACGGGTCGGCGCAGCGATGTGTATTTGTATGGGCAATCCACAGCCCCCAGCAATCGCCGGACGATGACGCGCTTGCAGAATTGACCAAGCTTGCGGAGTCCGCACTGGCAAGGATTGGTGCGCAGGTCGCAACCGGCGGGCTGATAATCGCCAATGACTGTTTCAGTGTTGCGGAGTCTGCAGTTTCGCAGGCCGGAACCGGCGAGGTGCAGGCACTGCGCGTGTCCGGGCAACCGGATCAGTGGCTCGATGCGGTCGGGCAGGCAATCACATGGACGTGACGAAGTCGTAGGGAAAACAGCGGATACACTGCTACCCCCCCTTGGCTTCCGGGCGAAGCGCCGGCAGGTGCGTCCGTTTTACATCGACAACAAAGACCGCCGCCGGAAATATCGCACTGAGCAAAAAGCCGATGCCTTTTTGCTCAGTGCACCCAACATCACGCCTGCCGTTGGTGAACGCTGATGTCACGGCTGATAAAAATGACGAGGCCGATGATGGCGACAACCCCGACCATCAGCGCCGACAACACCCAGTACACGGCAGAGGTATTCCAGCGCTCCATGGTATAGCCCACGATGTAGACTGCCACGAAGCTCAGACCTAGGACCAGGACGAACTTGATAGCGAAAAAGGTTGAACGCCAACGCGGCGGCGTCAGGCGTGCGATCAGTGAATTTTCGATTGGCTGCATGCCGATACCGAACAACACAAAAGCACCGGCGGCAATGATCACCGGCAAACCGCTGAACATCGCCAGGCCAAGCAGGCCCGGCAAGCTCAGTCCGTAAAAAAACAGATAGCTCCAGCGCAGGTCATAGCGATCGGCGATACGGCCGGCAATGCGCTGGCCGAGGATGGCAATCAGGTAGGCACCGGTCAGGAGCATGGTGGCGCCGAGTGTCTTTTCCTTGCCGTCCTTGCCAGTAATTGTCTCCAGAGTGAACCAGGACTGCTGGTTCAGCCAAGTGATGATGGCGCCGAGATTTTCCTCGAAATGGATCGGCAGGACCAGCATGTTGCCACGATAGACGATGCCGCTCAAGCACATTGACAGGCATATGATCAGGAAACAGTTGACGACTGTACCGCTGGGCAGCACATCGACGATCGTTCGCTCGACATCCCGGGCTTCACGGCCTTTCACGCAGAACATGATGGTGCCAGCGATCAACCCGAAGATGCCGACGGTCACGAACAAGGCGCGCCAACCGAAATAGAAACCACCAATACCGCCGACGAACGGTGCGGAAGCAATGCCCAGCGTCCCCCAGACGCCGTTGATGCCGAGCGCCCGCCCGCGCTCACGGATAGTCTTCGATATCAAACCAATGCCGGCCGGGTGGTAGGCGGCGATGCCAATACCAACAAAGGTGAAGGCGATCCACAGTTGCGGTATCCCGGTCGCCACGCCGGCGATAATGTAACCGATACCGGCAAAGATCATGCCGAGACCGAGTGCCAGCTTTGCACCGAAGCGGTCGGCTATCGGCCCCCATACCAACGCCAGCAAGCCATAGAGCAGGTACATCATGGTGCCGACTTCGAGGACGGTGGAGATTTCGAGGTCGGGAATGGAAGCCTTGAGGTCGCGATACAGGAACATCGTGACCGATGGCAGCAGCAGCTCGAAGAAATGTGTCAGGAAATGAGCAGCGCAGGTAAACTGTATAATCTGCCTTTCCGTAGACACTTACAACACATCCGTCAAGGCGGCTACGAAACGTTCGTTCTCGGCAGCGGTACCGAAGTTCATGCGGATATACTGCGGCAAGCCGTAGCCCGCGACCGGGCGGATGATGATGCCTTTCGCCTGCAACGCACCGGTGACGGCGGCACCGTCGCCGACCTCGATCAGCATGAAATTCGCGGCCGTCGGAATGAACGGCAGCCCGAGCTTGCGGCAGGCAGCTTCAACGTATGCTTTGCCGGCGTGGTACGTCGCTACGCCTGCTTTGATAAAGGCGTCGTCGTCGAGGGCAGCGCAACCTGCGACCTGTGCCAGAAGATTGACATTGAACGGCTGGCGCGCCTGCTGCAGGCAATGGATAATCGGCGCCGGAGCGATGCCGTAACCGAGCCGTAGCCCGGCCAGGCCGTAGGCTTTCGAAAATGTTCGGGTGACGATTACCGGTCGATTGTCGTGGACGTACTGGAGCGTGTCCGGCATCGGCGAGAGCGCGATCTCCGCATAGGCCTCGTCGAAAACAACAAGCACGTGCTCGGGCACTCGTTCCATGAACCGGTAGACGGCGTCGTTGGATACTATGGTGCCGGTTGGATTGTTGGGGTTGCAGACGAACACGAGTGTCGTGGTCTCGTCGATCGCCGCGAGCATGGCGTCGAGGTCGTGGACCAACCCGCTGGTCATCGGGATTTCCCGCTGCTCGACCCCGAACAGCTGGGCAACGAGCTTGTAGACGATGAAGGCATGGGCGCTCGATACTACCGAGGTGCCGGGAACCATAAAGGCATGGCCGAGCAGCTCGAGGATTTCATTGGAACCATTGCCGACCGCGATCCGATCGCGATCGACACCATAGCGCTCGGCGAGTTTGTTTCGTAGATGCCAGGCGCCGCCGTCCGGATAACGGTAGGACTCAGGCAAGGCGATCTGCATCGCTGCCAGAGCTTTTGGTGAGGTGCCAATGGCACTTTCATTGGAAGCCAGCTTGACGATGTCCTCAGGGTCCAGCCCGAACTCGCGGGCAACTTCTTCGATCGGCCGTCCCGGTTCGTACGGCTTCAACGCGTCGACTGCAGGATTAAGTTTTTCGAGGATCGGAAAATTCATATGTTGACTTTACAATCGCAACTGCAATTTTACTGCCGTATATTGACTGTTTCGCAACAAGCCCAAGCCTGCTTCACGCATATGCAATCATCTGAGTCACCAAACAGTTACCGCCCGATCGACCAACGTGTCGTCCGGCTCTGGCATCTGGAAAACACGGTTCGCGTCGGCTTCATGATGCTCGGGTTGCTGCTGGCGCTGGTCTTTCTCGGTCACGCCCGACCGCCGCTGATAATGGCCTGGTGCGGCCTGCTGGTCGTCGCGCTGGTGCTGGCCCGGTGGTTCGCCGACAAGCTGTACAAGTCGTGGCGCTACCGCATCGACAACGAAGTACTCGAGACCCATTTCGGCGTCATTTTCCACACGACCCAGCTCGTGCCAATGCCGCGGATGCAGCACGTTGACATCCATCGCGGCCCGCTGGAACGGTCCGTCGGGTTGGCGACCTTGGTCCTACACACCGCAGGTACCTCTCAGGCAACCATTCTAATTCCCGGTCTCGACGCCCAATATGCTGTGGCGTTGCGCGATTACCTGGTCCAGTTGGGCGTGGGCCATGACTGAGCCGAAACACGCGACACCGGCCCGCGATGCTTTTGCCGGCCGCCTGCATCCATTGACACTGCTGTTCGACGTGCTCGGTGTCATCCGTAGCTTCCTCCTCCCGGCGCTGCTGCTGCTGCTGATCACCCAGAATTTAACCATGGCGTTGATCCTGCTGGTGCTGATGATGCCCTCGGTGATCTCAGCGTTGGCCAAATACCTGACGTTCATGTACGAGATCGAAGGGGCAGAGCTCAAGATATCACATGGTCTTTTGCACCGGCGCCATCGCAATATTCCACTGGAACGCGTCCATGACCTGCGCATCGAACAGACCTGGCTGCAACGGTTTTTCAAAGTCGTGGTAGCCTATGTTGAAACCGCCGGCGGCGAAGGACCGGAAGCAACGCTCTCGGTGCTCTCAGCCGAACGCGCCGAGGGTTTGCGGGCAGCTATTTTTGCACATACACCGACGCACGCCCCGGCCAGTGGCGTCACCCAGTCCGCCGAGCCGATTCTCCTGCACCGCGTCAGTATTTTCCATCTGTTGCTCAGCAGTCTGTCGTACAAGCGCATGACCTTCTCGCTGGCTCTGTCCCTCGGTTTCTTCGGCCTGTTCGGAATCGACAAGATACTCGGGTTTGCGTCCGGCCGGGATATTGTGAACTGGTCCGGCTTCCTGCTCAGTCACACGCACAAGATTATCGGTGAATCGGCGATTCTGCTAGTCATGATGGTGTTCGTGTTTTTTATGTTTCTATTCATCACGCTGGCCGTCTCGATGGTTTGGTCGGCGACGATCTTTCACAATTTCACGTTGTCCCGGCTCGGCAATGACCTACATCGGGCGTACGGCCTGCTGACCCGCCGCGCCAGCAGCCTGCCTTGGCATCGCATCCAAATTCTCGAGATCGAAGAGGATCTGATCATGCGATCGATGGGACTGGCCACGGTGCGTGCTGACACGGCAGGGAGCATGGCGGCAGCGGCCCGTGTATCGGGTCGTGATGTGCTGTTGCCAGTGATCAATCGCTCGAAAATACCGGTGATGCTATCGTATATGCTGCCGGATGTCGGTATAGAAACAATTGCATGGCAACAGGTTTCAACATTTGCGATTCGTCGGGGCACACTGAAGGGGGCAATTTTTATCGGTCTCATGACTGTCCTGACCTTGGGTGTGATCCCCTTCCCGTTCGGCCTGGCTCCGGTCTTGCTGCTGCCATTCGTCTACGGCTACAATGTCGTGCAGTACCAGTATCTGGCCTACGCCTATGGCTGCAATTACTTTCACACGCGCCGCGGCTGGCTGAGGCATTCGACTTACTTGATTCCGATTCGCAACATTCAGGCCGTGACCGTGCACCAGGGACTGTTCGATCGGCGCCTTGGACTGGCAACGCTGAAGCTGCATACAGCGGGACAAGCCTATACCGGTAGTGGCGCTTTTATCCCGAATATTCCGGAGCAGGAAGCGTATGCCCTGGCGGCGCAGCTCGTGCACCACACCGCCGCAACACGGTATCGTTGGTAAATAGCATATCGCCAGATTTATCGGCTACCGCTTTATGAAAAAGCCAGATGTTGGTGGATTGAATACTTCGTGATGCGGCCGGTATAGAGAAAGAAATTTGTACTGAAAAATTCGGTATAGATCCCCTACACCAACGTGCCGCCACTGACCCGATAACATGCGGGTGACTCAAAGTTTGCGGCCAGCCCGGGGTCGGTACAGGCGAACAGCGTCTGAGCACCTTGGGTCAGCAGGCTGAAAAAGGCCTCACGATGCTGACTGTCGAGTTCGCCTATCACGTCGTCGACCAGGAGCACGACGGATTCGCGTTTTTTCATGGCACACAGCAGATGAGCCGTGGCGAGTTTACAGATCAACGCTGCCGTGCGGCACTGACCTTCCGAACCGAACAGATGCAGCGACTTGTCCTCAAGCATGAACAGGTAATCATCTCGATGCGGCCCGACATGGCTCTGGCCGCGCTGCTGGTCGCGTGGCAAGCTCTCAAGCAGTGCCTCCATGAGCTGCTCCGTAAGTTCCTCGACCGTCGAGCTTGGATCGTTGCCGATGGAAGGATGATAATTAAGGCGTAGCGGCCAACCGCCGCAATAAGCCCCGGCGATCGGGTCCTGATGTCTGCTCAGTTCTTCAAAGAAACGGTGGCGGTAATCGATGATCGAGGCACCGCGCTCCGCCATCACCTGATCGAAAGCACTCAGGGCTTGGCGGTCGATGGCGTCATGCCGCAGCAGCATGTTACGGGATTTGTGCGCTTTGGCGTATTCCTGCAGCAAGGTCAAGTACCGGGGATACATCTGGCAAAGCGTGACATCGAGAAAACGGCGGCGTGTACCGGCAGCGCCTTTGATTAGTTCGATGTCCTCAGGCACAAAGGCCACAGTGAACAGGTTCCCGATAAACTCACTGGCCCGCGCCACGGGCTGGCCGGCAACGCGGAGCTGCCGCTTACGATCATATTGTACGGCGAGTGAGACTTCCCTGCCGTCTTCACACTGCAGGATACCGCGGACAACAAAACAGTTGGTGCCCCAGCGATAGAGGTTGCTGAGTTGCTGGCAACGGAAAGACCGAAGGACGGCGAGGAAGTAGACGGCTTCAAGGAAATTTGATTTTCCCTGGCCATTATCGCCAACGAGTACGGTGACACCCGGGCCGAGTTCGAAGTCAAGACGTTCGTAGTTGCGGAAATTCTGCAACGACAGTCGAGCCAGGGTACCCACTGCGACGGCGCTCAGTTACGCATCGGCATGATGACGTAAAGGAAGCCTTCGTCACCGAGGATCGCGACAGGCTTGAACTCGTCATTGAAACGGATCGTCATATCGTCAGCATCGAGGGTACGCAAGGGATCGCGAAGGAACCCGGGATTGAAGGCGATCGTAACAGGTTCGCCATCATAAGCAACGTTCATCGGTTCAGTTGCATCGCCCAAGTCGCTGGAGCTGGCACTCAGTTCCAACGCGTTCTCGGTCAACTTGAAACGTACCGAAGCACCGCTGTCAGTCACCACCACGGCAACGCGGTTGAGGACTTCCGCAAAAGCCTCACGCGGCAGGACAACGGAATTCTTGAAGGAACTGGGAATAACTTGCCGGTAATTGGGGTACTCACCTTCAACGAGTTTGGTAGTCAACACAGTATCCCTGATACTGAAAGAGGCGCGTGATTCAGACAGTCGCAATTCCACGGTGCCTTCCTCGTCAAGCAGTTTCTGCAGCTCGTTGACCACTTTGAGCGGCAGGATGACTTTGCGCTTGAGGCTTTCATCGATGCCATCCATGATTTTCTCAACGAGGGCAAGGCGACGCCCATCGGTTGCTACAGCAGTGAAATTGCCTTCATGGATAGCGAGCATAATGCCATTAAGGACATATCGTGTCTGATCGCTACTGACGGCATAAGCGATTTTACGCAGGGTCTTGCCGAACTCGATGCAGGATAACTCGAGTTTTTTGTCTTCCATGAACTCGAGCTCTTTCGGAAATTCGCCTGGGTCGAGCCCCATGATATGAAACATGGCGTTGCCGCAGGAAATTGTGCTGGTGAGCGATTCATCGGTTTCGAGACGGACTTCGCCATTGCCGAGTGTCCCAGCGATCTGGCCAAACTTCTTTGCTGGCAACGTGGTCTCGCCTTCTACCTCGACCTGCGCTTCCATCGAGGTGGTAATACTAACCTCCAGATCCGTGGTAGAAAGCTGCAAGCGGTTGGCGTCAGCTGAGATCAACACATTGCCTAACACGGGAATTGTCGAGCGCGCATTGACTATGTTGAGAACGCGTCGTAATCCATCGTTCAATGCTTGTGACGAGACCGTAACTTTCATCTTTGATTCGCCTTCACGGGTTGGTTATTTAAGGAACGGCCTAATGTAGTCATAGCCAGTACCATTGCCAATTCAACTGTTAGAATTCTTAGTTGGGAAGGTGGCTTGCGGGCAAGAGTTTCTTTATTAAAGATATTATAAGTCTTTTAAATTTATTAGTAATAAGCCCTGATGATATGTTAATAACATTGTAACCTGAATAAACATAAGGGGTTATGAACAAACATCACTGTTGATGAGTACCTTTGAAAGAATGTTAATAAATCCATACGCAGGCTTATCCACCAATTGTTGTTATTTTGCTGACACGGTTATCAACATTTTGTTTACGGGGTACCTCGACCCTTCAAGTATGGATCAAGGAGGGCTTGCTGAGTTTGTCGAATCAATTTAAGGTAAAGAATGTTCGGAACGTTGAGTTTGCTATAGGCAGTTTCCGATCCCCGTGGCTGAAGCCTGCATGTGAATTTGACAAGCCCTTAAGCGTGCCTACTTTACTTCTTTGTTCAATGACCGCTTTTCCGGGTGGGGTATGTCTATCCCTCTGATGTACCTGGTGAGGCAGAAACTATAGGAGAGTGCCAAGTGGCTCTCGATACCGATTATGTATGCGACTTGCTGCTGAGTGTCGGCATGATCACGGATGAGCAAGCAAAAGAAGCCAGAGAGAAGGCGAGCGACGGTTCTGTTGATGTCCTTGGTGCTTTGGAAATGCTTGGGCACGCCACTGAAGAAGAGACACTCGGAGCACTCGCGTCCGAGTACGGGATGGAGACATTTGATCTCGGGAACTACAGTCTTTCGGAAGATGTTGTTCAGACGATTACGCCGGAAGTGGCGCAACGCTATAAAATTATACCGCTCATGCGGTATGACAGTTCCTTGACAGTTGGTATTGCCGATCCGACCGATATCGAGACGCTCGATTCACTCCGCTATATCCTGAAGACCGATATCGAAGCGATGGTATGTAAGCGGTCGGACATCACGAGGGCCTTGGGTCTTTACTACGGTTCCACGGAAGAAAGCGTTGAATCTTTCATTGCCGATGTTACTTCGGGTGATGTCGATGTCACCGGTCAGCACGCGGAAATGCTCACAGGCGGCGATTTGGACCGGATCGCTGAAGCCGACTCCGACGCACCGATCATCCGTCTGGTGTCCTTGATCCTTATTGAGGCCTACCGCAGCCGTGCCAGCGATATTCATCTTGAGCCACTGGAGAAGCGTTTTCGTGTTCGCTACCGCATCGATGGCGTACTCAAGGAAGTTGAGAACCCGCCGAAATATCTGCAGAATAACATTATCAGTCGTGTCAAGATCATGTCGCGGCTGGATATCTCCGAGAAGCGGATCCCCCAGGACGGACGTATTCTGTTCAAAATGCCAGGTAAACAAATTGACTTGCGTGTCTCCAATCTGCCGACCGTGCATGGCGAATCCATCGTCATGCGTATTCTCGACAAAAGCAGCATCCAGCTTGGCATTCCAGAGCTCGGCTTCTTTGACGACGATCAGCAGCTTATCGAGAGTATCCTGGGCATGCCGGACGGTATTTTCTTGGTCACCGGGCCGACAGGTTCGGGCAAAACAACGTCCTTGTACGCCTTCCTCAACACCATCAACACCCCGAATCGGAAGATTATTACAGCCGAGGATCCGGTGGAGTATGAACTCTCCGGTATCAATCAGGTGCAATGTGACAGCTCTATCGGCATGACTTTTGGCCGGGCCTTACGTGCTATGTTGCGCCAGGCGCCTAACGTCGTGATGGTTGGAGAGATTCGTGATATCGAGACTGGTGAGATTGCAATCAACGCGGCTCTGACCGGGCACTTGGTGTTCAGCACGCTGCATACCAATGACGCGCCGACGGCGATTACTCGACTGATCGATATGGGAGTGAAGCCATTTCTAGTAGCTTCGGCCGTGCGCGCCATTATGGCCCAACGCCTGCTGCGGCGGGTCTGCAAGGCCTGTGCGAAGACAATCGAGGCAACCGAAAGCGAACTCAAGTCGCTCGAACTCCCCACTGATTTTTTTGCCGATTCCGAGCTCAAGAAAGGCGAGGGTTGCCAGGAATGTGTACGTGGCTACCGCGGACGTCTCGGAATTTACGAGATTTTCATGATTGAGCAGTCAATCGTCAAGTTGATTTTTGATTTGGCTTCGTCAGAAGTCATCAAGTTGCGTGCCCGCGAGCTCGGTATGCGCACGCTGCGCGACGATGGTTTGCGCAAAGCCGGCGCCGGGGTCTCGACACTCGAGGAAGTTATCCGCATCACCAAATCCGACGAAGAAGAGGAATGAGGTAGGGCCATGCCGAACGATGATTCTGAATCAAATGCACTCGCCCACATGCTGATTGACGGCGGAATAGCCA
>CAUZJQ010000098.1:0-13339 GCA_963580095.1 Lentisphaeria bacterium | reverse complement strand
TTGAGGGTGGCCTTGACGGTCTCGAGGTCGTTGCCGGTCTTGAACATGTCCACGAAAATGTCCTTTGCCTGGCGCCCCGTGATATCGGCGCTCTCGATCGCAGTGACAAGTTGGGCCAGCGCCGTTGGGCTGATCGGGGATTCAGTGATCGGCACGTTTGCCTGTGAGAGCTCGCGCATGAGCTCGACCATGATCCAGTTCGACGCTTTTTTCGCCGGCGCCCCGGCATTGACTGTTTCTTCGTAATAATCAGCAACCGGCCGATCGGCGGTAAGCACGCCGGCGTCGTATTCGGGAATGCTGTATTGGGCCACGAAGCGGTCGCGGCGTTTCTCGGGCGTCTCCGGAACCTGTGCCCGAATTTCCTCGAGCCACGCGTTATCGATGGCCATCGGCATGAGGTCGGGTTCCGGGAAATAGCGATAATCATCATCGCCCTCTTTCCGGCGCAGGAAATAAGAGTCGCCAAGGTCGTCATCCCAGCCGCGGGTTTCCTGAAGCAGTTCGCCGCCACCGTCGAGGACTGCCGCCTGACGTTCGATATCGGATTCCAGGGCGCGGTGTACTGACTTGAAGCTGTTGAGGTTTTTGAGTTCGATTTTGGCGCCGAGCTCGGTGCGGCCAGCCGGTTTGAGCGAGACGTTGACGTCGCAGCGCAATTGGCCCTTCTCCATGTCGCAATCGCTGATTCCGCCATACTGCATGGCCTGCTTCAAGACAGTGAGATAGGCGTACGCCTGGTCCGGGCTGGTCATGTCCGGCTCGCTGACAATCTCCATCAGCGGTACGCCGGCGCGGTTGTAGTCGATACCGCTGTACTCCCCGAAGTGCGTTGATTTACCGACATCTTCTTCCAGATGGATGCGGGTGATCCCGATCTCTGCTGCGGGCAGTTCCTCACCCGAAAAACCGATGCCGGCGATCTGAACGTAGCCACGCCCGCACAGCGGCAGGTCGTACTGCGAGGTCTGGAAATTCTTCGGCATGTCCGGATAGAAATAGCTCTTGCGATCGAACTTGCTGTATTCGGCGATCTTGCAGTCGCACATCAAACCGGCAAGGATGGTCTTGCGCACCGCTTCTCGATTCGGCACCGGCAAAACGCCGGGATACCCCATGCACACAGGGCAGATCAGGGTGTTGGGCTCGGCCCCCGAACGGTTCGGGCAGCGACAGAAAATCTTCGTCGCAGTCTGCACCTGTACGTGTACTTCCAATCCGATGACAACGTCGTACTTCATGATTTCCCCGACTCCATCAGCCAGTGGCCGGCACGCAGAATATTATTCTCGCACAGCGAGTCGCCCATCAGTTGCACGCCGATCGGCAGGCCGCTGCTGTCGGTGCCGTACGGTATGGAGATGCCGCAATTGCCGGCGAGATTGGCCGGCACCGTATAGATGTCGGTCAGGTACATCTGCAGTGGATCGCTGATTTCACCGTGACGGAAGGCGGTCGTTGGACTGGTCGGGCCGATGATTACATCGCAGCTCTTGAACGCTTCGGCGAAATCACGGCGCACCAGCGTTCGTATTTTCTGTGCGCGCAGGTAGTAGGCGTCGTAGTAGCCGCTGCTCAGCACGTAGGTGCCGAGGATGATCCGGCGTTTGACTTCTTTGCCGAAACCTTTCTCCCTGGTCATGAAGTAGGTGCTCATCAGGTCGGTGTCCGGATAGCGTGCGCCGTAACGGATGCCGTCGTAACGGGCCAGGTTGGAGCTTGCTTCGGCGGTGGCGATGACGTAGTACACAGCCACGCCGTAACGCAGGGAAGGCAACGACACATCGACAA
This sequence comes from Lentisphaeria bacterium, assembly GCA_963580095.1. Taxonomy (GTDB): domain Bacteria; phylum Verrucomicrobiota; class Lentisphaeria; order JABSQK01; family CAJWLW01; genus CAJWLW01. The sequence goes on along the minus strand of CAUZJQ010000098.1, from coordinate 11,548 downwards.
CTTCACAACCTGCATCTGAGAATGCACGGATCGCGGCTTCGCTGGCCTGCCGCACTTCCGGGTGCAGCCCATCGACGTCGAAATATTCCTTTGGCACGCCGATACGCAGGCCCTCGATACCTTTGTCCAAAGCGTCGATAAACCCAGTCCTTGTGTCTGGGATCGAGGTCGAGTCCATCGGGTCGTAGCCGCCGATAATGTCGAGCACCAGTGCGGCGTCGCGCACGTCGCTGGTCAACGGCCCGATCTGGTCGAGTGACGAAGCGTAGGCGACCAGTCCGTAGCGTGGCACCAGGCCATACGTCGGCTTGAGTCCGACAATGCCGCAGAAGCTGGCCGGCTGCCGGATCGATCCGCCAGTATCCGAACCGAGCGCCGCGAAGGCCTGGCCGGAGGCAACGGCAACTGCCGAGCCGCCGCTGGAACCGCCGGGTACACACTCGGTATTCCACGGATTGCAGCTATGTCCGTAGGCGCTGTTTTCGGTGGACGAGCCCATGGCAAACTCGTCCATGTTCGTACGGCCCGCGCAGATCATACCCGCCGCCTTCAGTCGCGTCACCACAGTGGCGTCGTAGGGTGCTGTGTAGCCTTCGAGGATGCGACTGGCGCAACCGCACGGCTGGCCGTTGACAGCGATGTTGTCCTTGATGGCGATCGGCAGACCGTCATACGGGCCGATCGGCTTGCCGTCCGACCGGCGGGCATCCGCCGCCGCCGCCTGTTCCAGGATCGCGTCGCTCTCGAGCTGGCGGTAGCCGTTCAGGATATTGTCGGTTGCCTCATGTCGCGCCAGCAGCTGGCGGCACAGGCTGGTCGACGTTGCATCGCCGGCGGCTAGTTCGGCAGCGGCATCGAAGAGCGTCGCGGGCGACAGTTGATGGACGTACTGGTCCGCCACTAATGCGTCCCCCCGTCGCCGTCCTCGATCACTTTCGGAACGCGAATCAGTTCGTCGTCGAGTGTCTCCGGCGCATTCCCTAAAACGGCTTCGCGGTCAAGCTGAGGACCTGGCACGTCCTCACCGAACACATTGGTGATTGCCGTGGCGTGCGCCATTGGTTCGATGCCTTCGACATCGACAGCGGAAAGCTCTTCGATGTAACCGAGAATCGACTCGATTTCCTTCTGAAACTCGGCCGCCTCCTCGACGGTCAGTTCGACCCGCGCGAGTTTGGCGATGTCCTCGACGTTTATCTGTTTGTCGGATGCCATATGTCTCTCGACAGTTAACAGTTGCAGTGGCAAATCAGAATCGGTTATTCTACTGTACCGCTTGTTGATTTCAAAGCAGCGGAGCGGTGAACAATCCGCGTTTGTAGGCGTCTGATTCATTGGTGACCCCCTCGCCACCTCACTCATAATCTTACCGGAACCCGATCATGAAAAAGCTTTTCATTCTGGCGACACCAGCAAGACTCGCCGTTGTATCACTGTTTATTGCAGGCACAATTCTGGCGCTTGATCGCGAGCCGCTACAGGCAGTGCCGCGGGTGGTTGCCGATCGCGGGCCACTGGCCGCCGGGGAACGGCAGACAATCAAGTTGTTCGAGTCAGCTTCGCCCTCGGTCGTCTATATCACTACCGTGCGGGTTGGTCGCGACCGGTTCAGCCGGAATCTTTTTGAGATCCCGCAGGGCACCGGCTCCGGTTTCATTTGGGATGACCAGGGGCATGTCGTGACGAACTTCCACGTCCTGCGTGGCGCCCAGATTGCCCGGGTAATGTTGGACGACCAGAGCGTTTGGGAGGCGAAACTGGTCGGAGTCTCACCCGACAAGGATCTGGCTGTTCTGCAAATCGAGGCGCCGAGGGAGGTTCTCCATGCCATCCCGATCGGCACATCGGATGATCTGAAAGTCGGGCAGAAGGTGCTGGCGATCGGTAATCCGTTCGGTTTCGATCATACGCTCACCACCGGTATCATCAGCGGCCTCGGCCGTGAAATCCAGTCGGTGGCGGGCCGGCCGATCCAGGATGTCATCCAGACCGATGCCGCCATCAATCCCGGCAATTCCGGCGGTCCGCTTCTGGACAGTGGGGGGCGTTTGATCGGTGTTAATACCATGATCTACAGCCCGTCCGGCGTCTATGCCGGGGTCGGGTTTGCGGTGCCCGTGGATACCGTCAATCGTGTTGTGCCGGAATTGATCGTGCATGGCAAGGTCGTTCGCCCGGGGCTCGGCGTGAAGATCGATGACTACCTGAATGAGCGGCTCGGAATAGAGGGTGTGATCGTCCGTGGCGTGCTTCGTCGCAGCGCTGCCGAGCGTGCCGGTATCCAGGGAATCCGTTGGGGGCACTTCGGGCGCTACCAGCTCGGGGACGTGATCGTGGCGATCGACGACGAGAAGGTCAGTGACAGCGATGACCTGTTCAATATCCTCGACAAGCGCAAAATCGGTGAGACGGTCAAGGTCTCGCTCGAGAACGACGGTAGGCAGCGGGAAGTCTCGCTGGAGCTTCAAGCCATCGACTAACTCCCTGTACAGTTCGAGAGCGACGATAAGCTGGTGCCGTGATTTGAGCCGAACGGATCCAATGAATTAAGCCCGTGAGGTTCAAGGCTATGCGATCTCCCGCCTACATTTTCGCCTTTAACTTCAGGAGGAACTCCTGCGGCATGAGGTAGCCCAGTGTGTGATAGCGCCGCACACAAGCGAGGCTGAGCTGGTAGTCGTCGTTATCGAAATAGGCGCGCGCCAGATTCTGCCAGGCATCTGCCAGGTTGGGATCGAGGGCCGCCGCCTTCTTGTAATGCCCGATGCGCTCTTCGATGTCATCGGTGACGGTGCCCAGGTTGTTCCACACAGCCGCGAAGTCGGGATTGACTTCCAGCGCCTTGCTGTACGACACCCTGGCCAATTCTCCACTGTCGCTCAGCCGGTAGGACATGCCAAGATTGTTCCACGCCTCGGCGTCGTGGACATTGATTGAAATGGCGAGTTGGCAGGCGGTGATTGCCTCGTCGTAGCGCTTTTTTTCGCGCAGTGCACTGCCCAGGGGGCTCAGCAGGACGGCGAGAGTCTGGCGCTTGCTTTGCGGCTGCAGGTAAAACTTCTTCCCTTTTTCGCTGAACTCGCCGCCGCAGCGCTCGGCGTAAACGTTGTCCGCCAGGATCACACCGGCCTGCGTCGTCTCGATGTTCAGAGCTTCGCCGTTCGCCGAGGCCGGCCAGTGAATGTAGATGTGCTCGGGAATACAGACGCTCTGAAAGGGCAGGTCGAGGCGTTCCGCCAGGGCCATGTACAATGCCACCAGCGCACTACAGCGCCCGTGCTTTGTTTCCAGCAGGACGTGGAGCAGGAAGTCTTCGTCGTATGGATCGACATCTGCCACGAAGCCTTTTTCGTTGAAGATATAGTCTGCCATTGTAGCTGCCACGCGGTCACGATCGGTCGGGTCCTGGATGCGCTCACGAAGCTCGTACGCCATGGCGTCGAGTTGCTCGGAAAAATACGGCAGGTCCATTCCCGGATCATACAGCTTGCCGATCAACAGATTGCCGTAGCCCATGTCTATATCCTGCTCGTCGAGCGCCAGCATCGCGTCGATTGTTGACACCTTCAGACCCTTGCGTGCGTCATTCGCCAACGGCCATGGTGTTTCCGGGGGGCGTTCGGCCAGCAGCCATGGCTGCGAATTCGCGATCGACAGGGTCGGCGTCTTTGATGTACGCCGGGTATACTGCCTCATCCGTTCCTGCTCGGATCGCATCAACTCGGCGAGGGTACTGGCTGTCAGGCTGTCGTCGGTCTGCTGCCGCATCTGCAGCATCGCGTGCACGCAGATGTAGCCCATGATGCTGAACAGCGTCTCCTGCGTCTCGAGGTCTTCGTTCACGACCTGTTGCGTGGCTTCGAAAAATCGTTTGGTCTTGCGATGCTTGCCATCCAGGTTGAGGTCGGTTGCTGCTTGCCGGCGACTCGCGCCATGCACACGCATGACGTTGTCGGGGAAATCGACATTGTCCTCCAGGCGCGTTGCAAAGCAGACATCCGCCAGCAGCAGCGTCCGTTGCGGGATCCGCTGCAGCCATTCACCGAGTTGCTGATCGGCAATTTTCGTGCGGGCACCCAGCAGGATGCCGCCTTTTTTTCGGTGATGTGCGCCGAGGTAGAATACGACAATGTCATTGGCCTGCAGGGTCGGCGGCAGCGTTTCCGTGATAAATGTCTCGAGTTCATCAGCGCTTGGATTGATCAGGTGATGCTGCCGTTCGGCGCCGACGCCGAACCATTTGGTCAAGGTCGCACCGAGCAGCTCTCGCGAGTGCCGCCACGCCTCGAGGTCGCCGCGCCACGGCGTGTCGTGAACCGTGCAACCGACGTACACGATATTTGGCGCTGCGAACTCGGCAGCCGTTGCCAGAGAGACCGTGGCGGTCATCAACAACAGACAGATGTAACGCTGTATTCTCATTCTTGCGGTGTGTCGCTGCGTGCAGGTCGAGATAACACCCACGCCCGGTGACATCCGACGATGGCAGCGAACGCCAGGGCGCATAGATAGAAGCCATAGTGGTCATGGATGACCGGCAGCAGCGCTTCGAGCAGCAGGTCGAGGATCACCATGCCGTGCGCCAGTCGGTCCATGCCGTTTGCGAAGTAGTGCGGTATCAGCAGCATGTAGAGCACCAGCGCAGCACTCACGGATACGCCGATGACAGCTATAGACGTACGCGAGGACGCGTACATCCAGATGTGAAAAACGCCGAGATGCGCGACCAGCAACACGAGGCTGTAGTGCCAGCGTGCCATGAATGTCGCAAACCGGTTGTTGTGTTGCCTCGCTGCATCGGTCGTATCGTTTGAAGATATCATTGCCGTGTAGGGTTGTCGTGAACTTTCATGTGGTAAGGTACTGTTTCCTGATCTTTGATTCCAAACCGGTACACGCTTGTGTCGACTTCAGTCATTTCAGATATCTATGTGCACCTGCCGTTCTGTGCGCACAAGTGCGACTATTGCGCCTTCCTCTCGATCGAAGGCGCAGACCGCAGTCTGCGCGGCCGTTTCCTCGACCGACTCGAACGCGAACTCGATATATTGAGTGCACGCTGCGGTCGGCTTACGACAATCTACCTCGGCGGCGGTACGCCGACGCATTTCGCCCCGGGCGAGCTGCTGCGCCTGATGACAATGATCCGCCGGTATTTCAGCCTGCACGACGACTGTGAGTTCACCTGTGAAGGCAATCCGCTGTCGCTGACCCGGGACAAGATCGAAATCCTCCTGGGCGGTGGTGTCAACCGTATTTCCATAGGTGTCCAGAGTTTTTCCGAAGAGACCCGCCAGGCTATTGGGCGCGGCGGCGACGTAAATCGGGTCTACGAGGTTTTCGATGACCTCCGTCAGTGTAAGGTTCGCAGCATCAATTGTGATCTTATTTTCGCAGCACCGGAGCAAACTGTCGAAAGCGCCATTGCCGATGTCCGTCGGCTCTCGGAACTTGGACCCGATCACGTGTCCGCTTATTCACTGATTGTCGAACCCGGCACGCCGCTGGCGGAGCGCGGCGTTTGCGAGCGCGACGACGACGGGCTCGTCGCTATGTGGGAAGCCGCCGACAGCATCCTTGCGGAGAATTGCGGCATGCACCGCTACGAGGTTTCAAATCACGCCCGTCCCGGACATGAATGCCGGCACAACTGCCGCATCTGGAAGGGGCATCGATTTCTCGGCGCCGGACCGTCCGCCTGCTGGTTCGATGAAGCCGGGCGCTGGCAGAATCCACCGGACCTCGATGCCTGGTTCGCCGGGGATATGCCGCAGCTCGATTCGCTGTCACCGCCGGCGCGCGCCGCAGAAATTCTGGCGACCGGGTTGCGCACGACTGCCGGATGGCGGCGATCGGAGTATTGCGAGCGTACCGGTTATGACTTTTTCGAATTGCGTAGTCTGCAAATCGAAGCCCTGATCGCGGATGATCTGCTTGAGCACAACGAGGATCATCTGCGCCCGACACGGCGGGGCCTGCTGTTCGCCAACCACATTGCCCGAGAGCTGTTGTGAACCGTTCCACGGAAGATAACACAATCAAGGCGCAACGATGATCTGCCTGACCGGCGATACCCATCACGATACGCTCGATACGAACGAGCAACTCTGGCTGCGCGAGCAGGGGCAGACGATCTCCGAGGTCGATGTCAGCCTCGAATATGTGCAGTTGTGTGCGAAGTACGACGTCAAGTGCACGCTGTATGTGACCGGGCGTACGCTGGCCGATCAGTGGACGCAGTTTGAACCGATCGCCACGGTGGAGATCTGTGAAGTCGCCGGGCATACGTTCGAGGCTTTCCCGCGGCCGGCCAGTGAGCGACAGAAAGCGATCGCAAGTGGCGGTGTTTCGACTTCACATGCCGGTACGCATGGCAGCTATGAAGACCAGGACGAAGACGTGCGCAGGATGTGCGAGATTGCCCTGGAACGCCTGGGTGCGCCAATCGTCTCCTGGCGTAACCACGGCTTCGTTCACGATGCCAACACCGACGAAATTCTGTACGGGCACGGCATTCGTTACCTTTCCGATGACCTGAACTGGGACAAGCTCTATCCCGAACAGCTCGAAAGCGGTTTGATTTCCCATCCAGTTAACGTGATAATGGATCATGATCATCTTTATCACGCCCATCGTACGCCGGCCTACGTTGAAAAACAGCGCGAGAACTGGTCGTTCACGAGCGAGCCCACGAGTGAGTCGTTCACGATCGAGAGGTGGGGTGAATTAGTGATGGAGCAGGTCACGCATATCGCCGCCGCCGGTGGCGTTGCAACTGTACTGGCACATCCGATCTGCATGTACACTGCCGATCGCTTTGCAACATTCGAGCGGCTGCTGCGGGAATTGGCCGCATATCCAGGCATTCATGCCCGCGAGGTCGGACAACGCGTGGGCGGTAATCCCGGGGCAAGCGATGGCCTCTGAGCGGCACGTATATATCAATGGCGAGCTGGTGCCGGAATCGCAGGCGACGATCTCGATCTTTGACGTCGGCCTGATGTACGGCGTCACGCTTTACGAATCGCTGCGAACGTTTAAGCACAGCTGGTTCCTGCAGCGCGAACACTGGCGTCGGCTCGAACAATCTCTGACCTATGCCGGGCTGCATGATCTCCTCGACCAGCAGCAGTTCGACCAGGCGCTGGCGCAGACTCTGGAAGCCAACGAACAGTTCACGGATCCGGACGACGATCTCTGGGGGAACATCCAGGTAACGCCCGGCCAAAGCTTTCCGATGCCGCTGATGGGCGCCGCCGCACCCTCCACGCCAACGCTCATCTGCTACACCGCGCCGCTGCCGCAGAGCGATTATGCGCGCTATTACCGAACCGGCAAGCACGTGGTGACCAGTTTTTTTCGGTCGCCGCCGGCGCAGTCCTATGATCAGCGGATGAAGAACCGGTCACGCTTTCCGCACTTCCTGTCGAAGCGCGATGCGGTGCGCACGGATCCGGACGCGTTTGCATTGATGCTCGATACCGGCGGCAACCTCGCGGAAGGTACGGGCGCCAATATTTTCGTGGCCCGCGACGGTGTGCTGTACACGCCGAAGGCCCGCAGCATCCTGATTGGCACCAGCCGCCAGTACGTGTTGGGACTGTGCCGCGATCTGGGCATCGAAGCGGTCGAGGAAGACCTGTCGCTGTATGATGCCTACACAGCGGACGAGGCGTTCTGGACGACATCTTCCTTCTGCATCCTGCCAATTTCCTGCATCGATGGTCGGCCGATCGGCAATGCCTATCCCGGTCCGCTGGCGGCTCGCCTGCTGGATGCCTGGAGTGACCGTGTCGGCGTCGACATCGTCGGCCAGGCAGAGCGATTCGCTGCATTATGAACGTTCTGTGGATCCTTGAAGATGCGCTGCGTCCCGATCACATGGGATGCTACGGCTACAAACGCGACACGACGCCGAACTGTGATCGACTGGCTCGCGAAGGGGTGCGTTTCGACTGTGCCATTGCCACCGCTGCCCACACGCTGCCGCCGATTGTTTCGATGCTGATGAGCCAGTGGCCGGCGACCCACGGGGTCGTCGATGCGCAGCGGTTCATACAGTGGATCGGCGGTGCATGGGACGGCGTCGAGACGCCGCTGCATTCGCTCGAGCGTGCCGGGTACTGCGTCGATGGTGAGCTGGTCATGCGCTGGGCCCCGCTGGGGTTCACGCGCGACACCGGGAGCGATGAAATTCCCGCCTACTTCGACAGGCATCGGGACGACAAGTGGTTCTTCTATGCGGAACCATATCCTACCCATTTGCCCTACAATCCGCCAGCCGGGTATTTCGAACAATTCCTTGACGAAACGCCGAGTCCCGAAACTATGGCGCGGATGGAGGTCGTGCGGAACTTCCTGATCGTTCATCCCTCTGGCATGATCAGCAAACTGGAGGCGGGCGAGGCGGATCCGCTGCCGGACGACGATGCCGATGAAGCGCATCGCCGCACGGCTGCTGCCGTCGATCTGGAGCCGCAGGACCGGGGTGCTGTGCAGGCGCTGTACGATGGTGAGGTGCGGGTCTTCGACGACCTGGTCGGCGAATGGGTGGACCGACTCGAAGCGCTGGGCATTCTTGACGAAACGCTGATCATTCTCACCGCCGATCACGGCGAGGAGCTCATGGAGCGGGGGCACGTCGGCCATTGCTCCTGCAATCTGATGGGGACACTCTACGACGAGTCGATTCGGGTGCCGCTGATCCTTCGGTACCCGCCGCGGCTGAAGCCGGGCACGGTTGTCGATGCACAGGTCTCACAGATTGACATCATGCCGACGCTGTTCGAGATGCTCGACCTGCCGCAGTGCGAGAGGATGGAAGGGCAGTCACTGCTGCCGTTGATCGACGGGGACACAGTATTTCGCGAGGTTGCTTTCAGCGAGACGACACCGGCGGGTTGGCAGGCGCTGAGCGGCGACGACCGGCAGATTTTCTCGATCCGTACGGCTGTCTGGAAAGTGATTCTGCACACCGACGCGCGTCGCAGCAGCCGGCGTCTCGAGATCTTTGATCTGGCCCGCGATCCCGGCGAGGTCGACAACCTGGCGGAGTCACCGCCGTCTGCCGCGGCATCACTGATCGCGCAGTTGGACGAATACGTTGCGCAACAGCCGCGCTATCTGGATTGATTGAGCAACCGGTCGATTTTGAACATATCGAGTCCCGGATCGCGAATGCCCTGCAGCAGGTCTGCAGACAGCTCGCCGACGACTGGTCCGAACTTGAAGCCGTGGCCGGAGCAGCCGCCGACGATCAGGACGTTCGAATGATCCGGGTGGAAGTCGATGATGAAGTTGTGATCCGGTGTGTTGGTATACATGCAGACATCGTGGGCGATCAGTCTGCCGTTGGCTGTCGGCATGAACCTCTCCAGCAAGCTACGTACTTCGTCGAGTTCACGATCGTTGATGTCGCGGTTCACTGTATCAGGCTGGACAAACTCTTTGGTATGGTGCCGGGCAACCTTGATGCCGTGCCCCAGATCGGGGAAGCCATAGATCATGTTGTTGCCGTACTGCCAGGAGTAGATCGGGCAGTTGCCCGGGGCGAATCTTTCGGGATTCGATTTCGGCTCGAACCAGTATTGCACATGCCGTTCGCAGCGCAGCGGCAGATTCAGGTCGGATAGCAACGTGCCTAGCCACGGGCCGGCGGAGATCACCAGCTGGCGAGCCTGCCAGGCGCCGGTGGCGGTTTGCACGGTAATCTGGCCGTCGTCAGCCTGCCACGTTTCGACGGCGGCGTCGCAGTGCAGCGTTGCGCCGTTGGCTTCCGCCTGAGCGAGCAGCGTTTCGATGCAGGGCTCGACGCGCAAGATGCCGGCGCTGGCATCCCAGAGGCCGCACATGTCCGGATCGGTCTGGAGTTGTGGCCAGCGGCGACTGATCTCCTCGCGCTCGAGCCGATCGCAGGGAAGGCCGTGCTCACGGCTGCTGGCTTCGGTGTCCTGAATGAGTGCCGAATCGGGCGTCCCCATCAGCACCAGTCCGGATTCGATCAGCAGTTGCGTGCCGGTTGTTTTCTGCAACTTGCGCCAGCATTGGTTGGTGCGCTGGACAAGGGACACGTAGCGTTCGTCGTCACCGTACACTTCGCGGGTGACTCGGGTGTGACCGTGGCTTGATCCGTGCACGTGCGGCGGCCGTTCCCGATCCACACCCAGCACACGCTGGCCCCTGCAGGCGAGCTCATGGGTGATCGAGCTGCCCATGACACCGAGGCCGACGACGATTGTATCGAATTGAGAAGGAGGCATAAGAAACCGTTGGCAGGTTCAGGTTCGCAGTTTTCGCTGGTCACTCCCGCCATTCGGCGGCAGCCGGCTTTTGTCCCGTACAATGTGCGGCCACTGGTTCGGGCAATAGATGCTGCGGTGGGAAACAACTGGAAAATTCTGATTGATCATGCGACTCGGTGTCCGTGCTCAGAATGCCGGCATGATCGTGATGGCGCCGTCGGCGGTGATGATCGCGCCGGTGATGTAAGAGCTGTCGTCGCTGGTCAGGAACAGTGCGGTGTTGGCAATGTCCTCGGGTTGCCCCCAGCGGCGCAATGGCGTCCGCTTGAGGAATGCCTCCTCGTTGAACGACGGATCGTTGAGGTTACTCTCGCGGATCATTGGCGTGTAGATTCCGGCCGGAGCGATGCAGTTGACGCGCACCTTCTGAGGCGCATACTCCACTGCCATGGCCCGGGTCAGCGCCACGGTAGCGCCTTTCGCAGCGGTGTAGGCGGTACACCCGGGGATGCCGCTGATTGCCGCGCTCGAGGCGGTGTTGACGATGGTGCCACCGTCGCCGGCGATCATCATGGGAATGGCATGCTTGCAACAGTACACGACGCTGTGCTGGTTAATGGCAATGACCTGTGCATAGACGTCGAGGTCGATCTCGGTAACTTTGGCATCGTGCTCACCCCAGAACACCGAGGCGTTGTTGTATAACCCGTCCAGGCGGCCAAAATCTGTCGAAATATGCTCGAACGCAGCGGCAACGGCGGCTGCATCGGACACATCGGTTTCGATAAAGGTCGCGGCGTCGCCAATTTCGTCGGCGACCTGTCGGCCCGCCTCCGGATTGATCTCGAGCAGGACGACCCGGGCACCTTCACGCGCGAAAATACGGGCCGCTGCTGCGCCAATGCCGCTACCGGCCCCGGTGATGGCACACACTTTGTCGTTCAGCCGCATCACGTACCTCTTTGTGTAAGTTCTTGAACATTCCTTATGACGTCGTCGATTGCCAGTCCGACGCCGGCTCGGCAGTAGGTCCAGTCGCCGACGTCTTCAACGAATTGATCGGGAATGCCCATGCGGCGGAACGCTGTCGTCAGACGGTGCTCGGCAATCACCTCGGCGACGGCGCTGCCGACGCCGCCGATCACCGTCTGCTCCTCGACCACAAGCATTGCCGGCGATGCCGCTGCTGCTTCGGCGATGATGTCGGCGTCGAATGGTTTGATTGATGTGGTGTTGATGATGCCGACCGCCACACCGTCGGCGCGCAGTTTCTCGGTGGCCTGCCAGGCATAGCGCAGGGCCGGGCC
>CAUZJQ010000097.1:0-13365 GCA_963580095.1 Lentisphaeria bacterium | reverse complement strand
ACACGAAACTCCGGAGTTGGGCACCGGTGATAGGGAATGGCACCGCGTATCAACGGGTTTTAACCGGATCTGCGAAGCTGGTTAGCAATGATCAGATTAACGCCACGCGGTGTACGGCCGAGCATCGTACTCAACTGCGATGCCAATCGCACTGCGGTTGCCGGTCAATCAGCTTTTTCAAAATATGCGAACGCAAAGGCGGTGACTTGAGATACCCGTCGAGGTCGCTCACCAGCTCGTCCGTATTGTTATAGCGCTCGTCCGGTTCTTTCTTCAGCATCCGGGCAAGAATAGACTGCAACCGCAGAGGAAAATCCGGGCGCAGCTGCCGCGGCTCTATCGGCAGGTCGTTCTGGATGACGTTCGCGTACTGCGCAATACTCTGTGCAACAAACGGGCGCTGTAGCATGAACAGTTCATAGGCCACGACGCCGAGCGAAAAAATATCCGCCCGGCGATCGACCTTCGAAGAATGGAACCCCTCCGGTGACAGATACATCGGGGTCCCCACGATATTCGTAGAAACCGTCAAACTGGAATCCGGCATCAGGGCGATTCCGAAATCCGTCAACTTCGTATCGTAATTGGCATCGACCAGGATATTTGCCGGCTTTATGTCACGATGGCAAATATCGTGCTTGTGCACCGCTGCGAGGGCGTTGGCAACCTGGCGAATCATCTGTGCCTTCTTCATGTACGTCAGGTCGTCCGCGTCGGCGATAACCTCGCGCAGTGACTTGCCATCGACGTACTCCATCAGGATGAATGGGACCAGATCTTCTTCCGCAAGGCCGTACTGGAACACCCGGACGATGTTCGGGTGTTCCAGATCGGCAATGGCCTCCGCCTCGCGCAGCATGCGTTCCAGCGCGTTGCGCTTGGTCTCCTCGGTCCTAAAAAACGGCCTGAGAACCTTCAGCGCGTACATGGTGGACGAGTCAACGTCACGGTCGCGGGCCAGGTAAACCGTGCCGACATTGCCTTCACCAAGAGGCTTGATCAGCTGATAGCCGGCAAGGATTCGCCCGCCATTCTCTGACTCCGGCGCATTTGTCTTCGAATTTGTTTCATCCGGATGCTCCAGCGCCTGCGCGATGACAGCCTTGAGCTGCTCGATCCGGAACGGCTTGCTGACATAATCGACCGCCCCGACCTTCATGCTCTCGACGGCATCTTCGATCCCCGGCATTCCGGTAATAATAATCACCGGCAGATCCGGGCAAATCCGCTTGATCTGGGAGAGCAACTCGACCCCGGTCATGCCGCCTAGGTCGACATCGGTGATCACCAGGTCAAGATCCTTTTCCTTGACGATCGGCAGCGCTTCCTCCGCCGCCGCCGCCTCCAGGATCTCGTAATTCTGCCGTGTCAGATGCGTTCGCAGCAACTGGCGCATGCTGGGTTCGTCATCGACGATTAGGATACGGGCGCTCATATGCAGCCAGAGCCAAGTAAATAATCAAACTCGTGATGCGACAACAACGTAAAGCCAATATAGACCGCAACAAAAAGAATTCGACCGAGGCCTCTCATCTCCGTTTTTCTCCACAAGAAGGCTCGACCTAATTAACCTTGCCAAAGTTGAGCCGGCTTTGCGCCGTTGCAGTTGCGACCGCTTCAAGGCTAAGACAGCCATATCAATACGGTGCTCGCCATCCCCGCCCTGTACTCAGAACACTATCCGCCATGGAATCCCACCCGATACAGAGATCTGAGCGCCGGTCTTGACGTCGTGCCGCAAACGCCATAATTTTGATCCATGGCGCAGAGCTGTCCGAGCGCTGCATCAACAGAAACCTTTGCCGGGCGATCAACTCATGAGCAACAAACAAATCGATGACCTGTCAGTTGCCGGGCCTCGGCCGCTCGGTCGCCGCATCGCGGCCCTTGCGGGCATACTGCTCAGCGGCCTGTATCTGTTAAACATTTCCTTCGGAGTCTTTTTTGAACTGCCGGATAATCTACCAATTGTCGGCAATCTCGATGAGGTCGCGGTCAGCGCCTTCTTCTTCGGCTGCCTGAGCTATCTTGGCATCAACCTTGTACCGTTCCGAAAAAGTCGAGAAGAACAACCTGTCGAGCTGAATACGAATAGCCGCGACGATCGATGACGAAGCCCTTCAAACTTCACGCTGACTTCGAGCCCGCCGGTGACCAACCGGCCGCGATCAAGGCGCTGGTCAACGGTCTGCAGTCCGGCCGCGAACATCTCACCTTGCTTGGCGTTACCGGTTCCGGCAAGACCTTCACGCTCGCCAACATGATCGAACAGGTGCAGCGCCCGGCAATTATCCTTTCACACAACAAAACCCTGGCCGCCCAGCTATACAGCGAGTTCAAAGGATTCTTTCCCGACAACTCTGTCGGCTATTTCATCAGCTACTACGATTACTACCTGCCGGAGGCGTATATCCCGCAGACCGACACCTATATCGCCAAGGACTCTCACATCAACGAAGAGATCGAGATGCTGCGGCTCGCCGCCACCAGCTCGTTGATGGAGCGACGCGACGTCATTATCGTCGCCAGTGTCTCCTGCATCTACGGATTGGGGGCACCGCAGGACATGGATGAAATGTCGGTGGCGCTCGAAGCAGATCACGAGCTCAATCGCGATGAACTGCTGCACGGCCTGGTCAACCTGCAATACTCCCGCAACGACGTCAGCCCCGGCCGCGGCGAGTTCCGGGTGACCGGCGATACTGTCGAGGTCTATCCGGCGTACCGCGACGATTATCTGCGTATCGAATTCTGGGGCGACAACCTCGAACGCATCAGCTGCCGCGACGCAGTGACCGGCAGTGAGAAGGACGAGATCACCAGCATCCGCATTTTCCCGGCGTCCCACTTCGTGCTGCCCGAACACAGAATGAAACGCGCCGAGTCGCTGATCATCGAAGAGATGAAGGAGCAGGTGAAGAAGTTCGAATTGGAAGGCCGCCTGGTAGAGGCGCAACGGATTTTTCAACGCACCCAGTACGACTTGGAGATGATGCGCGAGGTGGGGTTTTGCAGCGGTATCGAGAACTATTCACGCCACCTCTCGCAACGAGAACCAGGCTCACGGCCGTATTGCCTGATCGATTATTTCCCCGATGACTACATCACCATCATCGACGAGTCACACGCCACCATCCCGCAGGTGCGCGCTATGCACAACGCCGACCGCAGCCGCAAGATGACGCTGGTGGACCACGGGTTCCGACTGCCGTCGGCGCTTGACAACCGCCCGCTGAGTTTCGACGAGTTCGACAGCCTCACCGGCCAGACCATCTATGTCTCCGCTACGCCGGGCGATTACGAAATCGAACTCTCGTCGCTAATCATGCAGGTTGTCCGCCCCACCGGACTCCTCGATCCGGAAGTCTTTCTCCGACCGCTCGATGGTCAGGTCGACGACCTGATCGCCGAGGTACACGCCGCCGCCAAACGCAAAGAACGCGTACTGGTCACCACCCTCACCAAACGCACGGCCGAAGACCTTTGCGACTATCTGCGGGACATTGACATTCGCGTCTCCTATCTGCATTCCGACATCGACGCCATCGAACGCATCGACATCCTGCGTGACCTGCGGGCCGGCAAATTCGATTGTCTCATCGGCGTCAACTTGCTGCGCGAGGGACTCGACCTGCCCGAAGTCGCGCTCGTGGCGATTCTCGACGCCGACAAAGAGGGATTCCTACGCTCTGAACGCGCCCTCGTGCAGACGGCCGGACGTGCCGCCAGAAATGTCGATGGCCGCGTCATCCTTTATGCCGACAAGATGACCGACAGCCTCAAAGCAATGATGCGCCTCACCAATGATCGCCGGAAACAACAGGCAAAATACAACGAGCAACACGGGATCACGCCAAAGACAATCAAGCGCGCCATTCAGCAAAGCCTGCACGCCTACAAAGAAGCGAAGGAGACCGAGGCCACGATCATGTCCGAAGCCGGCGAAGAGTTTGACGTTGGCCAAGTGACGCGTGAACTCGAAGCGGAAATGCTGGAGGCCGCGGAAAAACTTGAATTCGAACGGGCCGCCCTGCTGCGTGACCAGATCGCTGCACTCCACGACGCCGATGACGGCACAGGAGAACCCCGACCGTCGCATTCGACGAAACGACGCCGCGTACGATATTAGTGGCGGCCCCACCCCGGGATTTTTTGCATGCCGAACCATGCTGATAAACTGGCCGAATCACAGCGACGCCTGCATCGCAATGCCCTCCGCGCCACGTTGGCCGGAACTGCCGGTTTACTGTTGGCCTTCGCCCTGCTGCAGTTCATGCAGTTACTGGGCCAGAACGAGGCCGGGGAAGAGAAGGTCTATGAGTTCACCGACATCAGGGTCCAGCCCTATACACCAGCTCCTGACCAATCCGCGCCGGAATCACCCGCGGATGTCCCGATAACCGCACCAACACCACCGCTGACATTGCCGCCACTGGCACAGCCGACAACCCAAAGACAGCCGACACCACGATTCGATGTCCGGCTGCCGGCACCGTTGCCGGACCTTGCCGCCCTGCCCGAGCTCACCACGCGGGCGCCCGTCGAACCGCACCCTGCCGCTGCAGAGCCGGCGCCCATTGCAAGCAACAGCACGCCAACAGCAGATGCTCTCGACACAACCGCCCCAGAGCCGCTGGTACAGGCGCAGGACGTCGATGCCCTCGAATCGTGGACGGCTATCAATAAGCCGCTGCCGATCTACCCACCGAGCGCTGCGCGCCGGGACCGGGAAGGAGCCTTTCTCGTGGAGTTCACAATTTTCGAGGACGGGGGCGTCGGGGAAGTCACCCACGCCCCTGCGACACCCAAAATTTTCAGCCGAGCGATCGACAGGGCCATCGTGCAATGGCGGTTCAAACCGAAACGCGACACCCAAGGACAGCCAGTTCGAAAACGGGTAAAAACCACGTTCAACTTTGTAATCGAAAAATAGTATTCAGCGTATCGAAGAGCAATGAACAAGTGTGATGAAAAGTGTGATTACGAGCAAGATGAAAGGAAGCGTTTGCGCCAACAGTATAGTGCAAATGAGAATGCTGTGACACATCATCGCTATTGCCAAAGTCGCATATAACGGCGGGACAATTGTTCCGCTTCAATCAGGAAGTCTGTTCGCCCTCGTCAGGCAGAGCCTCGGTCGCGTCGTACTCGCGGATCACCGCCTGCGCTTTCCTGGTAATCATCACCGTGACGACAATTGTCACGGCCAGACCGATGACTTTGAAAACGGTCTCCGCTTTGGAGTTTCCTGCAGCATTGGCGATATAACCGATGTAGATATACAACACCGTTCCGGGCAGCATCCCGATCCAGCTTGCCAGCACGTACGGGCCAAATCCCACCGCCGTCAACCCGTAAAAATAATTGCTGAGATTATACGGGAGAACAGGACTGAGCCGTAGCAGGCCGACGATCTTACCGCCTTCCTCGCCAATGGCCCGATCAACCGCACCAAAGCCGGGATATTTCCGGGTCATCCGCAAAACTGCGTCACGGGCGAAGTACCGTGAAATCAAGAAAGCACAGGAAGCACCGATCGTCGAGCCGATTGACACGAGGATCGTGCCGTTGACCAGACCGAACGCCGTGCCGGCGCCGATCGTCAACAGTGAACAGGGAAAAAACAGAATCGTCGACACGATATATCCGGCAACAAAGACCGCCATCCCCAGAAAGCCCTGGTCCGCAACCCAACCGCTGAAGGTCTTCAACTTATCGCCAATGTCGAACTTGACGCCAAGTGCCACGATGACCGCCAACGCAGCCACCAGCATGATCAATTTCCATGGTATTTTCTTCACTGCTGCCCCTTGATCGCGGCCAATGGTTCGATGGTTCATCCGTCGGCTGCATCAGGTTAAGCCAACCGCATCAGCGTTGGTTAAGCAACGCTGACTGATCCAGCTGGTCAAGGAATTTTGTCTGGCGATCGCCGGACATGTTCGATTGCTCGATCCAACGTGCCGCCGCGGCACGATCCTGCCGGGCCCATTGGCGAAATACCATCCTGAACCCTGTATCCTGCAAACCTTCATCGGTCATAGTTGCCACCCATTCAGCCGTCTTTTCCGGCTCCTTGATAGACCATGAAGAGGCGATACTGAAAAAGGCGGTGATGGTACTTTTGTCTGTAGGCGGCAATTCGTTGAACCACACAGACGATGCCGCCGGATCGAGTGCCGTCCAGGTCGACGCGGCGTGGATCATCGCATTGGTGCGGGTTTGCCCCGGGGGAAACTGGGCAGCCCATGCAGCAGCAGCAGCCGGGTCCACGTACGCCCAGCTCTTGGCCACGGCGACCAAAGCTTTCTTCTGGGCCAGGCTGTCGGGCAGTTGCGCCGCCCATTCATAGGCATCAGCCATGTCAAACTCGACTATGTCGCCGGAATCAACCATCTTCCACTCGTCCGCGAACCAGCCGGCAACAATCGAATCCACGACCATTCGCTGGTCCTGTCCGGGCAGCGCCGCCGCCCACGCTGCGGCGGCCTCATGATCCGCCTTCGCCCAGGTCTCCGCGATACCCCCCATGACCTGGGTTCTGTGCTGAGCGTAAGACAACTGCTCGGCCCACTTCAAGGCACCTGCGACGTCGATCTTCGACCACTCGGCCGCAAAAGCACCGTATAGCTTTGGCCGGATACCTCGGGAAGCAATCGCATCGATCCAGTCCAAGGCCGCCTGTGGATTGCTCTCAATGATCTGCGCCAGCACGCGCCGGACGAAGTCCACGCGGTCATCGATTCCAGACAACCGACGATAGACATTGCTCGCGGTATCGAGGTCGGCTATTTCGAACTCTTCTGCTATCGCATCGAAAATACGGCCGCGTTCGGGCTCGTCGGCATCCCGCAGCGACTGGATCAGTTCGCTTCGCGCCACTGTCGAGCGCCTGTCGACGACACCGCCATGGACCCGGTCCGGCTGTCGTGCCGGACGCGATACATCCGCCTGGCCGGAAGGTGTCGGCAAACGATCGGAGGTCCGGCGTGAAGACGTTGTCGTGGAGACCGGGGGCGACGACGCGGCGGTCTCGTCGCTTCCACGCTGCAAAAGCAGCACTATCGGGATAGCCAGCAGCAAGGCTACTATGATGATGATGGTACGGGCTCGACTGTACATACGCGTTGGTTGCCTGGATTATTCGCCGGGTTCACAGCTTGAAACGCAGCAGAAGCACCTTGTAAAAGGCTTCAAGTACGATGCGCTTCGACATCTTCGACTGTCCGAGCCGGCGGTCCTCGAATATAATCGGGAATTCCGTGTAGCGCATACCGCCCCGGCAAGCACGTGTCTTCAATTCAATCTGAAAGCAATAGCCTTCCGCCATGATCCGATCAATACCGATCGCTTCCAGCGCCCGACGAGTCCAGAAATTGAAACCGCCAGTCATGTCTCTGATCGGGACACCAAGAATCATCCGGGCATACTGACTGCCGAAGCGGCTGATCAGCTTCCGCACCAGCCCCCAGTTTTTCGTGCCGCCGCCGGCGGTATAGCGCGAACCGACGAGAAAGTCATAGTCTCCGGATTCCAGCAGACGCCGAACTTCTCGCAAGGCCTCTGGCGGATGCGAAAAATCCGCGTCCATCTCACCGACCACGTCGTAACCGTGCTGCACACTGTAACGAAAACCAGCAACATAAGCCGACGCCAGACCGCCCTTCTCTTCGCGCTCAAGCAACTGCAATCGCTCGTGCGAGCTCATCAGCTTGCGTACCATCTCGGCCGTACCGTCGGGACTGCCATCGTCGATCACCAGAATATCGAAACCAACGTCCAAAGAAAAAATGGCCTCGACAATGCCGGCAATGTTCTCGGCCTCGTTATACGTCGGGATACAAATCAGAACTTTCAACGCAGATATCACATAAGGTGGAAATCGATGATGCAGAAAGAGAATATGTCAATATTGATCAATCTGCGACGATGACCAATATTCAACAGCAACAAACAATCCTTGCGACATGCAGCGCTTGCTCGGACAACTTCGCGCTGCCGGGATACGACGGAGGCGGACGTCCGTCCTGCTTAACCCTTTCGCCGGGCCCGCAGCTTTTCTAGGCCGCCGCGAAAGAGCAGGCGATGGACTGCCTTGAAGTCATCGACGAAGTGGGCGTGAATGCCCTTGCGGACGCTTTCCGGAATCTCGTCGTAGTCCGTCCGATTGGTCGCAGGCATGATCACATCGACAACCGATGAGCGCTCGGCAGAAATAATTTTCTCGCGGATGCCGCCAACCGGCAGCACCGCACCTGTCAGGGTGAGTTCGCCGGTCATCGCCACGTGCGGCGGTACCGGCTGCCCTGTCGCCATGGAAATCAACGCTGCCGCCATCGTGATGCCGGCCGACGGTCCGTCCTTCGGCGTAGCACCGGCCGGGACGTGCAGATGGATCTTGTGTTCCTTAAAGAAGTCTTCGTCGACCTTGTACTTCGCGGCGTTGGAATGGACCAGGGAAAAGGCGATGGTGCTGGACTCGGCCATGACGTCGCCAAGCTGGCCGGTATGCTGAAAACCACCGGTGCCGGGGATCGCCATGGCTTCGACGAACAGGACGCTGCCACCGTAAGCCGTCCAGGCCAGTCCCATGACAACACCGGGCGTCCCCTGATGTGCAAGGACGTCGTCGGCAAATGACGGGCGACCGAGATATGTCTCTATCTGGCGGCGTGTCAGGACGACGCGATCGGCTTTCGGGTCTTCGGCTTTGCGCGCCGCTACTTTGCGCAGGCACGTACGGATACACTTCTCCAGGCCACGCACTCCTGCCTCACGGGCATAGCCTTCGATCAGGCATTTGATCCCGTCCTGGCGAAATCCCACGTCGGCACGTTTCAATCCATGCTCTTTGATCTGCTTGGGGATCAGATGCTGTTTGGCAATCTGCAGTTTTTCCTGAGTGATATACCCGGGTAGCCGGATCTCTTCCATACGATCGAGCAGCGGTCCGGGAATGGAGTCAGGCACGTTGGCTGTGGCAATGAACAGGACCTTCGACAGATCGAACGGCAAGTCGAGGTAATGATCGTGGAACGAGTTGTTCTGCTCCGGATCGAGAACCTCCAGCAATGCCGATGCTGGATCGCCGTGGAAGGAGGCGCCTATCTTGTCGATCTCGTCGAGCATGATCACGGGGTTCTGCGAACCCGTCTTTTTGATCGTCTGGATGATCTTGCCGGGCATGGCACCGATATAGGTGCGACGATGCCCTTTGATCTCGGCTTCATCACGCATGCCGCCGAGGGAAAAGCGAAAGAACTCGCGACCGATTGACTCCGCCACAGCCCGCCCCAGCGACGTCTTGCCAACGCCGGGCGGGCCGATCAGACAAAGGATCGAGCCGCCCATTGAGCCGCGCAATTTCGAAACGGCGATGAACTCGAGGATGCGCTCCTTTACGTCGTCCAGGCCATAGTGGTCGCGATCCAGAATCTGGCGCGCCTCCGGAATATCCAACCGGTCCGTAGTCAGGATCCCCCAAGGCAGCTGCGTCAGCCAATCGAGATAATTGCGCACCACGATGTACTCTGGCGACTGCGGCGGGAGAAGCTGCAGTTTCTCGAGTTCCTCGTCGACGCGAACCAGCGCATCTTCGCTCATCTCCAGTTCGTTGACGCGTTCCCCATAGCGCTTGAGCTCTTCTGCCTTGTCGTCTTTCTCGATGCCCAACTCTTCCTTGATCGCCTTGAGCTGTTCGTGCAGGAAGAATTCGCGTTGGTGCTGGGTGATCCGCTCCTCGATCTGCAGCGTGATCTTCTCTTTGAGCTGGTTGATATCGATTTCCTTGCGCAAAAGGAACAGCGCCTTCTTCATGCGCTCCTCGATATCGATTGTTTCGAGGATCTCTTGCAGCTCGTCCGGATCAGCCGAAGTCATAGTAACCGAGAAATCCGCCAACTGTCCGGGGTTTTCCCAGGTGTTACGCGACAGGAACATCTTGATCTCTTCGGAGAAAATCGGATTGAACGTCATCAACTCACGCATGGTGCTCATAATCGCCAGCGCCAGGGCCTTTATCTGGTCGTTGTTTTCAGCGATCTCCGGATCGCTGATGTAGATCACCCGCGCACACATTTCCTCGCCTACCACTCGAATGCGTTGAATCTCGAAGCGCTTAATGGCCTGCATCAGTGCATTGACAGTGCCGTCCTCTCCCTGCTCAAAATTGACAATCCTCGCCAGGGTACCAATGCTGTACAAGCTGTTGCGGATAACTTCGGGATCGATCGATTCGGCATCCTCACGGGCCAGCACGAAACCAATCGACTTATTCTCCTTGGCAAGCTTGGTAAAGACCTCTGAAAGCTCCTCGTTGTTCAGCACAACGGGAAAAACCATGCCAGGGAAAACGGGCTTGTTGGTACCCGAGATAAGGGTGATCTCCTCTGGCAACTCAGAAGCCCTGAGAATCGCCGTCGACTCGCCGAGTCGCTCGCCGTCACCCGGATCCGCAGTGTCCGCCTTGGAGGACACTGGTTCCTCATCGAGGATCTCAGCCTCCGACGCTTCGATTATACTTTCGGCGTCGCTGTCGGTAGTATCGTCGTTCGCCATAGGAGATGACTGGGGAGTTGGAGAGCTGAAAAGCGTGTAAAATCAGTACGCAGGTAATGCCCTGCCAGATACTCTATAGTCGACGGCTTATCATAACAAACCGCCAGCACAACCGTCGACAGTCATCGCTCAAGGTGAAGCTGCCGCCCCTGGCCCGATGCGGACCAAGCGCATATAATCGATCTGTACATCATCTTCGACATTCTGGATCGTCACCTCAACCGGGCCAACCGGCAGTTCGTAGGTTTGACGGCTGGTCAGTTCATGCCAGACGCCGAAAAGCTCACTGCTAACAAAGCCCCGCGTGTCGCCGATCGCGAACGCAATGCTGTTCGAGCAACCATCTTGCCACATGACGCGTGCCGAGAAACGGTAGGTTCCCTCTTGGGGAACCTGGAACCGGTACAATGCGCGTCCTATTGCCTTGCCTGCGTCCGACGGAATTGCCAGGACCCGGTCCCCAGAGGCATCGTTGGCCTTGATCAACCGGAAGCCACCTGAAATCAAATCGTAATCCTCGGCTTCGATATGGACCGTGAACTCTTCATTCACAGCCTGTGCGGTCGACAGCTCGAACACCGGGAGCCCGTATTCGGTGATATAGTCGGCGCGCGCCACCAGCGCCTTGTCATAGGTAAATTCTTTGTGCCAGAGCTGCTGCGCGGCGCGGTTCAGCGGACTGATGTGAGCGAGTGGATCAGCATGGTCAGTCGCGACGCTGCCAATCGCCACCAACACGACAACGAACATCCCGACCGGCAGGATCAAGCGCCGTGCCCAACGCCCGCGATCGCCTGCCGGCACCGCGGCCAGACCAAGGACCGCACCGACCCAGACATCGGTCCCGCGCGACAGTACGGTGCAGAAGCAGGCCGCCAGGAGCACCCCCAGCACCGCGGTAGTCGCAGCTACATGCCCAGGCGACGCCACGGCATCTGAAGCCTCATCGGACCGTCGAAACGTCGCCAACAGCAGAAGCACCACCAGTACGATCACGGCTGGCCATCCCGATTCCACCAACGTGACGGCAAACTGGCTGTTGCTGTCGGTGCGGATCTTGTTCTCGGCAGGGTGCGGCAGTTTCGGCACCTGCAGCCGCAAATAGTTGATACGGCTGATGTACCGGCCGAGGCCACCACCGAGCGGGTAGTCACGTGGCGCCAGCAGCGCCGCCTCATACTCGATGTACAATCGCCGCGTATGCTCCCCGTCATATGCCGGGCACAAGGTATGCCATGCCATCGGTTTCGGCATTGCCCACACGGAGGCTGCCAGCATCAGAGCCACAGCACCAACCGCCACCGGCAACCGGCGTAGACCGGCGAGACGCACCAGCGTAATCACCGTGACCAGGGCCCAGGCTACCAGCATGCCGCCATCCACAAAGGCGATGCCCACCATACCGCCCGCCAGCAGCGCCACCGGCACGATCGATCGCGGCCGGGCAACGGCAAAGTGAGCCAATAAAAAAGGTGTGCCAATGACAATGAGCGCGGCGTATTTTGCATCGCTCAATTGCAGAGGCGCCAACCTGTACCAGCCGCTGGGACCGGCAACCAGGAGAAAGAGTACAATCCAGGCAATTACCCGGCAGATCTCAGGAAATTGCGAACGGCGCAAAATCGTGAAGAGATACCAGGCAACAACGAAAGCCTCGGCGGCCTGCAGAAGTTCCCGGAGTCCGCCACCGAGTTCGGCACGGCTCAACCCCGCCAGCCCCAGACACAAAGCGGCGAGCATGATGCCATGGGTCCACGGCAACAACGGAGTGGACAAGTGGCGGCGCCCAAAGACAAGGACAACGAACAGGCCGAGGAAGACCACGACAGTAGCGACAGGGACAGATCCAAGACGCGTCTGCGAACAGGCGGTCAGAAGGACCAGTGCGCCAATACCGGTCAGCCAGATCGGCGGCGCCTCAGGCGCCCCGTTGGTTGCCGGTGCGTTACCGATGGAATTCAGGCTCGCCGAGCTCATAACCGCTGTGCGCCGGGTTGCCGCCGAAACCGGCGAGCAGATAGCCCTCGTTGCTGGTGTTGCCCACGGTCATCGACCGCAACTCTCCACCCTCGATTCCGTGTACCCGCAAAGCCTGCAGGATATCAAAGCGGATGTTTGCCGTACCTCCGGCATACTCGGGGCCACCAGTGGCTCCGAGTAAAAGCGTCTTGTCTCTCCCCTGAAAATCGAGCTCGCGCTTCTGAAACTGCTCACCTGTCTCGAAGGCCGGCGTGAGCAGCGACTTCGTCCGACTCACCGGCGCGTTGTGCTGCAGCAGATAGGGCTTACCATCTATATCGAGGTGCAGGTTGACAAAGACCTTCTCATCGCAGCGTAGTTTCAGATGCAGCACGGGGGTATCCTGCAGCTTCACCGGCGAGTCGAAAACGTGGCGTACAGCGTGAAACCCCGTACCGCCGTTAAAGGCAACGCGCGTCATCCCTTCACGTTCCCGGGTGACGTGCACATCATCGTCCTTGAGCGGCTGCCAGATCGCCGCTGCGGCCGTATTGTCATTGGCGACGTAGAGGAAATGCGGTGCGCGCTCGAACTGCGCCGCGGCAACGCTGTAGCGGGAGACGGTAAAACCGTTACGCACCGACCAGAATCCGACGTGCCCACCATTTAGCGGCTGCGGATCAATAAAGTCAAACAGCTTTTGATCATTGAACCAGACCCGGATCTTGTTGTCGTGCTTGCTGACACGAAAATGCCACCAGACATAATGTACGCCACCGTGCCCCTCGCCCCGAAAAAGGTGCTCGTCCTTGCTGGTTTTCGCAACGACAACACCGCGGCGGAGCAGGC
>CAUZJQ010000096.1:0-13415 GCA_963580095.1 Lentisphaeria bacterium | reverse complement strand
TAGAGGCCGCTGTGAGCCAGGTCGCCGACCAGCCGCATACACCGCAGGCATCGCACATTCTGGTGGGTATCGCCCGCAATCTCTCGGCAATATGCCCCACAGCCCGGGCAAGCCTGCAGCTGATCACTGTCGCTGCACGCCTGAGCAAAGGCGAACGAGTTCACGAGGGGTAATTCCGTATACGGCAGGTCTGAACGTGGATGACGCTTGATTCACGAGACTGGCGCTCGTAGTCACGTGCTGCCACCGTCTACAGCACCTTGGCGAGATACTGTCCGGTGTAACTTTTCTTGCAGCGCGCCACATCTTCCGGGGTGCCCGCGACGATCACTGTGCCGCCGTCGTCGCCGCCTTCGGGACCGAGGTCGATGATGTGGTCCGCGACCTTGAGGACGTCGAGGTTGTGTTCGATCACCAGGACCGTATTGCCATGGTCCCGCAACCGCCGCAGAACGTCCAGCAACGTCCGGATATCATCGACATGCAGCCCCGTCGTGGGCTCGTCGAGGATGTAGAGCGTGTGGCCTTTCTGGCTGCGCGCCAGCTCGGTGGAGAGTTTGACCCGCTGTGCTTCGCCACCGCTCAGCGTTGTCGCCGGCTGGCCAAGATGGATGTACCCCAGACCGACGTCGAACAAAGTCTGAAGGATGCGGTGCACCCGCGGGATGGCGCGGAAGAAATGTGCCGCCTCCTCGACGGTCATGTCGAGTACTTCGGCGATATTCCGGCCTTTGTATAGGATTGTCAGAGTTTCGCGATTGTAGCGTTTGCCCTTGCACGCTTCGCACTGCACAAAGACGTCGGGGAGAAACTGCATTTCGATTTTTCGGATGCCGTCGCCATGGCATTCTTCACAGCGGCCGCCTTTGACATTGAAACTGAAGCGACCGGGCTTGTAGCCGCGCACCCGTGAGTCGGGCACCTGGGCGAAGAGTGTGCGGATCTGGTCGAAGGCACCGGTATACGTCACCGGGTTTGACCGCGGTGTGCGACCGATCGGGCTCTGATTGACAACGATCATTTTGTCGATGTACTCCAGGCCTTGCACCTCCTTGTGGACGCCCGGTGTCTCGCGGCCGATTTTGAAGTGACGGTTCACCGCCTTCACAAGAATGTCGTTGATCAAGGTGCTCTTACCGGATCCCGAGACGCCACTGATGCAACAGAACTGGCCGAGCCCGATTGAGACATCGACATCCTTCAGGTTGTTCTGGCCCGCACCGATGAGCCGCAGCTTACGACCGTTGCCGGTGTTACGCTGCTGGGGCACATCGATAGCCGTCGCACCGCTGAGGTACTGACCGGTGAGCGACGCACTGCACTTGGCGATTGTTGCCGGTGTCCCGTAACAGATGACTTCGCCGCCGTGAATCCCGGCGCGTGGTCCGAGGTCAATCACATGATCGGCGGCTCGCACCGTTTCGAGATCATGTTCGACAACGATGACCGTGTTGCCCAGATCCCGCAACCGACCAAGCGTGTCGAGCAGCCGTTGGTTGTCACGTTGATGCAGGCCGATACTGGGCTCGTCGAGCACGTACAGCACGCCGACCAGGCCGCTGCCTACCTGCGTCGCCAGGCGTATTCGCTGGGCCTCGCCCCCGGATAAAGTGTTGCTTACCCGGTCCAGGGTTATGTAGCCGAGACCGACGGCGTGCAAAAAGCCCAGGCGCGAACGGATCTCCCGGATGATCTCGGCGGCGATGACAGCTTCCTCGCCCTGCAGGTCCAATTCGTCGAAGAATGCGCCGGCAGCATCGATGCTAAGGCCGACAACGGTGGAGATATTGCGATCGGCCACGGTGACCGCGAGGCTCGCAGCACGCAGGCGGTAGCCGCTGCAACTGGGACACTGGCGTGAAACCATGATCTTGCGCAGCCGCTCTTTCATGGTGCTGCTGTCCGACTCGAGGAATCGTCGATTGAGGTTGGTGACGACGCCTTCAAACGGCCGAATCACGCGTCGCTGCCGTCCCGCTACACGCACGCTGAATTCGATGTCCTCGTTACCGGAACCATGAATCATGATCTCGCGAATTTTCTTTGGCAGTTTTTTGAAGGGTGTGTCGAGCGAAAAATCGTAATGTGCGGCCAAGCTCTTGCAGACATGCCGGTAGTACGTCACGAGGCGCCGCGGGCCAGCCTGCCACAGCGTGACCGCGCCCTGCGCAAGGGACTGTTCGGTATCGATGATGCTGGCTTCATCGACGATATTCTGGATGCCGAGACCATGGCAGTCCGGACAGGCGCCGTACGGACTGTTGAACGAAAAATTCCGCGGCAGCAGCTCGCCGATGCTGATGCCGCAATCGGCACAGGAGAGGTGTTCGCTGATCAATTCCTCGCGCCAGCCGCCCGCCGTCGATTCGTCCTCGATGAGCAGCTTGATGTAGCCCTCTCCCAGCCGCAGACAGCGCTCGACCGAGTCGTTCAGGCGGCCGCTGTCGAGGCTGCCGGTGACGATGCGGTCGATCACTGCTTCGATATCGTGGGTCACGTTCTTCTTCAGCACCGGCATGTCTTCGAGGCGCACGATGTCGCCATCGACGCGCAGCCGGACCAGACCTTCCTTCTGGATCTGCGCCAGTACGTCCTTGTGCTCACCTTTGCGGCCTTGCACACGGGGGGCCAGCAGCATGATTTTCCGGCCGGGGCCAAACGCCTGGAGCCGGTCACAGATCTTCTGCGGGCTTTGGCCGGTGACTGGCAGCCCGCATTTCGGGCAGTGCGGATGTCCAATGTGCGCGAACAGGAGCCGCAGATAGTCGTAGATTTCGGTCGAGGTCGCGACGATCGACCGGGGGCTGCTGCCTGCTGAACGCTGTTCGATGGCGATCGCCGGCGACAGGCCGTCGATGTGGTCAACCAGTGGTTTCTGCAATTGATCGAGAAATTGCCGCGCGTACGTCGACAGTGACTCGACATAGCGCCGCTGGCCTTCAGCGTAAAGCGTATCGAACGCCAGTGAGGATTTTCCGGAGCCGCTCGGACCAGTGATCACGACAAGGGCATCACGCGGTATCGTCACATTGATGTTCCGGAGATTATGCTGACGGGCACCGACAATGTGTATTTCGTGGACCATGAGTCTCAGAAGCTCTGCGGTTTGCGGTTGTCGCGGTTGAGAAAACCTGCGCTCGGCCGTTGCAGCGGTACGAAGCGCGCGCTCCGAGACCGGCGGGGCCTTGTAAATTAGTCGGGGTTTAAGCAAATTAGTACCATTAGGGAGAATCGGGAAATGAGCCTGTTTGGCAGGAAAACTGAAACTGTGCAATCGCTGCCCATGTGCAACTACGGAAACCCCGTGTTACGCGAAAAATCTGTTCCGGTCGAAGTCGTCGATGCGGCAGTCGAAGAACTGGCCGAATGCATGCTCGTTACGATGGACGAGGAGGAAGGCATTGGGTTGGCAGCGCCGCAGGTCGGCCAGAACATCCGGATGGTTACTCTGAATGTCCCGACGCCGAACGACACCGAAGATTCCCCGCCCTTCAGCAACACACCTGGTGAACTGGTGTTACTCAAGCAGATGCCCATGGTCCTGGTCAACCCGCAATTGAGCGTTTTTTCCGAGCAAATTTTTGAATACAACGAGGGCTGCCTCAGCATGCCCGGCATCCGCGGCTGGGTTGTACGTTCGGAGTTTGTCCAACTCGATGCTGCCACTGTGAACGGAGCTACGGTCGCCTTCCGGTGTGGCGGGCTATTGAGCCGTTGCCTGCAGCACGAGGTGGACCATCTCGACGGGGTTCTTTTCACCGACCGCATGAAAGCAGACGATTTGGTGCTGCTCGAGGGCGCGCTGAATAAACTCGAACGTCAAACGCGCCTGAGCCTCAAACGCCGATAACAAGTCAACTTGGACAAACAGTGCCCCCATGGTCAAAGTTCAACAATCCTCGGAAGAATACGCGCGACTCGACGCACTGCTACGTGAGCTCTGCGAGAAACACGACCTGAAACTGTTTGTCGACGGCTGGACACGCAAGACTTACGACGTTTTTCTCGACCGTGGTCGAGGCGACCAGAAAACGCACTTGGCCCGCGTCGAAACTCTGGCCACGAGCAACGGGGAAATCCACTTTTTCGACGATCGCGCCACTGACTTTGTCCAGGAACTCGGCGAGGCACTGGAATCCGGATTTGAAGTTTCCGAAGCAACCCTGATTCGCACCAAACCGCCGGCAGCATGATGACATGGACGCAAAACTGAAATACAGCAGCGGCCGCCATGCCGGCCGCACGGTCAGCATCAACACGGGCGAATTTTTGATCGGCCGCGGAGACCACTGTCAACTGCGCCTAAACGACGACAATACCTCCCGCGAGCACGCTATCATCCGGTGCCAAGGTGATCGCTTCGTCATCGTTGACTTGGGCAGCACGAACGGCATCCTGGTCAACGGTGTCAAAGTCAAGGACGCGACGCTCAAGCCCGGTGACCGTATCACTATCAGCGACACGTGCCTGAAATTCATCGATGACGACGTAGCGCCAGCGTCGGCACCCCGACCAACTGCCCTGGCAGCGACGGCCGCGGCCGTTGAGCTTCCGGACCGTTCGCCGGCAGGTAGCTGGACCAGCGCCGTTGTCTGGGGATTGCTGGTGCTTGCCTGTGTGATCGTCCTGGCGCTTATCTTGCCGGGTTCCGAATCCTCCGGCACTGCGGCCGCCCAGATTGATGAGCAGGCCGTTGCCGGTCAGGACGATGGCGCGGCCGCGATGCAGATTGCAGCCCCGGACACTGGCAACACGCTCCTTGGCCAAACCGATCCCGACAACACAGGTCGAAACACACTGGACCGTGGCGACGATACTACCGACGACACGACCACCGACGTCGATAGCACGTTCGCGGATGCTCCGTTCGAGGACGATTTCGTAGACGACGAAATGGATTGGGCGGGGACCGACAACGATCCCGGAGAGATGGACGATGCGGATTCCGTGGATGACGTGCCGGTCCGCATCCGCCCGCCTGAGCCGGAGCCATTGCGTCCCGAGGACCCGGTGCACCACAACAGCCCGCCCAGCGACAACAACATTCCCGTGGACTACCTCTGGGTCACGACTGAACCGCCAGGCGCCAGAGTTTCTGTCAACGGCAAACGGCGTGGCAGGACACCGGTCTACCTTGGCGCTCTTGTTCCGGGGGAATACAGGGTTTCTTTCGCCAAATACGGCTTCGAGGGGTTGTCCGTCAATGCTGATGTACCGAATGACGGGGATCAGCAGATTTATACACTGACGCAAAAGAACGGCACCTGCCTGATTCGGAGCGACCCGCCGCACATGTCCGTTCAGTACGGGCCGCAACTTCTGGGGCAGACGCCGCTGATGCTCGACAGCATGACGCCCGGCAGTTACGAGTTGCGTGTTTTCGGACTGTACTACAAACCGGAGCTTATCGAGATAGATGTCGACGAGGACGAACCGAACGCTGTGTTCGTCGATCTGACCCCGGTCATGGGCGATATTGAAATTGTCACGATTCCACCGGGTGCCAAGGTTTTTGTCGACAATTCGTTCAAGGGCGCTACCAAAGGCAACCGAGATGGCATGAGACGATCCAAGCCTTTTCTTCTTTCCGGCTTCAAAGCCGGCCGCCATCGTGTACATGTCGAGTACGGCGGCGAGACTGCGCAAAAATTTATCGGCGTGCGTCCGGGACAGACGGTGGGGGCCTTCCTCACCATCTGGTATCCGGATACGCGTTTCAAGCTGTTCTCCGGGAAGGAAGTTGCCGGCATGTTGCTCGAACGTAGTGATGACGGCAGCGTCGTCGTGGCCCTGTCCCGGTCGGAGCACGAACGCTATCTGAAAGAGCAGATCGAAGCTGAAGAAAAACTCACCGAGAACGAAGCAAAACACCTCATGCGTCTGGCGAAGCAGGCTGAATGGCTCGAAAAATAGGATCCGTATATGGACATCCCAGAACTTATTGAATCGGAAGATCAACTTGATGACGTGATGTCGATGCCGTCGCCGGTACTGATCGAGATGATGAAATCGCTCGAAGGCGACATCATGATTCTCGGCATCGGCGGTAAGATGGGCATCTCCCTGGGGATCGAAGCGGTACGCGCCTGCAAGGCAGCGGGCGTCGAGAAGAACATCATTGGCGTTTCCCGCTTCTCCGATAGCGCCGTGAGCGACAAACTCACGGCGGCTGGTCTGCAGTGCATCAGTTGCGATTTGCTCGATCGCTTTTCCGTCGACCGTCTGCCTCAGGTGCCGAACATCGTTTACATGGCCGGCCGTAAATTCGGTACGGACGGCGGCGAAGCGATGACATGGGCCTCAAACACGGTCATTCCAGCGAATGTTGTGCATCATTTCAGCGAGAGCCGCATTGTTGCGTTTTCGACAGGCAACATCTATCCCCTGGTAGCAGTCACGTCGGCCGGCGCTCTGGAAACGACGCCACCGGCGCCGATCGGTGAGTACGCTCAGTCATGCCTTGGACGTGAGCGGGTGTTCATGTGGGGTAGCCTCGAAAACGAAACGCCGGTGCTGATTTTTCGCCTGAACTACGCTGTCGACCTGCGCTATGGCGTGCTGTTCGACATCGGCACAAAGGTTTTTAACGACCAGGTCGTGGAACTGGATAGCGGCTACTTTAATTGCATCTGGCAGGGGGACGCCAATACACAGGCGCTGTTGTCGCTGGCGCACTGCGCGTCGCCGCCGACAATCCTTAACGTCACGGGTCCGGAGACGGTGTCGGTACGTCTGGTGGCAGAGACTTTCGCAGGGATCTTCGGCAAGCCTGCCGAGTTGGTCGGCACAGAAAGCTCAACGGCTCTCCTGAGCAACTCGGAGGCCGCCACCGACTTGTTCGGTTATCCGACTGTATCGTTGCAGCGTCTGATCGAGTGGACCGCGCACTGGATCAAGATCGGTGGAGCGTCGCTTGGTAAGCCAACGCATTTCGAAGTTCGCAATGGCAACTATTGAGCTGCGGGATTAGCGCCTGTGGCGTATTCGATCAGTCAATAATCAGATCGTCGAATTCACCGTTGTCTTCCTCTTCAATCAGGCCTTTGCGTTTTGCGGTCCGGTTTCTGATCTTATTGATGTCGAACGTCGGCAGGTAGCGGTAGTACACTTCCAGTTGCAGGCAGCACAGCGTGGTGTCGAAAACCTTACTGTTTCCGTGACCGCCCGCGCCGGTTTTCCACCAACCTTCCTTGTCCTGGGCATTGATCAAGACCTTCTGGAACTTATCGTTCCATTGTCGCCAGCTTCGGCCACTCTGATTGAACATCGCCTGGGTATCATAATACCAGCCATACAGCGACGAGCCGGAATTATCCCAGTGGTAGCCCGGCAGGCGTTCGTACAGAATGGTGTTCGCCGCGGCTTGCACCTCCTTGGTGGCGCCATCACCGAGCAGCTGCAAGGCGACCGTACCGACACCGGTCATGTTGCCGCCGCTGCCCGGTGAGCTGTAGCCGAACTTGCCGTCGGCATAGGCCACGTCCTTGAGAAATTTCTTGGACTTGCTGATCGCTGCGTCGATACCTTCGACATTGGCGCCGGCGACATACCCCGCCTTCAGCGCCTGATACTGCCATCCGGCTACCGAGAGGTCCCAGCGCTCTGTTTGCCCGTAAGCGTAGTTGTAGCCGCCACCGGACTGCTGCCCCTTGACGATTACCTCCAGCCCGGCTTCCATGGACTGGCGCAGAAACGGAATCTGCGTCATGCCGTAGGCCTCCGCCAGGGCATACGTTGCGATGCCGTTGGCGTAACCGTGGCTGGCACCCTGTACCGGGACCTTGCCCGAGAGCCACTGCATCGCCTTTTGCACAGTCATGCCGAATTCCTCAGACTGTGGTGTTTCGCCGTGCGCCAGAAAGCACAGCAGAGCCAGCCCTGTGAACGCTTCGTTCTCCCACGACCCGTCGGCTGCCTGGACCTTCTTCAACCAGCGCAAGGCCCGCAGCACCGCGTCCTCTCCACGAGCGTTGCCCCCGAACCTCTCTCGATTCGCTCGCCGACCCTTGGCCGTGCGGCCGCCGTACAACCCTCTGAGCTGCAGCGGAGTCTTGGTCGGCAGGATATCGAGCATGTCGTCCATGTCGAAATTGTCATCACTTTCCGGCGCTTCTTCACTGGCATCTTCGAGTGCCGCTACCGCGGTGTTCTCGATCGGCACATCAGGTACATCGACATCCATCGCCGGTGCTTCGTCGAGCACTTCGTCCTCCATTTGCTCGATCTCTTCGATCGCTGGCGGTTCGAGCTCCTTGATCGGCACCTCTTCCATAGTCACTTCGATTTCAGGCAAGGGCTCGCGCTGTGCCTTGCCGACGACAAACACGGTGAGCAGCAGCAGAATGACAATGTGCATCACGAACGAAACGATCGGGCCAACGAGGTGTTCTCGCAGCTTCTGCTGGCGATAGGCGAGGAGGATTTGCTCGACCTCAGCCATGTACTGTTCTTCTTCTATCTCGTGAACGGGATCTTCAGGATCCATCGGTGAGGAGCCTCCCTACAAGCGCCAAAGCATGATCGTTTTCTTGGTGCCGGCCTTTATAGAGAGTATATAGGAGATTGCCAGAAAGTAAACGGGCTGAGACGAAATCCGCAGGTACTATTTCTCCTTGCCCATCCTGTTGAGGATGCGTTCGCGGGCCTCGTCGTCAGCCTTGTCGTCGTCTCTGGTCTCGGCATCCTGTCGTTGTTCATGCTTGCCGGTTACGGTGAGGAAGACATTCTCCAGGTCAACTTCGATTTCGCTGATCGACTGGACACGCACGCCGGCTTTGACGAGATGGCTATTTAGGTCAGCGATTTGCGTGCGATTGCCACGGTACTCAACACGGATTTCGTTGACCGAGACCAAAGCGTCCTCAACGTTGTCGAACTCCTTACACGCCTTTACCGCAAAGTCGAGGTCGGAGTCGACTTCGATGAGCAATTGAATTTTTTCCTGCAATGAGCGGGTGATATCCTTGACGGTCCCCTGAATCAGCAGTTCTGCTTTTTCGATGATTGCGACCCGGTCGCAAATAGCGCTGAGTTCGGGCAGAATGTGAGACGACAGCATGATTGTCTTGCCGATTTCCTTGAGCCGCAGGATGGTCTTGCGCATTTCGATACGGGCGTGCGGGTCGAGGCCATTGGCGGGTTCGTCGAGGATCAGTACTTTGGGATCATGCAGCATGGTTTTGGCGATACCGATTTTCTGATGCATGCCGCGAGATAGCGACGATACCTGGTAGTCGATCATGTGCGAGGAATCTGTAAGCTCAAGCACTTCGTAGATCCGTTGCTTACGTCGGGCCGGTGGGATTTTGTAGGCGGCGCCGAAGAAATCGAGGTATTCCCACACGCTCATTTGTTCGTAGACGCCGAATTCGTCCGGCAGGTAGCCGATCATCGCCTTGATCTGCTGGATATTTTTGGGCAGAACCTCAAGGCCATCGATCCAACCGCGGCCGCTGCTGGGTAAGATCAGGCCACAGAGGCATTTGATAGTTGTCGTCTTGCCCGAGCCATTAGGGCCGATGAAACCGAAGATTGATTTCTCGGGCACCTCCATGGTCAGGTTTTTGATGCCGCGTCCGGCGCCGTAATCTTTCGTGAGATTTTCCGTGTTAATCATTGCTGTCATGAACAGGTCCTCAGAAAATGCCTTTATGTTGTTCGTCTAGAGTACCGATGGCACCCGCCATCAATTCCAGAACTTTCCAGGAATTGGCACGCAGTACTTCGGTGGGATTGGTGAGTTGGCGCCGCGCATCGATCCGGATCACAAACTCGAATGCCCCGGTGGCAGGGTTGATGACGTCGGCGGAATCGAAGCCTTCGAAGCGATACTCCTTCGTCCCTTCTATATGGCGTGCCGCCAGGTCCCGGATGCCTTTGGGGTCGTTGCGATGGCGTAAAAGGATGTCAAAGGAGAGGTTGCCGCCGCGATTAGCGACGGAGAAATAGACCGACAACCGGTTGGCCTTCAAAAGGCTGAGCCCTGTCGGCAAGTTGGCGGGAACGGCAATAACGGCGGGCTTCATTCCGAGCACCACGGCGCTGCCGTTATTGTCACTGAGCGGCTGGACTTCGGAAAACTCGAGGTTGAGCCGGTGCTCGGCGGCGAAGGCCAGCGCTGCATCGCTCCAATTCCCGGCCGCGTCTTTGGCGGTCGCCATCGGGTTGCTCTTGACCGGGGTGCCACGATGCTGCAGGGTCTGCCATTCGCCGAACCGGTGCAGGCCCTTGGATCGCTTCCCGAGATTGGTATTGATTTTGATCTGTTGCTTGGGGACATGTACCCGCTCGCCGGTCAAATCCTGAACGATCGGAATAAGATTAATGGTGCGGCCGATCAAGTTGAACTCATCCGGTATCTCGGGATACTGTGGCGAAAACCCCATTACCACGGCGAGAAGCGGTGCTGCCGAGGGCGTATCGACAAGGTGCCTCTGAAACGCCAGAATCTCCGAGGACGGCGCCATCATTTTGTTTGCGTCTGCCTGGCTGGGCTCGAGGAAGCAGCTCCGGTTTGATGTATTTACCGGGATAACACCGTTGTGGCAGACGATGAAGGCATCGATGACAGCCTCGTTGCCCGGGATTTCCCAGGTCTCCATGCTGGCACCGTCGGCGGTCCACTTGACTGTCGGCAACGTGTTGTAGGAGGTGCCGCTGGTGGCATCCAGGGCGGCGTAAAAGCGGGGGGCATTGTGTCTCAGAAAGAGTCTCGGCAACACAGAACGTCCGTCGATTTGGCTGACGCTTATGGGGTCGCGGACGGCTTCCGATCTGCCATAATCAACGAACTTGCTACGGCTGTTCCTCGCCTTTTTGCCGTCTTTGTCCTTATTGGCTGCCGGTTTGGGCCTCCTGGCGAACTTTTTCTGCTCATGTTGGCGTGGCGGTAACAACGCTCGGATGCGGGCATCGACGGAGTCGCAGACAACATCAATAGAGCGGGCATCTTTCGAAAAGAGACTGACCAGCCGCTCTGATGTGCGGTCGACGGTTGCGGGTGAGACGAAGTTGATGATCGCAGCCGTCTGCACCCCGGACGCACTGCTGCGTTTAGCGGCCTGATGAAAGATAAGGGCCGTGGCGATGAGGGCGACACAGGACATGACGATCCAGGCGCGGGCATGCTGACGCAGAAATATTCCGATCAGCATGATCGCGATGACGAGAGCGAAATAGACCATCAGGAACGCCCGGATACCTTCGCTCCTTGGAATTTCAATACCGGTCAAAGTGTCGAGTGCGGCCGACAACTCCGCACTGCCGCGCCGCGACGCATGGGAAAAGTTGCCGGTATTGGCAAGCAGATGGTTCCACATCGGATTGAAGTTCTGTGAGGTCCGCATTTCGGAGAGCGAAGGGTTGACCGCACAGACACCGACCATGCCAAGGCCGTACCGACGCCACGCGACCAGAGGAAAATCCCGCTGCCACAATGTTGCGATACCCTCTTCCCGCAAGGTACTCTCGAGAAACGGTGTGCCGGCCGGCCAGGTGACGACGTGGCCGTCAATTGGCTTGATGCCGTCGATGTAGTCGATGTCGCGGACGCCGATAACAGTTACCGGCAGCAGCTTGCGGAGAACTGTCTTGCTGGCTGACACCAAGCCGACCGGATCTGCGAACAGAAGCGTGCCACCGCGCGCCGCGTAGTCACTGATTGCATTGAACTGGCGCGTCGTCATGGTATTCCAGTCCGGCTGCATGAACGCTGCAACGACCGCTTCGTCGTACGCGGCCCAGTGAGTAGGCGAGTTGGCGCCGCGGGCGTGTGTGTTGTTGAATTTTGTGTACAATTCCTTGTTTTTGGCGAATGAACCTTTGTCCATGTCACCATCGTCAACAAATACAATGGTCTTGGCGGACGGGTCATCGATCTGGATGTAGGCCTCGTAAGTGCCTGTGAGATTGCCATTAACGAAAAAATCGAAGTTGAAACGGTCGACCGTGCCGCAAGTCACCTGCGATTCGTACTCATAGGTGATGCCGGCGTCGAGCCTGAAGGAGGTGCGATAAACTGTGACGTTGCGCTGTCGTTGCGGTCGTAGAATAATCTCGACATCGATCGCTTCGTCGCTGGGGTTGGTGACGCGGTAACCCATGCGGCACCACGAATTTGCCTTGATCCGCGGGGACAGGCCAAAGTGCATCGTGCCGCTGATCAACCTCGGTTCCTTATCGTCGTCACCAGGGGCTGCCGGTACGGCGATGCCAGCCAGCATAAAGACACAGAGGATGCAAAGGCTGAGTCGTCTCTTCAGAAGATGTCGGTTCGAGGACATACGAGTACCAAAGCTGTGAAATGAAATGGCGTTAGTAATTGAGTGTAGCATGTGGGCTCTGTCAACCTGCAGATTGTTGAGGTGCAGGGGGTGTCGGGGTTTGACTTGTCAGTAAAGCAATTGTAAATTCGGCAACATTCCATTATGACGCTGTGTCTGATGTCAGTAGAACCGTTCAAAGTGACTGTGACAGCGTTAAGTGAACCGTTGGAGAAGGTGACGAATGCGCAAGCGTAATCTACAACGTAAGTTCACGCTCATTGAGCTTTTGGTTGTGATCGCGATCATCGCGATTCTGGCCGGAATGCTGTTGCCTGCCTTTCAGCAGGCCAGAGCTCGTGCCCGGCGAACTACGTGCCTCAATCAGATGCATCAGTTCGGTCTGCAGATCCGTAGCTATCAGGATGACTATGCTGACAAGATGCCGATGTGGCTGAGCTCGCTGAACCCCGACTATTTCGGTGAAACCGCCATTTTTTTGTGCCCTCAGGACGATAGCCGCGGCCACGATGGTGGCCGGCCCGGTGGTCCCGGTGACCAGCAACCGGCTATCGACGCAGAGAACTGCACCGATGTATTTCCTGAAACCGACGACACCGACCGCAACGTTCTGCGGACAGCTGCCTCCGGTGCCAACCTTGCTGTGACGCGCTGCAGTTACATGTATGAATACTGCAACGTTCTTTGTTCCTGGGCCCCGCCCGAGACGTGGTGGGTATACAAGACCAAGCAGATTCGTAAGGGCTGGGGGAAGAACCTCGAGAACTTTTCCGACGAAAGCCTTGGCGCCTGGAGCGAAGACGATTTTCCAGCCGTTCGTTGCTTCTATCACTGGAAAGTCCTGTGGGGCAGCAATGAGCTTGTCCTGAATACGGCGGTTTCCGGTCGCACCTTCGAGAGCAGGCTTCAATGGGAACAAGGCGCCGATTGATTTCACACCCACGATTGGCTCGATTGTTCCGTAACACCGTTGGTCCACAACGCATGTGGGCACCCTACATAGGTCCAACTTATCCATGGTTGAGACAACCTTGATGCGCATTGGCCTTGTCATCCTCGCTCTGGCAGTAGTCGGACTGCCGGTGTCGGCACAGGAGGAAGTCGAGGTGGATCTGCTTACTGCCGAACTGGCTT
>CAUZJQ010000095.1:0-13418 GCA_963580095.1 Lentisphaeria bacterium | reverse complement strand
CGAGAAGCCCGAACAGCAGGAACAGCACGTCCTTGCGCTCCGTGCACCAGGCCACCGACTCGACGTGCAGCGGATGCAGCGCGAACAACGCTGCAACGAAGGCCGACGGCCAGAAACGTCCTGTGAACCGCCGCAGGACGTAGAGCA
Organism: Lentisphaeria bacterium; assembly: GCA_963580095.1. Classification (GTDB taxonomy): domain Bacteria; phylum Verrucomicrobiota; class Lentisphaeria; order JABSQK01; family CAJWLW01; genus CAJWLW01. The sequence goes on along the minus strand of CAUZJQ010000095.1, from coordinate 13,271 downwards.
GCAGCAGCGTGTTTATGACATGCAGAAGCAGGTTGGTGAAGTGGAAACCGGCGGGGTTCAGGGTACGGTTGTTTTCGCCGCCCTTACCATAGATTGTGCTGTCGAGCATCAGCGACAGCCAGGTGATGGGGTGCCAGTTGCTGGCGTCCCCACTCGTCAGCGCCCACTTGACCGTGTCTTCGTGCAGGCCGGCCCTGACGTAACCGTTTTCGAAGATATAAACGTTATCGTCGAAGTGCACGAAATCGTGGCCGAGCACCTGTATGTAGACCAGGACATTGACGACGACCAGCGCGGCGTAGACCAGCCGCACGTGCTTCTTGCTGATTCGTCCCGCCCGCTGCCGCCGGGGTGATTTTTCGCTGCCGTTTGCTGTGGGTGTATCACCCGTAGCAGGCGCATCATCGGCTGCCGCGGCGACATCTACGGCGGGTTCTGCGGGCGCCACATATTTTTGTGGTACTTTGCGTTTTCGGTCGCTGCGTGCCATGCCGATCTATCGTTGCCAGTAGGGATTCCGGTTCGCGGGCGTCGTTCTGGTCCGGTTCAATCGTCCGCGCCGGTATGCAAGCCGCATTCACGCTGGGTCTCGTCTTCCCACCACCAGCGCGCAGCGCGTTCGTGTTCGCCGGGACGGCTGGCGCGGGTGCACGGTTGGCAGCCGATCGATATGAAGCCCTGATCATGCAGCTCGTTGTACGGCACGCGTTCCTCGCGGATATAGGCCCACACCTGGGCCGAGCTCCAGGCTGCCAATGGATTAAATTTTATCAGTTCCGCGCCGCGCCCACTGAACGCCATATCCTTTTCTATGACGTTGAGATCCGATCGCGTCGCGGGGCTCTGGTCCAGACGTTGTCCGGTGACCCAGGCATTGAGCTTTGACAGCGCGCGCCGCAGCGGTTCGACTTTGCGAACTGCGCAGCATTCACTATGGCCGTCACGGTAGAAGCTGAAGAGCCCTTTCTCACTTACCAGCGCCTCGACCGCGGTGGCCTGTGGCGACATCAGGCTGATCTCGATACCATAATGATCACGCACGCGTTCAATGAAATGGTAGGTCTCTGGATGCAGTCGGCCGGTGTCGAGGCAAAATACTGTGAATGCGTGGCCCGACTTTACTGCCATGTCGATCAGCGCCACGTCCTCTGCGCCGCTGAAAGCGAAGCCGCAGCCGTTACCGTAACGGGACAGGGCCCAGTTGACGATTTCTTGTGGCGTTTGTCCCTGCAGTTGGTCCAATGCCGCCTGTGTGTCGACGGCACCGGTGGCCGTGCGACTCGGGCGCTTGGCATCGGGAAAGGTCTGCTTGAGAAACTTTGCGATGCTGGTGAAAACCGTTTCCTCGTCACTGTCCTCGACGATAAAAAACGGTGCGACGTCAATTCCGTATTTCGCGCCCAGCTTCATGCCGTCCGACTGTGGGTCTGCTTCGTCGGCTATGACAATCTCATCGATCTTGTCCCAGACGTCACGGACCCGGAGCATCTCCTCCGCCTGTAAGCATTTCTTGCATGGCTGACCGTCGGCCAGCTCCTTCTTGACCATAGTGATGTGCATGAATCAGCCTTTTTCTGCGATTTCAGCATTACTCAGGTGAAACCATAACATACTATCCCTATGCCATTTCGTCCTTTTCGCAGAAGATCAAAAATCAGGGGCAGCAGGAGATCGTTGATCGTTGGTGAAGAATTGAGGTTCGCCAAGTCGTTGAGCACCGGTGTGTCGTAGACGTGCTGGAAATAGTTGAGAGTGTTCTGCAGGTCGACATCGATGCTCTGCTCGAACGATGTCTGAAGGAACGACGACACCTGCTGCTGGCAAACGTAAACGGCAACAAGCAGGCTGATAACGACGAGGAAAACAGTGGTCACGACGAAGCGGTGCGCAATGCGTAGACCATGAAAATTTTCGTGTTGTCCGGCTGTTCGCCACAGGATTGGCTCCCGCTAGCTTTGCGGTGATGTCGTCGCCGAGCAAGAAGATATCGAGGTCGAACGCGTCAATCCGCGTCGTCGTTTGTGCCAGGGCGTCGATGATTCCCGGTTTCTTATTCCGCTGCTTGGTATCCATCCACCTCTTCCGGATGACGGTGCGTTTGCTTTCGACCTTATCCTCGGCCCGGTACGCCTGTGCCTGGCCGTCGAGGCACCTATGATCGTGAAATGCTTTGCCGCGAGCCTTGTAGACGCTCTGCAGTCAGGCCATTCTCGGATGACAATTGCTGATCACCCCGATACGGAAGCACTCATCCACTGCTTGCAATCCTCCTGCGAAGAGGAGCAGCGGGCCGGATAAATACAGGAGAATGTGTGTTCGGCGGTGAGCAGGATGGGGAATCATATAGATCGTTTGTGACAGGTCTTGCCAGTGCCCTTTGTCTACTATACTATAAAGGGTATCTGCTGCAACTTCGCTACCGCTTGACACTACCCGGTGCCGCAATTATGAAAGCTCATGGTGTTCTCGAGGAACGTGGTTTCCTCTACCAGCTTACTGACGAGAAAATTGTTGCCGACCGTCTGAACGGTGAGTCGGTGACGTTCTATATCGGATTTGACCCCACCGCCGACAGCCTGCACGTCGGGCATCTGCTGCCGATCATGGCGACGCGCATTTTGCAACGGGCCGGGCATCGTCCGATCATGCTCGTAGGTGGCGGCACCGCGATGGTTGGTGACCCGTCGGGCAAAACCGAAATGCGCCAGATGTTGACGCACGAGCAGATCCAAGCCAACACCGGGCACATCCGCACGCAGCTCGAGAGGTTTATCGAATTCGGTGACGACAAGGCACGTATGGTCGATAATGCCGACTGGCTGCTTGGTCTCAAATACGTCGAGTTCCTCCGCGACATTGGCCGTCATTTCAGTGTGAACCGCATGCTGGCGGCGGAATCGGTCAAACAGCGGTTGGCGACTGGACTTTCCTTTCTCGAGTTCAACTATTCGTTGTTGCAGGCCTACGATTTTTATGTGTTGTCACGAGATTACGACTGTGAATTCCAGCTTGGCGGCCAGGACCAGTGGGGCAATATCGTTGCGGGTATCGACCTGACTCGGCGCATGCTGTCGCGATCGGTCTACGGTGCCACCATTCCGCTGCTGACTGACCAGGCCGGCAAGAAATTCGGCAAAACCGAAGCGGGTGCCGTTTGGCTCGACACCGGTCGTACGAGTGTCTACGACTACTACCAGTTCTGGCGCAACAGCGATGACGCCGATGTGAGCCGGCTGCTGGCCTACTTCACCGACCTGCCGATTGACCAGGTGCGGCGCCTTGGCAGTTTGCAGGACATCGGCATCAATCGGGCCAAGGAAATTCTTGCTTACGAAGCGACGGCTATGGCACACGGGGCGGACGCGGCGAAGCAGGCGTTCGTTGCGGCGGGGAAGCAGTTTGGATTCGCCGATCCGCAGGGTACAATCGAGACCAGCAGCGCTGTAGCGGCGATCAGTGTCGATGCTGTCGTCGACAGCCTGCCGACTCACGAGCTGGATGCCGCAATGCTCGGTGACGGTCTGTGGATCGTCAAACTGCTGGTCGCTGCTGGTTTCGAAAAATCCAACGGCGCCGCCCGCCGTCTGTTACAGGCCGGCGGCTGTTATGTCAATGACGAACGTATCGAAGACCTCGACCACCAAATCACCACTGCCGACTTTACCGACGGCCGAATGAACCTGCGCGCCGGCAAGAAAAACGTTCGTCGCATCATTCTGAGGAGCTAATCCCACCGTTGATGAACGTACCTGCGGGCCAGTTGAATATTGCGTTTGAATCCCACCATGGCGTTCTCCGCAAATTGCGAGCCGGCGATTTCTGCATCCTCATCGACTACCAGGTGCCGGCTGTCAGCGACGACGAGGAAGTCTCTAAGCTGGCCCTCGCGCCGGGTCTTGCACTTGCCCGCTATACTGGCGCCGATTCTCGCGTTGCCGGACTGTCTGTCAGCACGGTAACCGCGCGGCCTGCCGAAGTCGAGCAGCTGCTCGAACCCCTGTGCCGGAACGGCGACGACGTTGCGGTGTGTCTGAGCGGTTGCAACGCCGAGGGTGCCGGCCTGCGGGGCACTCTGGCGGCGGTGCATTCGCACGGCATCGGCACTGTCATTGTGACCACCGGATTTGCCGGCCCGGAACAATATGCTGCTCCGGCTGCCGCCCACACGTTCATCGACAGCTGTGACCTTATCCGTCTTGTCCGCAACGAGTACCCGGAGATGTGTGTCGGTGCCTACGTCAATCCGTTCAAGTACAACGTCTCGGACGTGTATCTGCAGTACTTTAAGATGATCCGTAAGCTGAATACCGGTGCTGACTTCATCGTTACCGAAGCGGGATGGGATATGAAGAAGTACCAGGAACTGCAATGGTACTTGCGCAGCCGGAATATGAACGAGTCGATTATTGCCAAGCTGATGTTCGTGCAGCAGCACCAGATTGCCGGGATCCTCGACCACCGTTGTGGCGGTGTCGTCATGTCGCGCGAGATGGCGGCGTTGCTGGAGCGCGAATCGAGCATCAACGAGCGCCAGGCAACGGCGGCCCAGGTGCGGCGAATTGCGATGTCCGCAGCCGGCTGCCGGCTGTTCGGCTACAGTGGCATCCAGATCGTCGGTGTCGACGATCCTCACCTCGCCCGCATCCTGGTCGACAACGTCAAAGAGGCGTTTGAAGAGTTTACCGACTTTCGCCGCTGGCTCAACGCCTGGAACGATTTTCATGACCGCGTCGAGATGGCGCCGATGCGTCAGGGGCACTATGCTTTCAAGCACCTCATGGATAAAGACTATCCGGACTACGTGCCCGACCAGTCATTGCATGCTGCGGGACCGCTGCCGCAGCCGACCCGCTCGGAGCGGTTGAAATTCCAACTGGCCAGGGCATTGCGCCTCGAGAGTCGACAAGGGGTGCCGTTCGACATGGCCCGACAGGTACTCTGCGGTCATCACAGCGGCCGGGACTGGCGACTGGACAAGACCTTTTACGTTTCCGCCACGGCCTGTCCAAAAGGCCTCGAGAGCGGCCCATGCGGTGGTACACGCCCGGACGGTACCTGTGAATTCGGGCACCAGCCCTGTATCTTTCACCGAATCTTGGCCCTCGCCAACTGGCGCAACGAACTCGAAAGTCTCGAGGCTGCCGATGAACATTGACGAAGACACTTTTCTCGCGGCGCTGCTGCCGCGTCTGGCGACTGGCGATTCGATCGTTGTTTCGGCCGGTGATGATTGCGCCGCCATCCAGTGGACGGACGAGCGGCTGCTGTTGCTGGCGGTCGACCAGGTGGCGGCGGGCATCCATTACCTGCAGGACTGTGATCCGTCGCTGGCCGGGCGCAAGCTCCTGGCGCGCAATCTCAGTGACATCGCGGCGATGGGCGGCCGTCCGATGTATGCGTTGCTGGCCTTGGCGGTACAACAGGATTGTGACGCCGCCTGGGCTGAAGGCTTTGCCGACGGTGTCCTGGAGCTTGCCGATGCCTGCGGCGTCAAACTGATCGGGGGCGACGTTTCCGCCGCGGGCAGCGCGGTTGCCAGCCTGACGATTGTCGGTGATGTCGCCACCGGCGCGGTCTGTCGCCGCAGTGGTGCGTCGGCTGGTGACCGGCTCCTGGTAACCGGCTGTTTTGGTGGTTCCCTGCCGACTGGACATCACTTCCACTTTACACCGCGCACGGCGGAAGGTCAGTGGCTCGCGGCGCACGGCGTGGTTGCGGCGATGATCGACGTCAGTGACGGGCTGTTGAAGGATCTTGGGCGTTTGTGTGCAGCCTCGGGAGTTGGTGCGGTTGTGGAGGAAGCAGCGATTCCGTTGACTTGCATCGACAACAAGCCGGTGGACCTGTCGGCGGCTTGGCTCGACGGCGAGGACTACGAACTGTTGCTGGCGGTGTCGGCGGGAAACGCTGCCGGGCTGCTGCAGGACTGGCCGTTCGAGACGGTGCTGACAGATATTGGCGAGGTTGTCGCCGCCTCATCGATACCGCTCGTTGATAGTAATGGTCGGGATCTGGCTGGCCACTACGGTCTGCCGTTCAATCACTTCACGCGCGGCAGGTAGATGAAAAATTCCGTGCCTTTACCGGGCTCGCTTTCGACATAAATCCAGCCATGGTGGTTTTCGATGCAGCCGTAAACCATCGCGAGTCCCATGCCCGTGCCCTTGTCGGTTTTCGTGGTGAAGAATGGCTCGAACAGATGTGCCAGGATTTCGTCGTCCATACCGATGCCGTTGTCGCGGACGCGAACGACCATGAAATCCTCCGCTGGTCGGCTATGCTGGTTTGCATGCAGGCCGGGCGTGTGTTCATATGCCGGTTCACAGCGCAGGATGATGCGCGCTTTCGTTTCCGTGAGCGCGTCGTCGGCGTTGATCAGCAGATTGAGGACGACCTGTTCGAGCTGTGTGCGGTCGCCTTCGACGATCATCGGGTCTGGATGCACGACGACTTTGAGTTCGGCTTTCTTCCTGAGTACCGGAGTGAAAAGAGATTCGGAGTCTTTGATCAGTTCGTTCATATTGATCCGGCTGACTTCGTACTTGCCGCCGCGGGCGAAACCGAGCAGTTGATCGGTGAGTTTCGAGGCACGACCGGTAGCCGTGATGATATTGGTCACCAATTGCTTGGCCTCCGGCTGTTGTGCCATTTTCTTGTCGAGCAAATCGAGGCTGCCCTGGATGGCATGCAACAGATTGTTGAAGTCGTGGGCGATGCCGCCGGCCAGTTTACCTACGGCTTCCATACGCTGGGCCTGCACGAGGTGGTCGCGCAGCAGCTCGCGTTCTTTCTCCAGCTCGCGGCGGCGGCTGATGTCCCGTGCCACGAACAGTGCGGTCTGGCTGTCCTGGATTATCAATGGCGATATGGTCGCATCGAGGGACAGGACGTTACCGCTCTGCGTGTGCATCAGCAGCTCGTTGAAGACTACGTTGCGGGCGGTTTGCGAGCCGGTGTTTGCCGCAAAGACATACTCCCAGATCTCGTCCCAGTCGTACAACTGTTCGTCTGGCGTGCGCATGATCGACTGGATGCGCAGATTGTGGATGCCCTCCATGGAGTACCCGAGTTTCTGAGTGGCGGTGCGGTTGGCGTCGAGGATGACGCCGGACTTGGCGATCATGAAGATCATGTCGTTGGTACTTTCCACGACCATCTGATAGCGGCCTTCCCATTCTCGCAGGTTCGACTGCAGGCGGCGCGTCTGGCCGCCGCGCCCGACAAAGGCCCAGACAATGTCCAGGGCGTCGCGTCGGGTCCGGCTTTTGACGGGAATCTGGCGCAGAAACAGGTAAAGGTTGGCGAGAGTCGCGACCCACAGCGTTGCGAAGAAGCGGAACTTGTACATTTGTCCCAGTTCGTGCCACCAATCCTCTGACTTCAGCGCCGTCAGCACGGAATGATTGTCAGTGATCAGCATGAAAATGAAAGAGTCGATCACCTGTGTCAGGATCAATGCGGCGAACACGCAGAAGATCAGATGCAGTCCCCAGTTCCTGAACAACTGATAGATCACTGGCAGGATGAAAAATTCAACGACCACGGAGACGAGGCCGATAACCATGTAGACGCGACTGGCATTGAACAGCTTGTGCATGAACAGCGGCGGGAACAACGGCGAGATGTCGTAGCCGTCGAGTATGAACTGGTACTCAGACAGATAGGATATGTACACAAAGATCCCAACGACGATGGCGAAGCCGACGATCATGCGCTGTGCTTCATTCGTGCCCTCCAGCGTGTAGGTGATCAGCAACGCGGCCATGAAGGGGATGAAGAAGATCGGTCCCATATTGACGGCATACCCGTCTTCGCCGACAACCATTTGCAAGTCGACGGCAGTGAGGATCTGCGCCAGCACCATGAGTGAGCCGAGCGCAAGGTAGAACCCGCTGTTGCCGATCAGACGTCGGGCGCTGTGCAGCAGCAGAATCACCGCCAGGATGAAGGTCAGTTCGAGAAAGCCAAGTGTGTAGGGGTGCGGCATTCGATGGACTGCTGAGTGTTTACATTGCTACATTGCGCTGAACTAAAACAATAACGGAAGCGGCGGCGAGAACAAGGAGCCCTGCAGACTTGCGGCGAAGATGTCGTCGCCAACGCGGTCGAACTATTGGAGTCCCTGCGTCAACTTGTTCAGTGCTGGAGACAGATTCAAGCGGCGAATCCCGACAGGTACGACTGCCGACGGCAAGGTCTTTGCGGTTGCCGAAATTAATTGGGGTGGTCGTTTCACGTGACGTTGTCGCACGGTTACGTTTGTCTGGTATCATGCCACTCCTGGTGGCGATCACTGTCTGACTTGAATGCGGTACATCACGCCAATGACTGAGACCAAAGAATCCGACATCCTGCTCGAAGCCGTCGGCCTTCGCAAAGAATATCCGCGGGTTGTGGCACTCGACCATCTTGACCTGGCGGTGCGGGCCGGCGAAGTCGTCGGTTTGTTGGGCCCGAATGGCGCCGGCAAGACGACGGCGCTTCGCATGTTTGCATCGATACTCACACCGACATCCGGGCGTGCCGCGGTCTGCGGATTCGATACCAGCACCGACGCGCTGAAAGCGAAGCAGCAGCTCGGCTTTCTTTCCGGCGACACGGCTCTGTACAAACGCATGTCGCCGCGCGAGACCCTGCGGTATTTCGGACGGCTGCACGACATGGAAGATGTGCTGATCGAGTCGCGCAGTGCGGCGCTGATCGAGCGCCTGGACATGGGGGACTTCGCCGATCGCTACTGTGAAACGCTGTCCACAGGGCAACAGCAAAAAGCCAACATTGCCCGCACCCTGGTCCACGACCCGCCAGTGTTGATTTTGGATGAACCTACGGTGTCGCTGGATATTGTGACCGGCAGTTTTATTCTCGAAGCTATCCGGCGTGCCCGGGCCGAGGGCAAAGCCGTGTTGTTTTCCACTCACATCATGTCGGAAGCCGAGTACCTGTGCGACCGCATTGTCGTCATCCACAAGGGCAGGGTATGCGCTGCGGGCACCTGTGACGAACTGCGTGCCCGCACCGGCGCCGTATCGCTTGCCGAGGCGTTTTTGCAGCTCGTCGGCGAAACTGTCGATATCGACACCTCAAGCGACAACCCGGAAATTTCATGCGTTGGCGAATAGCCCTGACAATCTTTCGTAAGGAGCTACTCGAAACCGTCCGGGATCGACGGACGCTGGTAGTCATGCTGATCCTGCCGGCCGTGCTGTATCCGCTGCTGCTCATCGGCTTCACGCAGGTTGCCAGTCACCAGGTGTCGCAACTGTACGCGATGGAGGGTCTGGTCGCAGTCGTTGGTGAGATTCCCGAGACGCTGACCGAGGTGCTGGCGGTGGATGCGGAGAAGCCGGCCGCGGACCAGTTGAATCTCAAACTGCTGCAGCTCGAACAGTCACCGCAGGCACCCGAAACGCTGGGCCATGATGCAGAGGATCCCGAGATCGACGCCGTAACCGACTGGGCCCACGATGTGCTCAAGAATGCCCAGGCCCATGTGATTCTGGTCATTGCCGGCGACTCCGAGGAGCGACTCGAGAGGGAAGATACTTCGTCGATCGTCATCCTTTACGACAATACGATCGACGAATCTCGGGCCGTCAACGACCGGCTGTTTACCTTGCTGCAGTCGTACCGCAAGACGGTCGTCTTGGAACGTCTTGCGAAGCACCCCGACCTGAGTGAGGGTTTCTTTTTTCCCCTACGCATATTCGATGAGAATATCGCGCCGTCGTACAAGCGTGGCGGTTATCTTGCCGGCCGTGTGCTGCCGATGATCCTGATCATGATGGTGCTGCTCGGCGCCTTCTACCCGGCCGTCGACCTTACTGCCGGTGAAAAGGAACGTGGCACGATGCAGACACTGCTGACGGCGCCGGCGCAGCCGCTGGAAATTGTTTTCGGTAAGTTCATGACTGTCTTCTGTGTGTCGATGGCATCGGCCATGGCGAATCTGGTCAGCATGGCGGCAGCCTTTGCCTGGGTGGCCAGAGATTTGCCGGGGGAGTCGGAAATTGCCTTCCGCATTGATGCCGGCACGATCGGCATGGTTTTTCTGCAGCTTATCCCGATCGCTCTGTTGTTTGCGGCGCTGATGATGGCAGTTGCAGTGTTCGCAAGAAGCTACAAGGAAGCGCAGAATTATCTGACGCCGGTCTATATGCTGATCATCATTCCGGTGACCATGGGCGCCCTGCCGGGCGTCAAGCTGGTCGGATTCACCGCCGGCGTGCCGGTGCTCAACATCGTACTGCTGATGCGCGATCTGATGACTGAGCCGCCGCGCCCCGAGATGATGACGCTGGTGCTGATCGCCAATGTCGGCTACTCAGTTCTGGCGCTGGTCGTGGCGGTGCGTATTTTTACTACCGAGCAGATTCTACTGGGGGGCAACGGTGGGCTCGGCGATATATTCCGGATGCGTCCGACGCTCGGCGGTGTGCGGCGGGCCACACCGATGCTGTCGATCTCGGTATTCTGCATCGCGCTTGTCGTGCTGCTTTACCTCGGCACGATGGTGCAGGAGGTGAACCTGATCTGGGGTATGGTGGTGACACAATGGGGCCTGTTGTTGGCGCCGGCTTTAGTTCTGGCTATGGCATTGAAGCTGGATGTCCGGGAGACTTTCATGCTCCGCATGCCGTCGATGTGGGGCTGGGTTGCGGCGATTATCTTGGGATTGACTTCCTGGGCAGTGCTCGGCACCTTCACAAGCTGGCTGCAGAATCTGGTGCTGCCGGCACCGGCGGCGTTTGAGCAGATGATGGAAAAGGCGCTCGGCCTGACCGACGCCGATTATCCGGACCCTCTGCTGCTGCTGGTTTTTTCGCTTTCTCCCGGGATTTGCGAGGAGTTCCTGTTCCGCGGCCTGATCATGGCCGGACTGCGGCCCGTCTTGAAACGGTGGTCGACGATCTTGCTGGTGTCGCTGATGTTTGGTATTTTTCACATCAGTATTTACCGTATCCTGCCAGCGATGATCGTTGGTATCGTGGTGACGCTGGTGGCTTATCAGACCCGCAGCATCTGGACCGGTGTCCTGCTTCATGTGATCAACAACGCAACGCTGCTGATGGTGTCGAGACACAGCATGTTGAAACAGGGGCCAGCGGATGTGCCGCAGGTCGATAACCCGTCGTTTTTCCTGCCGGTCCCGTGGCAGGGCACGGAGGTGCGTTGGCCGGTGATGTCGATATATATCGTTTTGTTCGCCGCAGGTCTGATCGTGCTGATGATGTCCACTCGTGATCAGCCAGAGGATTTAGATATTGCAGCGGTACCCGCGGAGTCTCCATGACCGATGACGATCAACGTACGCCGGACATTAATCTCGGTGATGACCTGTTTTTCATCCCGGCCGATGACGAGCATGTCCGCCGTGAACGTGCGAAAGCCCGGAAATTGCGACAGTCGCAGTGGTGGAAGAACATCCGTGGCCGCGGGGGTTGCCACTATTGCGATGAGGCGGTGACGCCGGCCGATCTGACGATGGACCACGTCGTGCCGATTATCCGTGGCGGCCGGACCACGAAAAGCAACGTCGTACCATGCTGTGCGACGTGCAACAGTAATAAACAGAGCCTGGTACCCGCGGAATGGCAGGCCTACCTGACTCGACTGCGCGACGAGTCGAAGCGGCAATCGTAGCGTGGTCGCACAGGCCTCGTGTAATCGTCGATTCTGTTTCTTCCGTGGAACGGGCGGGACCGGCCATTCCACGGAAGAAATGGACTATAGCTGGCCGTCGCGGATGACGGTGTATACATCGTCGAGACGGCCGACACGGTGCACGATCGGGCTGTCGGGAAAGTTGTCATCGAAACCGAAGCGTATGTGCCCGACATAATACAGATGCTGGATAGACTCCGGCATGAAGTGGTCTGGTAGGTTCAACTCCGCCAGCACGCCGACCTGGTTGACGGCGACAAGCTCTACATGTGAAGCCGCAAACGGGGTGGCGCATGCCAGTGCCTGCTCGTTGCCCCCGACCAGGACCAGGGTACTTTCGCTCGATGCGCTGTTGACCCATTCTATCGCTTCCTTATAGCTCGACACCCAATAGTCGGTGTCGTAGCGCTGTGACGGCTGCTTTCCGGCGATGAAATTGAAATAGGAAGTCTGATAGGGGTGCAGTTTGTACATCTTCACGGCCGGCACCAGCAGTGCTGCAGCGGCGATTGCCGGGATCAGATATTTTCGCTTCGTCCGCTGCGCCACCCACCTGACCGCGAGTCCGGCGAAGAGCGCCAGCGCCGGCAGCACGAATAGAAAGTGACGTAGCCCGTCGTAGATGTTTGGGCGTTTGATCAGGTAGATCAGCAGCGGAACGGCGAGCCACAGTTGCAGCAGACTGCAAAGTACAGCCTTGCTGCTGCGCCAATCCCGACGCTGCAGAGAGACGCTGTATGCGATGCCGATGACGCTCATGGCGAGCAGTGCCAATGGCGTCGTGATGACGATGTACTTGATCAGATAGTACCAGGGCAGTACATCACTCTTGACGATTCGGCCTTCGAACAGGACGTCGTATTTCTGGGGGAACGATGTTGCTGCGCCGAAAGCACGCAGTGGGTTGCGCAGCGGATCTTCATGAGCCCATGGCCAGACGGCGATCATCAGCACCCAGCACAGCACCAGTGCGGCGATCCAGGGCAGGACAACGGAGGGCCAGCGCTTGTCGGTTTCTGCCGGCCGGGTGCGACGGGCCAGCCACGCATGTATCGCGGCGAGTCCGGCGATGCCGAAAACGAAGGCACCTCCGGGACGCGTCGCCAGCAGCAGTCCGACAGCGGCGCCGCAGGTGAGGGCGTGTCGCCAGCCGATGGTTTCGGCGCGCACGGCGTAAGCTAGAGCGAGCATGGACCAGGCGAACGCGCAGGCGAACGGGATGTCCTTGGAGTTGTTGAAGCTGTGCCCATAGAAGCGCGGCAGCATGATCAGCGCTATCATGCCGAACACCATGGCGAGCCCGCCAAAGCTGCGACCGAACAGTGCGACGGCAACCACCGTCATTACGGCGCAGAGTGCGATGCAGAGGTGACGGATCTCGACCTTCAAATCCCGCGCTGACTGATACCATGCGGCACAGACGAGTTCGAAAACGGGGCCGTAGTACTTGAGGTCGAAGTAGGTGTTGCAGCTGCGATCCTCTCCGCCGCTGTCGAAATACTGCAGGACCAGTTCGCCATAACGTGATTGCACATTCTCATCCCAGGTGACACCGTAGTCACGCCAGGTGAAGAGGATGATGACGAGGTAGACAAAGAGTATGAAAG
>CAUZJQ010000094.1:0-13499 GCA_963580095.1 Lentisphaeria bacterium | reverse complement strand
GTGTCCAGGCTCGTCGTTTGGCCAGTCATCAATTCGGCCACCAGCCGCGCGGTGATCAGTGCCAGGGTATTGCCGTTACCGCCATGCCCCGTTGCAAAGACAATACCCTCAACTTTCGCGGTCCGCCCGACCAGCGGCAGGCCATCCGGTGTCCAAGGCCGCAGTCCCGCATAGGTTCGAATAATTCGCAGCCGTCGTAAACCCGGCACCAGGCGTTCGGCGCGGGTAGCGATCTGCGCAAGTCGCTCACGATTCACCTCGCGGTCGAATCCTGAAAATTCACGGCTGCTGCCAATGAGTATTTGGCCACTGGGGAGGTTTTGCAAAACGGCTGCGATTTGAGGAGAACCTGGTTGCGGGCCATCGGCGTCAATACTTGCCGCTTGCATGGCCTTCACGGTCGCTTCGTAACCTGTCTCCGTGACGTAATGCCGCAGCATGCCGTGCACCGGCTCGGTGACCAGAACATGTCCCTTCAAGGGCCAGACTGGAACCCGCAAGCCAACCAACTCACCGATCTGCCTGCTCCAGGCACCCGCTGCGACAACGACCGATTCGCACGGGATGCGCCCTTTGCTGGTAACCACCGCGGCGACTTTTCCGCTGCTCACCTCGATCCCCTTCACTTCAGTATTTGTGTGGATTTCGGCTCCCTTGCGAATCGCCCTGCGAGCCATTTCGTTAACGACTCGCATCGGTGAAACTTGTCCCATATCTTCGAATCGTGCGGCGCCATGGATCTCTGGCGACAAAGCAGGCTCAGCTTCGCGCAATGCTGATTGGTCCAGCCACTCACAGCGCACGGAGATCTCACGCAATCGCTGCAAACCGGTTTTCAATTCCGTCTCTTCTTCCGGCTCGCCCACCAGGACGGTCCCGTGATGGCGATAGCCAACATCTGTACCATCAGCAGTGAATTCCTGATAAGCCTTCACCGCGGCGAGATGCAAGCGCAGGGTGTAGTCATCCATCGAGATCCCGAAACCGACGCCACTTTGGCAGGAACTGGAGGCACCCGAGGCCAAGCCGAGTCGTTCGATCAGGGCAACCCGTAATCCTGCGCGAGAGAGCGCCTCGGCACAGGCTGCGCCGATGATTCCGCCGCCGATGATGACGGCGTCTTTAATGCGACCTTTCACCCGGTTTGTCATGCTAAACTACTCCCGGTCCGTTAACCATGCGCCCGCCGGTACTGGCCGAATCGGCGGGCGAACCCGCCACGGCCGTTCTTCCTCCGGCACTCGATAGCCGTGCCGTGCTCGCAGCCATTCAATTAAATAAGGGCTGCAAATCCGCCCCTGGCAAAGCCCGAATCCGGCCCGCGTCGCCGTCTTCACTGCATAGGGTGTGGCCGGGTTATGCGCCAGCGCCGCCTCGGCAGACTGCATGGTGACGTCTTCGCAACGACACAACATCGTCTGGGCATCTGCCAATGACCATAAACCAGCACGCGGCCGATAAGCGTGACGGATCCAATCACCCAGGCGGCGGGCGCGAACACGTCGCCGGGTCAACTGCCGGACTTCGGCGTCATAGCCGCTTTTTTCGACCACCCCCAGATCGTACGCCGCCGTCAATCCAGCCAGACATCCCTCGGCTACGGCGACCGGCACACCACCTATTCCCGTTACCTCACCCGCTGCGTAAACATTCGCTTGCGACGTTCGCATCGCGTCATCCGTCTTCACGTAAAAGTCCGATGACGCCTCCCAATAGCCGATCGTACACTTCAGTGCCTGGGCCAATTCGAGCTGCGGCACGAAGCCGAAACCGAGACAAACCGCATCGACCTCGACAGTCGTTTCCGAACCGGCAATCGGTCGCCAGTCTGGATCAACGCGATGAATCGTCGCCGCCTCGACGCGGTCGTCACCGTGAATTGCAGTAACCATACTGGCATAGCGGCGGCGCACTCGTCGCCATCCGAGACGCGACAGGTAACCTATCGTCTGGCGCGTGATCGCCGGGTCACGGGCGATTGTCGGCAGCCCACCCACCGACGTGCGCAACGGCGTGGCCTCGACGACCTGGACGTCGCAACCCCTGGCGCTTAGATCGTCGGCAACGGCAAGCAGGAAGGGACCCGAGCCGGCAACCAGCAAGCGCCGGCCAGGCGTAACGCCGTGGGCTTTGGCCAGCGTCGAGGCCCCGCCCGCAGTAAAAACGCCCGGCAAGGTCCAACCTGGCAAGGCGACAGTTCGATCATAGGCGCCCGTTGCCACCACCAACGCATCATAGGCGAGCGATTGCACAACGCCGCCCTGTTTCCAGATCGAGAGCACACCCTTGGCAGGTGTATCGACAACAACCGTATTGGCGAAAACCTGCACACTTGGTGACTCGCGCAAAAAACGGCGGGGTGACCCGGCTGCAGTCGATTCCTGTCGTCCGCGAAAGTATTGACCCCCTATCCTGTCATATTCATCTACCACCGTGACGGCCATTCCCTGATGGGCGGCCTGCGTCGCCGCCGAGATACCAGCTGGTCCTCCACCGACAACGATTAGATGATTTTTTTTGAGCACTGTCATCGAGGTTCTCTCCCGGTGTCGACTCTGGCTCCCGGTTCAGCTGCCGTCATGCAAGCGCGAACATTGTCAATCCCGTCCACGCTGATCAAGCATTCATTACAGACACCGATGGCACAGTACAATCCGCGCAATTGACCAGAGCGTGAGCGACGCATCGCCAAGACGCCGGCCCGCATCATGCACGCCCCAAGCGTGTCGCCTTGGAGAATGTCTATCTCCTGCCCATCGACAATTACCTTGCCGAGAGCAGTCATGGAATTTGGCATGGCTGGTTCTCCTTCGGCAACCACAATCGCATGAACTGCGACGGACGACAATTCTTCGGATCTAGGAACGTGTCGTGTTGCGAAATATTGAGCGCAGGGATGTTGTGAGCCTCATTGAGGAGCTGATTTCAAGGTTATGAGGTCCTGTTGAATCGAGTGCATTGAAATCGCCTGTGCATCCGACCATTTGGGTTGATCCCATGGCTCAACTATACCGGCGAAAGTGCCATAGGTCTCTTGAGTGATCACAGGATCTCCTGAATCGCGGCGCGATTCGAATTCGAAAGGATCAGCCCGTACGCATCCCACACAACCACAAATCATTAAAAGGGGGACTGCTGATTCAGCCTGACACGTCGTCTGTCATTCGCTGAAATACGGTTGCACACTGATGAAATTATACATCAGCTCCTGACCGACAGGTCCACCTGGCTTGTCGTCATCGATCCAGTCCGAGATCACCAGCCTTGCCGAATGGCCGTTGGCACGAAACACGCGCCAGTGATAGTTCATCCAGGCCGAGCCTTCCTTGTCGTAGGGCGTAAAGCATCCGTGCCCGGGATTGGAATGCACATACGTGACGGATCTCTCGGGAAGCAGGGTCGCGTTCTCGATCTGGATGCGTATGGCGTTCTTTTCTTCTTTGGACATATCCGCATGATCGGCTGAGTACATGCGGAATGAATAGAGCCGGCCAGGCTCAAGGTTCTTGATTTCCTGAGAGAAGGCGTTGGGCCGATTGGCGTTTCTCACGGTGACCAGGAACGTATCGCCCTCGATACTGCCATAGCGTGTTTGCAACGAACCCCAGCCGCGCCTGAAGCCGCGTCGGATACTGCCCGCGTCGGCAGGGTTGAGCGTCCACCCGTCGGTGTCAGTGATGAAATCGGAGTTTTGAATGTGGCCGGGTTGATACGGGTCGTCTGTGGCCGGCTCGCTGTTGCCTTCGATTCCATAGTGCCGGAAGAGCTTGCACATCCAGCGAAGGGTTTCCTCATCCGAATAGTTGCTGTGATATCCCATCAGCCCATAGGTTCCCCAGAAAACCGGATCATTCGCCACAATGTTGAATTGCATGTCGAGGTATGTCTTATAATCGACGGATGGGGTGGCGTTCAGGAGATGGCCGCCGGCTTTCGTAAAATACCCGATGCAGACTGCCATGTATTGCATATAGCTTGGCCCCGCGCGGTACTCATGCGCCTGCTGAACCATTGCTTCTCTTAGATATGCCCGCGCCGCGGACTCAGTCGATTGTGTCTTCAGGTAGCGTTCCCACGCCATTGCACTTCCCGTCATGGCAAGGGCATCGAGCAATCTCTGGCCAGTCCCGCCGGGCAACCCCAGGAGGCCATAACAGTAAACGTACATGTACCTGTCCTTGAACTCGGGGGTCATCCTGAGTTTTCTCAGTGCATCACCGTAGTTGGGCAGGACTGGCTCAGAGCCACCGAACTCATCAACGATCATGCCCTCAACGAATGGACTGAGAAAGCCTGAAGTTGAGATCAGGTACTCGTACACTTGTGCAGCTGTGAGCTTCTTGCCATCCTTCTCGAAATGCGCCCTGATCGAAGACAACCATCTCCATCGCCCGCCATTCGCCTGCCACTTTTGGAAGAACGGGTGATCCAGGTCACTTGGAGCCACGATGAACGTATTGACGTTGCGCATCACGTATTTCTCGATGAAATCCCAAGGCGACATGTCTAACTTGATGAACGGCTCGCCGATGAATTCATGTGAGAGAATTTCCGGTATCGAGCGGACCACAAGCGTTTCAATCCGGCACGCGCCTTCGCTGCGGATAATGAGCTTATGCTCGCCTGCCGGAAGAAACCGCATCGATTCCTTTTCTGTTTTCTCACCCTTTGCAAACGAAATGAATTGTTCGTGTCCATCAATCGATATGTCGAGATTGCCCGCACTTGCGTCCGCGGTCGTCATGACATAGACCCATCGTGGCCTGGGCGCCTTGAACGTGTATTCCCGGGTTCCGTCCACCGGGGTCCCTTCAACTCTGAGAAGCTCCCAGACCATGTTGTTCAGTATCTTGATCCCCTTGAATTTCTCAGACTGGCCAAACCAGAAGAGGGGTTGCCCCGCTGACTTACCGATCGGACTGCCGTCGGCTGCGATTATGGTCGTCCGAGTGAGATAGTTCCCGCGCGGCAGGGGGATGGCGTTCAACACGACGTTGAGCGTCGAGGCCTGGGTCGGGATTCGCGTGACTTTCTTTGCAAGCGTGTTCGCCTCCTGGTCCACCAGCTGAACCTCGACGGACGAGCCTTCCGGCAAAGGCCGCATGAGACCATAATCGGCCTCAACCGCGATCCATCCGGGCTCGGGCATAACTTCCACCCTGATCTCCGGCCTCTCGAACACTGACGTGTCTTTCCCGAATGCAGCGGCATCTTCTTTGTAATGGGCGAGTATCTCATCGCTCGAGATGGCACGGTTGTAGACCCGCACCTCATCGGCCAACCCCTTGAAGAACTCTTTTCCAAGTCCCTGGCACCTGCCGATCCACAGGGGAATATCCTCCAGGTCGGGACGAACGGACACAGGGGAGTGAACCCGATGCACCCGGCCGTCCAGGTAGTAGGTAATCGTGGCACTGTCGAAAGTCAGTACCAGGTGGTTCCAGGAGTTTCTTATCGGCATATCGAGGCCGTATTCGCGAGAGTGTTTCCCAAAGGCCGGACCATTCGACGCGGCATGGATGAATTCAGCAGTCTTGCCTTCCACGGCCTTGAACGCGACGACGAAGCGTTGGTTCTCCGACCCGGATCCGGTGCTCCAGTTGGCGATTCCGCCCTGAAACGCTTCCGGCTTGAACCAAAGCTCAATCGTGGCTGCGAGCTCAAGTTGTTGCAGGCTCTTGCTTGCCGCGCATTCCACGAAGTCATCGACGCCGTCGAACTTGAGGGCATAGCCCTTTGGACTCTTGACAAACTGCGCGCCCTGAATCTTGCCGTCATTCCCCTTGCCGCTTCCATCCTTCGCTTGCGTGCCTGCTGCCTCGTCGAAGTCGTACTGCACGACCAGGCCGCTATCGTCCGCCCAGCCCAGGGAACCAGTGATCAAGAGCAGAAGCGACGAGACCCATGCGGTTTTCATAACGTTTCGCCTTCTCATATTATTCCTCCGAGAAATACGGTTGCACACTGATGAAGTTATACATAAGTTCCTGGCCGATCGGGCCACCGGGTTCAACATCATTGAACCAATCTGAGATAACCAGTCTTGCCGAGTTGCCGTTCGCCCGGAAAACCCGATAGTGATAGTTCATCCAGGCTGTGGCCGCCTTGTCGTACGGTGGAAAACTCTCCCGATTGGGGTGCACGAACGTGTAGCCTTTCTCTGGAATCACGGTCGCGTTCTCAAAGTGAATGCGTACTGCATGCTGCTCTCTTTTTGACATATCCTTGCCGTCGCCGCTGAACATGTAGAACGAGTATAACCGGCCGGGCTCAAGGTCCTTGATTTCCTGAGAGAAACGATTGGGCCGCCTGGCACTTCTCACAGTGAGCAGGGCAGTATCCCCCTCGGTCCTGCCAATCCGTGATTGAAGAAAGCCCCAGCCGCGCTTGAAGATGGGGCGGATACTGCCCGCCTCGACCGGGTCGAGCGTCCAGCCTTCTGTGCCATGGATGAAATCCGGATTTTCGATATGGGGCAGGATGTACGGTTCATCGGTCGCAGGTTCGGTACTGCCCTCTATGCCGTAATGACGAAAAAGCCTGACCATCCACCGAATGGTTTCTTCGTTGCTATATGAACTGTGATATCCCCCCAATCCATAGGCGCCCCAGAAAACCGGGTCATTTGCCACGATGTTGAATTGCATGTCGAGGTGAGTCTTGAAATTGATCGAGGGGGTGGAGTTTTCGAGATGTCCCCCAGGCAACGTATAGTACCCGACGAGGACCGTTATATGTTCAATAGAGCCTGGGCATAGTTCACGATATTGACGCGCGTTCAGGACCAGGTGTTCCCGCATGAATTCCAGCGCTGCGCTTTCGCTCGACATCGTCTTCAGATATCGTTCCCAAACGAGCGTACCGCCTGCATCAATAATGGTCTTAACTAACTTTCTACCCTGGTCGCCGCCATAAATATTCGTACAATAAGCGTAGAACAACTTGTCCTTAAACTTAGGACTGGCCTCGAGCATCCTGATCGCATCCGTATACCATGGGAAGCCCGGATCACTGCCGCCAAGCAACTCGTCGCCACAGACACCATCAATATCGGGGTCATTAAGTCCACGGAGACCGGAGACATAGTCGTACACTTCCTGTGACGAGGACAGCGCATACGCCTCGCCAAAGTAGTCCAAACCCTTCATCACAAAATTGACAAGCCACCTGCGGGGTGTCAGCAGGTTTTTCTGAAGTATGGGCGGACGGGCTGCCACCAGGCCACCCGACAAGGCAAACGTGTTGACATTGGCAATGACGTGTTTCTCCATGAACTCGTCGGAGTCGGAGTGGAATTGCCCGGGGCTGGGGCCGCCGCCAAATTCGTGGTACCAGAGTTCCGGTATTGAGCGGGCCACGATACTCTGAATATCGCATGGGCCGTCAGCCTGCAGGATAAGCTTGCTCGCTCCCGCCGGCAGGAAGCACATTGCCTCCTTTGAGCCCTTCTCCCCCGCTTCAAAGACGATTATGTCACGTGCCTTACTTCCAGGCTCGACCGACAGGCGCACGCCTTTCCCGGCATCAACCGCCGTCGCAACGTGGAGCCATCGGCTCTTTGGGCTTGTGAACGTGTAGACCTGCTCGCCTTCGACCAGGCCCGGTTGAACGTTCAGAAGCTCCCAGACCAGGTTGTTGAGTATTCTGACGCCTTTGAACGCCTCGGATTGCCCAGGCCATGAGACCGGTGTTTGTACCGTTTCTCCAGCCGGACGCCTATCGGCTCCAACGATGCCTGCGCGAATGAGGTAATTGCCGGGTTGCAAGGCCCTGACATCCAGTATGACGTTGGTTACCGTCCTCGGGATATGTATTGCCTCGACCTTTCTCGAAAGCGTCTCAGCCCCCTGGGCGTCCAGTATCTGCGCCTCGACGGAAGCGCCTTCCGGCAAGGGCCGCATGAGACCATAATCGGCCTCGACCGCAATCCATCCCGGCTCGGGCAAGACTTCTATTCTGATCTCCGGCCTCTCGAATGTTGACGTGTCTTTTCCGAATGCAGCAGCACCTTCTTTGTAATGGGCGAGAATTTCCTCGTCTGAAAGGACCCTGCTGTAAAGCCGAAGCTCATCCATTGTTCCCTTGAAAAAGCCTTTCCCGAGCCCCTGGCACCTGCCGATCCACAGCGGGACGCCCTCCAGGACAGCCCGGGCGTATTGTTGAGAGTATGCTCGCAGCATCCGGCCATCCAGGTGGAAAGTAATCGTGCCGCCGTCGAAGGTCAGCGCCACATGGTTCCAGGCCCCCTTTTCGGGCATCTTGAGATCTTGCCCACGAAAGCGCTTCCCCTGCCCCGAACCATCCGAAGCGCGAGAAATGAATTCCGCAGACCCGTCTTCATGGGTTCTGAACGCCATCACAAGTCGTTGGTCCACCCAACCCGAGCCGGTGCTCCAGTTGACCAGTCCGCCCTGCAATTCTTCCGGCTTGACCCAGAGCTCAATGGTGCCGGCGAGCTCAAGTTGTTGCAGGCTTTTGTTTGCCTCGCATTCCACGAAGTCATCCTCACCGTCGAACTTGAGGGCAAAGCCCTTCGGACTCTTGACAAACTTCGCGCCCTGAATGTTGCCGTCATTCCCGTTGCCGCTCGCATCTCTCGCGACGTCGCCTGCAGCTTCGTCAAAAGACCAGTAGCCCACAGTCCCCTTGATTTCTGCACCGATCGCACTGCTGAGAAAAACAGCCAGTGCCCACGCTATACCTATTTGTTTCATCGCTCGATTCCTCACAAGTATGGTTACTGGCCAAGACTGGATCCATCTCGACATGGTGTGGTTACCGGAGTGAACTGCATGTCAAGGTGGGTCTTATAGTTAACCGATGGAGTGGCATTCAAGCGATGTCCGTCGGCTCTCGTAAAGTAACAGGAACCAACCGCAATGCACTCGAGCGGCTGGAGTATTTCCTGGCACCGGACGCGCTCGACAAGCACGATAGACAATGCGCTTAATCATTGATATCCCGCCGGACTGTTAGCCAGCTCTCCCCTCAGCACCGGAAACGGGTCTGACACACCAGTATTTTGATAAAAAAAATCCTTTGCGAAGCTCACTCTGCATGACCATCGATGAAAGACAAATTGGCCCCGAGATTATGTCTGGACATGTCAATGCAGTCCCCGCACTCCCGAGTACATTGGAGAGTATCCGGGAAACGACTGATCAAGCCGGCACCCCAAACAAATCGCCTTTTTCTGCCGGGCCAGAATTATATTGATATTCTTCTGGAAATGGCATCCCCTTACAGTCAAGTTTGGCGTCATGGGACAACCACCGACCATGCCCGATGCGCTCACGGAGTCCAGCCCGGTTCCCATTCAGCGCAAGCGGCTGTTTAATCTTGCGCTGTTCGCCCTCTCTGGCGGGCTCATTGCCATCACCCTGAAGGTGTGCTTCCGGGCGGGATGGGATGCGAGCCCCATGGCTCTCGGTTTTTACCGGATGCTGGCCATCGGCATTGTCTACCTCTTGATGGCCGTGAATCGGCAGGACCGATTGCTGCCGGCCTCCGTGCGGGCGAGGACGTATCTGCTGGCAGCGACCGTCCTGAAAGCCATCGTCAACGCGCTGCTGCTGTACGGCCTGCTGATCATGGATGCGGCGGTCTTCCAAATACTCTTCTCCTGCCTTTATCCGGCGTTTTCACTGATAATAACCCGCTACGCGAACCGCCTGAGCGATCGCCTGACCGCTGGTCGTGTATCCGGTTGCCTGATCGGGGCGGGAGCCGCTGTCCTGATCGGCCTGAAGGATGGCTTCGATTTTTCGACGAATATCAGCCTATGGGGATTTTGCATTGCCGGATTGGCATGTCTGGTGGCAGGGATTCATCTCAACCTCGAACGCAAGGCCATCGAGCACGGCGCCACGCCCATGCAAAGCATGTTGGGC
Source organism: Lentisphaeria bacterium (assembly GCA_963580095.1). GTDB lineage: Bacteria > Verrucomicrobiota > Lentisphaeria > JABSQK01 > CAJWLW01 > CAJWLW01. The sequence continues at coordinate 3,609 of CAUZJQ010000094.1, read as the reverse complement.
GTGTCATTGTACACTGCGCCGTTGTTCCTGGTGTTCGCCGTGGTCGCCGGCGAGCCGATGGCCGCGCCGCTGGCGTCCGGCAGCGGTTTGTCGGCCTTGTTGTTCTGTGTTCTCATCGGGGTCTTTCATTACGCCGCCCGCCGTTATTGCCAGGGGATCTCCCAGGTTTCCGGATTTCTCCTGATCGAATTGCTGGTCGTCTTTGTAACCGTGGTGACAGCGGTCCTGTTTCTTGGCGAGATCCTGAGCTGGCCAGCGGTCGTTGGCCTGGCGTGCCTGCCCGTGGCGCTATGGATCGGCCGGGCACGCGTAAAGGCGAAAACAGCGTAATCGGTTTCCTCGCTGCTACCCGCGCCCCACATACGGCATCTTGGTCGCCATGACCGTCAGGGACAGGACATTAGTCGAAAGTGGCAGGTTGGCCATATAGACCACGGCATCGGCGACGTCGTCGGGATCTATCGTCGGCTCGGGTTGCATCGAACCGTTTGCCTGCATCATACCCTCTTCGACCTTATAGGTTTGTTTGGTCAACGCATTGCCGATGTCGATTTGCCCACAGGCGATGTCGTACTTGCGACCCTCCACGGCGGCTGACTTGGTCAAACCGCACACAGCAGCTTTCGTGGCGTTGTAAGGCGCGGCGTCGGGACGGGGAACATGAGCCGATATCGAGCCGTTGTTGATTATGCGCCCGCCCCTTGGGGCCTGGTCCTTCATGAGCCTGAATGCTTCGCGGATGCAATAGAAAACGCCGGACACATTGGTGTCGACGCACGCCTGCCATTCGTCGTCGCTCAAGTCTTCTAGCGGTTTGCGCGGAGCGCCGATCCCGGCGTTATTGAAAAGCACGTCGAGTCGGCCGAATTCCTCGCGAACCTGTTCGAACAAGGCGCTCACCGAATCGGCATCGGAGACATCCGCAAGCACCACTGAGGCGCGAGCGCCAGCGGCAACAACCTCGCCGGCGGTCTCTTGAGCCGTATTCTCGTTCAGGTCGGCCAGAACGACGGAAAATCCTGCACGCCCCAGAGCCACCGCCGTCCTTCGTCCAATACCCGATCCTGCCCCAGTGACCAGGGCAACGCGAAGTTCGGCTGAAGGGTTAGCGTTCATACGAGTAGCTTAAATTAGAGGGAATCTTTTTACAAGCGCCGATCCATTCGTCCATCTCACCCTGCAGCCATCCCACCGTTCACAATCTCTCTCGACACCATCCCACCGCCGACCTAGACTAATCATAATGGTGGTTTATCGGTCCTATACGTAGATCTTCACATCTTCGATCGTCCAGATGTGAGGCTGATAGCCGGCGCCTGAGATCGAAACGTACGCGCCGTCTCTCATGACCTCGGGGTCAGCAGTGAAATAGCCGCTGATGTCAACGGTGTCCATGACCTTGCCGTCCAGCGTCCAGGAGACGGTATTACCATCATCAGTGAGGTAGAGCCCGTAACGCCGTCCCAGGGGATTGACTGCCTGGCCTGGAGAATGTCTTGCTGCGAGTACAAAGACGGCACCTCCGACATACTGCCCTTTCCCTATGAATTCTTCGAGTGAATCCAGCTGCATAGAGGACTTGGAGGAATACCTCTCAGGATATTTCCCGTAATCCTCGGGAAGGATAGAGCGGCAGAGGTAATAGACGAGCCCCCATTTGCTCATCCAGTCAAAATGGATTTGCACGCCACGTCTTCCGCTGCGGCGCTTTCCCGAAGCTCTGTAACTGCTCACAAGATCAGGAGGGATTGGTTCATCATCGTCACTTTCTCCATCCTCCTCCCAATCCGGGATGATCGGCCCATGGTAGTTGGAAATCGTCAGGCACATTCCGGTGATATAGCGACCCGAGAGCGGGTCGCCGATGTGTTCGGGATGATCCTGATTGTGAGGGGTCAATTCGTAGGTTCCCTGGGTATGTCCCACAAAAGTGACCTCCGCACCATTCCTCCCTTTCAGGCCCGGATTGAACTGCTTCTCCCGTGTGCAAATACCCGCATCCCCCCATTCGCCGGGTGCGATTACCGCATCTAAGACGCAACATCCGTTCTCTGCCTTGGCGCCACCCTGACAGTTTGTCCAGTGCGCCATGTCGAGATGATTCGATGCCTCAAATTCCTGGTCAAAACCGTCTGCAAATCGCAGAGTCAATCCGGACGCCTCAGGATTAAAGGTCTCAGTTTCACGACTTTGATCGGCGGACATATTCATACCTCCTGTGAAATCATTGTATATCACTTGTTGCGACAGCTGTTTGCCGATTACTCCTGATCCCACCACCGCTCTGACGTCTTTGCTGACGATCCACTTGGGCCGCTGTTTCCTGGACATCCCGATGATCACGTCGATCGGTCCGGTTCCTTCCGGCTGGTCGTCTCGTCTGCCGAACGATTGGGCTAACGGGCGGTGGTGGAGCGTCGCCTTCAGCGACTTGTTCGCTGTTTCTCATCCCGCTCGTGGCCTGATATGCAGGCCGGTTCTATAAAGTACGGTCAAGCGCTCAAGTGTCGGATGGCCGATCTCCTGCAGCGCTCGTATCTCCGGCTCGCAGTCGTAGGAGAAGCGCTCCACGGTTGCGTGAATGCGTCCCGTCTTGAGAACGACCGACATGTAGGTGCTGTAGATCTCGTGAACAGGCTCGTAAGTCTCTCCTTTGTGCCCCTTGGATTGAATGCTCCCATCTTCGCGCTCGTGCCCAAGGAAGAGAAAACCCGTGCTACCGCTGTTGGCCACGATTGTGTCCGATAGCGTCTCCACAAAGGGATAATGCGTGTGCGCGCAGACGGTAAGGTCCGTGGTGGGGTCCGCGAACATTTCGACTGCCTCAGGGATTGTGGCTTTTGCGGATAGACGTTCTCCGGACGGGGGACGGTCGTGCGCTATCCGTATGCGTTGTCCGTGCCACGACAGGTCGATAATGTGCGGTAACCCAGCCAGATAACCCTTCAGTTCAGCGTCGAGCCGGCTGAAGGCGCCCTCCTCTGTATATGGCGGGAAATCCCCTTCCGGTGCGTTTAAGACATCGTGATTGCCCAGTATGGCGAACTCGCCAGCCGTCCGTCGGACCCACTCGAGGGTTTCCTTCGGGCGAAGACCACTGCTGAAGTAGTCGCCTGCGGCGATCACCTGGACCTTTTCCGGGAAGCCACGAAGGATGCCATCGATAACTTCAAGGGGTGCCGTTAGGCCATGCAGATCGCTCACCACGATGATACGTTCAACATCGTCTGGCAAGACGAATGATTTGGTCGTCAGCATTCTGTCGGTTTCTCCGCGCAGCGAACGGTTGAAGTAACTTACGGCAGTACGCCGTTAAGTTGACTGAATGGTTATAAGTTTTTTATAGCGAATAAGTGTTTTCCAAACTTAATACCAGATAGAAACATTTCAAAATTAATTTTAGTCCCATTTTTTAAGTAAATTGTGCCCATTGTATACGGGGCATAACTCCACATTCTTGGTGATATGTATATTGATTTATTTAGTCTATTGATAACATACTCATCCGAAAGTTTTTGTTGGTTTTCATTTATCCAGGGAGTACTTATTAAAACCTTATCAATATTTTGTATGCCTCCCAACCAATCTATTAATTTAGTTTTGTCTATA
>CAUZJQ010000093.1:0-13615 GCA_963580095.1 Lentisphaeria bacterium | reverse complement strand
TCCGTTTCTGACGTTCAGCCCAGTGGCAAATTGGTCGGCTTTCACCCCGGGTCAGGGATACTGATCAGGCGCCTCCCTGTCGCAGGTGGCGGTGATATTTTCGCCAGGCCGGAATCCAGCATTACCCAGTGGCAAAAGGCGACATGGTCAGATATGGACGAACTGCCCGCAGGCGACAATATCACCGCGACCGACACCTTCCGAGTCGATCAGTGATACCGAACAGCAAAGCTTTGGCAAACCAGCATGTCATGGTCATCGGCATGGGCAACCACGAGTTCGTACATGTCAAGCTGCATGCGTCGATACCGCGGTTGATCGGGCGGCGAATATCGGTCAGGCGTACCGGCAGTTTTTCTTCTTCGTTGTACGCTGGCAGCAGAACGAAAACCATTACAGTGTAAGCCATTGTGGAATTGGCGGCTGGCCGGGACCACTGAACTGCGGCGGCGGGATACCTTGGCATCCATTGGAAGTATATCGCTGGATCGTACCGGAAACAACCGGCACATGCAGTCAACTCGCAGCCGCTGGAGCGGTTGCAGCGGGCAGTTTCCTCCGTGTTGCCAGGGTCTCCGGGCAACACTATATTCTGGGGTGTGCCCACGGTCGCAAATGGTGATGCGGCAGCCGGTCACTCACCCGTCTACACGCCTGCTGTTACGAAACCTGACCAGAACCGACTGAGGTGCTCGATGAAAGTGCTCATCACCGGCGGCGGCGGCTTTATCGGATCGCATCTTGCCGACCGTCTGTTGGCTGCGGGACATGATGTTGCTGTCATCGACAACTACCAGACCGGCCGACGGGATAACCTGACGCCACAGGCGAAGCTGACGATACTGGAAGGCACGATCGCCGATGCCGCGACCCTGGATAAGTTGTTCGATGAGTTCCAGCCGGATCAGGTTGTCCATGCCGCCGCTTCGTACAAGGATCCCGAAGACTGGGAAGAGGATGCTCTGACAAATGTCATGGGCGGTATCAATGTGGCGCGAGCGTCGAAGCGTCTTGGCGTACAGCGCCTGATATACTTCCAGACCGCTCTGTGCTATGGCCTGCATCCCGTTGAGCAGCCGATCACGCTGAATCACCCGTTGTTCTCAGGTGGCTTCCCCGGCGGCAGCAGTTATGCCATCAGCAAGACGGCAGCCGAGCAATACCTCGAGCTCAGCGGTGCGGAGTTGATTTCGTTTCGCCTGGCCAATGCGTATGGCCCGCGCAACCTAAGCGGCCCGCTCCCTACGTTCTACCATCGCCTGACCAAGGGCCTGCCATGTTTTGTGATGGATACGCGACGGGATTTCATCTTCGTCGATGACCTGATCGAGGTCGTCGTGAAGGCTTTGAATGGAATGGGCAGCCAGGGGTACTATCACATTTCCAGTGGCACCGATTATTCCATCAAGGAATTGTTCGATGGCACCGTGAAAGCGCTTGAGATCCAGCTGGATGAGGAGGTCGAGGTACGGCCTCGATCCGAAGACGACGTGTTCACAATCCTGATCGATCCCAGCAAGACCAATCAGGACTTTGACTGGCAGGCAAGTACGCCGCTGGAGAACGGCATCAAAGCAGCCATCGAGTGGTACAAGGAACACGGCATCACGCAGACCTTCACCCATCTGAAGAACGTCATCGAGAAAAGGTCAGAATAGAAACAGTGCGGGAATTCTCTGCGACAAATTGCCTCGTCGTTGGCGGCGCCGGCTTTGTCGGCAGCAATCTGGTCCGCCAGCTGCTTGCCGCAGGGTCGGACGAGATCGTTGTGATCGATAATTTGCTGTCGGCAGAGCGTAGAAATATCCCCGGCGACGAACGCGTGTCGTTTGTCAACGGATCGATCACAGACGACGCCGTGCTTGGTACGATCGATGACGACTTCGACTACATTTTCCACCTGGCCACATTCCATGGCAACCAGAGCTCGATCAACGATCCGCTGCAGGACCACGAGAACAACACGCTGACGACCCTCAAGCTCTGCGAACGTATCAAGGGCTTTGGTCGCCTGAAGAAAGTCGTCTATGCTTCAGCCGGCTGCACGGTCGCAGAGAAAACCTTTGACGATGCCCAGGCCTCGACCGAGGATGCAAAGATTTCGCTGTACTACGACAGCCCATACCAGATCTCGAAAATCATCGGTGAGCTGTACCTGAACTACTACTATCATCAATACGCGTTGCCATGCGTCAAGGCCCGCTTTCAAAATGTCTATGGGCCGGGAGAAATCCTCGGGGCGGGACGCTGGCGCGGCACACCGCACACGGTTTGGCGCAACGTCACCCCGACGTTTGTTTACCGAGCGCTGAAAAACATGTCGCTGCTCCTGGACAAAAACGGCGCCGCGACGCGCGACTTCATCTACGTCGAAGACATCGCCCGCGGGCTCATACTGTGTGCCGCCAGGGGGACCGCGGCCGGAGTCTATAATCTGGCGTCCGGCATCGAGACGTCGATCCGTGAACTGGCGGAATTGATCGTCGAAATGACCGGCAGCACAGCAGCGCTCGAAACCGTCGCGCCGAGGACCTGGGACCGGTCCGGCAAGCGCTACGGGAGTACGGAAAAATCGAACCTGGAGATCGGCTTCTCGGCGGGAGTGGATATCCGGACCGGGTTGGAGAGGACGATCGCGTGGACGCGCGAGAATTTATCGGTGATCGAGACCTGTATCGAGCGCCACGCCGTGAACCTCGCCGCCTGTAATGCTGAGATCTAGATCGGACGCCTAACCTTACGTTAATGCCCGGCGAGGTTATATTTGAATTCCCTTTCTCACCCCACCGCCAGGTAAACTACCGCCCATGGCCGAGCGCCTGAAAACCCTTCTACTTGATGCCAATGGTTCGGGCATCAAAACGCTCGGATTTACGACGCTTCGGGGTGCCTTCGGTCTCGATGAAAACAGCACCTTGCCGTTCGGCCTGCATCGCAATCGTACCATTCACGGCCGACTGCTCGCCCGCCAGTACAATGTCTACTCCTTTATCGACGACTGGCGCGAGGCTTTTGTGCAATCGCCACGGCTGGCAGTCACGGCCTGCGACATCAACGACTACTTTGGTTACCGGCGCCAACTCAAACGGATTCGCGACTACGACCTCATTGTCCTTTTACATTCCGCAACCGGACAGCACATGGATGCGTTGCTCGCAGCCGAGGCCGCTTATCAGAACCGAAATGGGCGCCTGGTCGTATTTTTCAGTAACGAGTACGAATTCATGACGAAGAAAGCTGAGTTCATTAACTCGACCGGTACAGAATTTGTCTGCACACAATTGCCGCTCGATGTGGCCGGGTGGATATATGACTACCCCTCCGCACAGCTTGTCGCCACGCCCCACGCGCTGAATCCACGGCTCTATCGCGATAACCAGGTGGAACGCGACATCGACGTCGGCTTCATCGGTTCGCTGTACGAGCGACAGATTGGTGACTGGGAACGCACCAATCTGATCATGTACTTCAACGACAGCGGTGCCGCCCACGATCTCAATTGTGATATACGCTTGCGCAACGTGCCGCGCGAGGAGTGGGCTGTTTTTTTGAACCGCTGCCGCGGTATTGTCGGCGCCGAATCCGGGACCTATTATCTCGATTGCAAAGGGGAGGCGATGGACATTTCCCGGCGTATGATCCGGCGGAACCCAGACGTCGGCTTCGATGATATCTGGACACCGGAACTGACCAGTGGCAGAGAGTTTCGCGCGGCCAAGGCGATATCGTCACGTCACTTTGAACCGATCGGCACAAGGACCTGCCAGATTCTCGTAGAAGGCGACTACAACGGTATCCTGAAGGCGGATGAACACTACATTGCTGTCAAGAAAGACCTTTCCGACATCGACGAGGCGATCGAGCAGTTCAAGGACGACAGGTGCCGCACTCGCATCGCCGAGCAGGCCTATGATTTTGTCATCAACAATCACACCTATGATCACCGGGTCGCGGCGCTGCTCGACCGCGTAGACTGATAGATAATGGAACTGAACCTGGAATTACGCCACCCTGGCTGGCAGCACTTCGGCAGCACGCATCTGTTCGGCTGTGCTTGGCTCGATGGAAGCCGACTCGATGCAGCGGCACTCGATACCGCCTGGAAGGGCTTGGCGTTCATCGACGCCGTGGCGTTGGTTCAGGCGTGCGACGGTCATTTCGCCGCCGTGCGGCAGGACAATAGCGGCCTCACAGCGGTGTGCGACGTGATCCGCAGCATCCCGCTGTTCTACAGCAGCAGTGATGATCGCCACCGCCTGAGCGACGACCCGCAGGAGCTGGCGGACGACTCCGACAGCAGGCGGTTCGACGATCTCTCCGTTGCTGAATTCCTCATGGCTGGGCAAGTCAGCAACCGTTATACCCTTTTGCCCGGAGTCCGTCAGGTACAGGCTGGCGAAGCGATACTGCTGCCCGCCTGTTCTGGCGAAATCAATCGGTATAGGTACTTCGAGTTTCAGCACGCCGAGCCATTTCAGGACAGCCGCGAGATCGTTGCCGAGCGCTGGGATGCAACCTTGCAACGAGTGATCGAACGGGAACTTGAAGCCATCGCCGGGCGCACTATCGCGTTGCCGCTCAGTGGCGGCCGTGATTCCCGGCTGATCGCGTTGATGCTAAAACGCATCGGCTACGACAACGTAATCTGCTACGGCTATGGGCAGCCTGGCAACGATGAATCCGTTATCGCCGAGCAGGTCGCAGTCCGGCTCGGGTACCGATGGGAATTCGTGCCGTATTCCAATGAGCAGTGGTGCGACTGGTTTTCCCTGCCTGCCTGTCAGGACTTGCTGCGGACCGCCAGCGGCATGACATCCGTCGTGCTGCTGCAGGACTGGCCCGCCGTTTACGAACTGCAACGGCAGCGCCGGCTTCCTGATGATGCCGTGTTCATGCCCGGACATTCGATGGATTTCCTGGCAGGCAGCCATATACCCCAGGACCTGCTGCGGCGGGAGGTCGGGACGTCCCGCCTGGTCGATGCGATCTTCCGCATCCAGTATTCGCTTTGGCCCTTGCACAGGGTCTACGGCTTTCGTGATTGGACGATGTCCGAGACCGCGTTGGAGCAACAGCTCCGTGACAAAATCCGTAACACTCTTGCACCGGGGAGCCACGTGGCCATGGCCGAGGCGGTGAGTGCTTTCGAATGTTGGGACTGGCAGGAGCGGCAGGCAAAGTTCATTGCCAATTCGGTGCGGATATACGAGAGCTTCGGCTTCAGCTGGCTGCTGCCGTTTTGGGAGCGCGAAGTGCTGGCGTTCTGGCAATGCGTGCCGCTGGAATGGCGACTCGACAAACAATTCTACGATGCCTACGTCATCGGCTTGGATGACCGGCTGCCTGCACCATTGTCGAGCAGTGCCATCGGCAGTTTCGCAAAAATTGCCAGGAGCCTTGGCATCTTCGACTCGGCGAAGCGCGCCTATGTAGCTATGCGCAAAGCGAGCGCTGATCGCGTTTACGATCATTCCCTCGGCTGGTACGGCATCGTCAGCCGTGACCGGTTCAGGGAACTTTACACGGGCGAAGAAGAGATCTACTCCTTCCTGGCTCTGGCCCAGCTCCGGCTGTTGTAAGTATTACGATCACCCGAGTTTCTCAACTGCTTGATTCAACGGTCTGGGCCGAACGGGAGCTCGACGAAGGGGCGGGCGCGCGGATGAGCGTCGATATCCAGGGGCGAAGTCAGGCCGACATCAAATTGATAGCAGCCCAGGCCGGCGATCATCGCGGCGTTGTCGACACAATACTTCGGTGGTGCGATGATCAGTCTGACGCCGGTATCGTCGGTTGCTTCCTGCAATTTTCGGCGCAGATGACTGTTGCAGGCGACACCGCCGCAAAGCACGACGGTGGCGGCGCCGAACTCGGTTGCGGCTGCGATCGTCTTGCGCACCAGCACTGAGACGATGGAATTCTGAAAGCTGGCAATGACGTCGAGCAGCTCGGGGACTTGTGCCTCTGTGGCGGCGCCGTCCGGACCGAAACGTTTGCGCACGTGTTGCAGCAGGGATGTCTTGACGCCGCTGAAGCTGAAGTTGTAGCGGTCTTCCTGGCGCACGGGCGTCCCGGCACGGCCGACAAGACCCTGGGGGAAGTCAATGGCCTTGGCATTGCCAGATGTTGCGAGTTGATCGATGACCGGCCCGCCAGGATAGCCGAGGTTGAGGATTCTCGCGGCTTTGTCGAAGGCCTCGCCCGCAGCGTCGTCCAAGGTCTGGCCGATGGTACGGCACGCACCATCGGCGGCGACCATCACCAGCAGCGTATGGCCGCCGGAGACGATCAGCGCCAACAACGGATAAATCGCGGGGTTGCGTACGTGCTCCGGGTGATCAATGAGCGCGCCAAAGACATGCCCCTGCAGGTGATCGACCGCAATCAGCGGCCGCTTCAACGAGGCCGCCAGGCCCTTGGCATAGGCGACGCCGACCAGCAGCGCCGGCAGCAACCCGGGCGTTGCGGTCACCGCAACGGCGTCGACAGCGTCGATGGTGATGTCCGCTTGTTCGACCGCCTGCCGGACGACAGGATCAACGGCTTGGAGATGTTCGCGCGCTGCGAGCTCCGGCACGACACCGCCGTACGGTGCGTGTTTGGCGATCTGCGAGGCGATAACGCTGGCGAGTACCTGGTGCCCGTCACGGACGACGGCGGCAGCGGTTTCGTCGCAACTGGTCTCGATGCCGAGAACGATCACGGTGCCACCGGCGCTGGGGCGTCGCCGAGCGCCGCGTTACCGGCTTCCGTGGCCACGGCGAGTTCTTCGCGTATGGCCTGTGTAGCATTCTGAACGCTGGCGCTGCTTGGTCGCGCGCTGGAGTTGACTTCGCCACCAGTGCGTCGGATGAGGTCAAGGACGATTTCGACGCCCTGGTCGAGTTGCAGGTCCTCGATGTTCGCTGGCTCATCGGTCTCGGGCTCGGCACCGTCCGGCCGTGAAAGTTGACGATGGACCTGACCGGCATCTTCATCGCTGATGTCCACGATGATGTCCGGCTCGATGCCGTTGCCGTGGATGACGCGTCGGCCGGGTGTGTAGTACTTCGAGGTTGTCAGGCGCAGGGCGCTGCCATCGTCGAGCTCGATGATGCTCTGCACCGAGCCTTTCCCAAAGCTCTTCTCGCCGATCACCACGGCGTGGTTGTAGTCCTGCAGGCAGCCGGCAACAATTTCGGCGGCACTGGCGCTGCCCTCATTGATCAGCAGGACGCAGGGCAGGTCGGAAAATTTCTCACCAGACAGCGAGTTGTACTCTTGTTTTTTCGTGCGCTTGTTGCCCTCGGTAAAGACGATGAGTTTCTTATGTTCGACGAACATGGACGAGACGTCGATAGCGGACGTCAGCAGCCCGCCTGGGTTGAAGCGCAGATCAACGATCAGCCCACGAATGCCGTCGTGACGCATCTGTGTGAGCGTTTCGCGCAAATCATCGGCGGTGTTTTCGTTGAATTGGGTAATTAACAGGTAGCCGATTTGGCCCGGTAAAACTGCGGGGCGGCGGATGGTCTGAATCTCGATGATGGCACGGACGACGTCGACTTTGAAGGTCTGGTTGGTCTCGGGGCGATAGACCGTCAATGATACGGAGGTGCCGGGCTCGCCCTTGATCATGCGGATGGCATCGGGGAGCGGCAGGTCGGTAGAGAGGACGCCATCGACTTCAACGATCTGATCTTTGGCCTGCAAACCGGCTTTCATGCCCGGGGAATCCGGCATCGGTGCGATCACGGTAGGCCTGTCGTTGCGGATCGAGATGAAGACGCCGATGCCGCCGAATTCGCCTTCGGTTTCCTCGCGCATATCGATATATTCAGTCGGCGGAATGAATGAACTGAAGCGGTCGAGTGAGCCGACCATGCCGGTCATGGCGCCGTAAACTAACTTTTCGTAGGCGACGTCGGTCTTGTCGACATAGTGCTTCTGGATGAGCTGCATGACGGTGACGAATTGGCGCAGGCGGTGCAGGCCCTCTTCTTCATCGCTCTCGCGGGCGATGGCACAATAGACGCGAAAGCCGATCACCAGGTTGAGCACCAGCACGGTGCCGAGGACGCCGGCGACAAATTTCTGCTTGCCGTTCATATCATGCTCCGGTGTTGGAGGGGCTTAGTTGATCAGTTCGTGTTCACGAAAGCTGTAGTAATCGCACCGTCCGTCCTGTGGGAGACCAACCACGACATGGTCGATTACCGGGATGCCAATGATCTCGCCGGTCTTGATCAGGTCACGGGTCGAACTGATGTCGTTGGGCGACGGCGTCGGGTCACCGGACGGGTGGTTGTGAGCCAGAATGAGCTTGGCGGCGCTGTGCTGGATCGCCGGTCGAAAAATTTCACGCGCGTGTGCCTGGCTGCGGTCGAGCAGGCCGATGGTGACCATCTCCGAGCGGATTAACTGGTTGCGGGCGTCGAGCAGGATGACCCAAATCTCTTCCTGCCGTTTTTGGCGAAATTTCTCTCGCATATGTCCGGCGGCCTGCTCGGGCGTGGTGATTTTCGGTTTATCGCCCTGCTTGTACTTGGCCAGGCGTTCAGCCAGGGCGAAGGCCGCTTTCAAGTCGGCCGCCTTTGCCGGCCCGATGCCATGGACCTGTTCGAGTTCGGCCGGGCTTGCCTGGGCCAGGAGCAACAGGCTGTTGTCGAAATGTTGGAGCAGTTCCCGCGCCAGGTCGAGCGTTGATTTACCGGTCGGTCCCGTTCGCAGGACGATGGCCAGCAGCTCGGCGTCCTTGAGGGCATCGGGCCCGGATTCGAGCAAGCGCTCGCGTGGCCGTTCGTGGCTCGGGAGGCTCGAGATGAGATATGACTTGCTGGTTTCGTCGAAGTTCATCTTGTCGTCGGTTTTTATCTGAACCGGGAGTGTCCGAAGCGGGAGAGGGATACTATACTTCCAGAGCAGCTGGTAGCAATTCGCGATAAATTTCTTTAGAAACATATCGGAAGAGGGTCCACTTCGTGACTTTTTCGCACCTTTTAGCCATTTCGCGTAAGGCAAGGCGCGTGTTTGTGGTAATAATCACCATCTTAGGATATTTTTTTTAGAAAAGGGTTGGCCTTTTGGGAAAAAAGTGCTATTTTCTTAATTCAAGCACCGCGATGGAGCGACCATTTTTCAATTAGTCGGGATTTTCTGGGACTTGGGCCGGTCCGGCCCCAAAATGGAGTGATAAAATGAAGGCTGTGACGAGAACTGGGGCTCAGGCAATCATTGATGGCCTCCAACAGCAGGGCGTAGAGTATATATTTGGATATCCCGGCGGCGCGAATATGCCGATTTTCGATGCTTTGCTGGATTCTTCGCTCAAGCTGATCCTCGTGCGCCACGAACAGGGTGCCACGCACATGGCCGATGGCTACGCCCGCGCTACGGGTAAGCCCGGCGTTGTTTTGGTCACCTCCGGACCCGGTGCGACCAACGCGATCACCGGGATCATGACGGCGCAGATGGATTCCGCACCGCTGGTGGTGATCTGTGGGCAGACAGTCGTTGGCAATCTTGGCCTCGACGCTTTCCAGGAGGCGGACGTCTCTGGCATCTCCTATCCGGTCGTCAAGCATTCGTACCTTATAAGGAATGCGAACGACACGCCGCGCATCATGCGCGAAGCTTTCTTTCTGGCGGCGACCGGTCGGCCGGGTCCGGTGCTGATCGACATGCCCAAGGACATTGCACTGGCGCCGGTGACGCTCGATTCCGGCGGAGAAATGCACCTGCCCGGCTACACCATCCCGACCCACGGCGACTCCGACCAGATCGCAACGGTAGCCCAGTGCCTGCACGAGGCCAAGCGTCCGCTGCTGCTGGTCGGCCACGGCGCCCTGATATCGGACGCCGGCAAGGCGGTTCGTCACCTGGCAGAGCGTATGCAGATTCCGGTGACGACGACCCTGCTGGGCAAGGGGGGCTTTCCCGAAACGCACGATCTCAGCCTGGGAATGCTTGGCATGCACGGCACCGCCTATGCCAACAAGGCGGTGATGAACTGCGATCTGATCATGTCGATAGGTTCGCGCTGGGACGACCGCATCATTGGCAAGGCCGACGAATTCTGTGACGGCGCGGTTAAGATCCATATCGACATCGATGCTGCCGAGTTCAACAAGCTGATCACGATGGACCACTGCATTCACGGCGACGCCCGACTGGTCGTCGAAGAGCTCAACACCATGCTGCAGCCTGGCGACACCAAGGCATGGCTCGGGGAGATCGCCAAGTTCAAGCGCCAGTTCCCGCTGAGCTTCAAGAAGAAGGGCGGTCTCAAAGCGCAGAGTGTGCTGTACGAGCTTGACCAGCTGGTCGGTGGGGACGCGGTGTATACAACCGACGTTGGTCAGCATCAGATGTGGGCGGCGCAGTTCTGTCGCACCACTGAGCGCAACCACTGGATCACCAGCGGCGGTGCCGGTACCATGGGGTTCGGATTCCCTGCCGCGATCGGTGCGCAACTAGGGTTTCCGGGTAAGACGGTCATTGCCGTTGTGGGAGACGGTGGTTTCCAGATGACCATGGCCGAACTGCCGACCGCGGTGATTAACAAGCTGCCGGTCAAGGTTCTGATCATCAACAATTCCTACCTCGGCATGGTACGGCAGTGGCAGAATATTTTCTTCGACAACCGCCTGTCCGGCGTCGAGATGAAAGGCAACCCTGATTTCGTCAAGCTGGCCGAAGCCTGCGGCGCCAAGGGGTTCCGCATCAAGCGCAACGCCGACATCAAGCGTGTGCTGCAGCAGGCGCTCGACTACAACGATGGCCCGTGCGTCATCGATGCCGAGGTCGAGAAGGAGGACAACGTCTTCCCGATGATCCCGTCAGGCGAGCCGTATTCTTCGATGCTGCTGGAGAATCCCCGTACCAAGTTGGCACAGCCGCGGGGCAGCACCTGATTCTCTGTCCCGGTCACCGAACATCGCAGCACCGGCCTCGCGTTGGTGTTGTTTTCGTAAAAAGGAATTCATCGAATGGCTCGTGAAGATTCACATTCTATCAGTCTGCTGGTCAACAATAAGCCCGGCGTCTTGATCCGTATATCTCTGGTGTTCTCGCGGCGCGGTTACAACATCGACAGTCTGGTCGTGTCGCCGGCGCACAATCGTCAGCTCTCTCGAATGAGCATAACGGCTACCGGCGATCCCGCGACGCTGGTGTTGATCCTGGGGCAGCTCAATAAGCTGATCGATGTCATCCATGCGACCGATCATACAGGCGACGTCGTTGTTCAGCGCGAACTGGCCCTGATCAAGGTGGACTGCAAGGCCGAACGCCGCACCGAAGTACTGCAGATCTCCGAGCATTTCAAGTGTCAGTCCATCGACATCAGCGATACGACGCTGTTGCTGGAGGCTACCGGCAACTCCGACAAGCTTGATGCGCTTGAGTTGATCCTCGAAAAGTATGGCATCGTCGAAATTGTCCGTTCCGGCAAACTGGTGATGGCTCGCGGCGCCAGCGCGACCTGAGCGATTACCAGTTTCCGCGCTTGCGATTCACGGCGTTTGCGAAAGTACCCCGAGCGCGGAGACATCGTGGAACGATTATTGCAGGTGGCGGTACGCGGTCGTATGTTTCTCCTTTGCACCTGAACACCGCATGCCTGCCATGACGCCCGCCGTACAAATCAGCAAGCTCGACAAGCATTACCCCGACGTCACGGCACTCGACGGCATCGCCCTCGAGATTCAGCCCGGGGACTTCTACGGTCTGCTCGGGCCCAACGGCGCGGGCAAGACGACCACTATCAATATCCTCGCCGGCTTGTGTAACAAGACAGCCGGCGATGTTGCCATATTCGGGCGCGACATCGACGACGACTACCGCGATTGCAGGCGTCTCGTCGGTTTGGTACCGCAGGAGTTCAACTTCGACGTCTTTGTTCGCCTCAGGCACATGCTGGTCTTCCAGGGCGGTTTTTTCGGTCTACCCAGGCGTACCTGCGAAGCCCGCGCCGACGAACTGCTTGCCGAGTTCGACCTGACCGACAAGGCCGACACCCAGTTACGCAATCTGTCCGGCGGCATGAAGCGCCGCGCGATCATCACCCGTGCCCTGATGCACCGACCGAAGATTCTGATCCTCGACGAGCCCACCGCCGGCGTCGATGTTGATCTGCGCCGTTTGCTTTGGCAGTATCTCCGCCGGCTCAACGCCGAGGGCACGACCATCCTGCTGACGACGCATTACATCGAAGAAGCTGAGGCTCTCTGCGACCGTATCGCCATCATCAACGAAGGTTGTATTGTCGCCGTCGACACGACCCGCAACCTGGTGGCGCGGTTGACTACAGAAGCGGTGCATATCACCCTGACTGCGCCGCTCACCAACGGTACGCTCGAGAATTTCGGGGAGTTACAGGTCGAGGCGACCGAGGGCAGCAACGAACTCACCGTGACCTTCAATCGGCGGCAGATGCCGTATCACAGCATCCTTGAACGCCTGATCGCCGCCGGTGTGTGTATCGACAATATTCGGCCGGCCGGCAATCAGCTCGAGCAAGTTTTCGTAAACCTCACCAGACAATGAACAGCAGTGACGAACACATTTACGCCCCGAAACTGACGTGCGGCAACTTCGTTGGCTTCAAGACACTCGTGCTACGCGAGTGCCACCGGTTTCTGCGGGTTTGGAATCAGACTCTGGTTCCGCCGCTGATCACAACGATGCTGTACATCCTGATTTTCGGGTATTCCTTGGGCTCGCGCATCTCCGAGGTGCAAAACGTCAGTTACATGGAATTCCTGGTACCCGGCCTGGTGATGATGGGCGTCATCAACGGGGCCTATCAGAATACCTCGTCGTCCTTGTACATCGCCCGGTTCCATGGCAACATCCAGGAACTGCTGGTGTCGTCTATGTCGTCGTTCGAGATCGTGCTTGGCATTATCCTGGGGGGGGTTGCCCGCGGTATCTGTACCGGTGTCATCGTTTCTGCCGCTGCCGTCGTGATGGCCGGTGTGGAGATCCTGCATCTGCCGACAGCGCTGTTTTTCATTGTCGTCGTGTCGTTCGCCTTCGCAAGCTTCGGATTTTTATCGGGATTGTGGGCCGAGGACTTTGACAGTCTGTCCTTGTTTCAGACGTATGTGCTGACGCCGCTCACGTATCTTGGCGGTGTCTTCTTCTCGGTGGGCATGCTGCCCGTCCTTTGGCAGAAGATCGCTATGGCCAATCCGATTCTGTATTTCGTCAACGGTCTGCGATACGCTTTTCTAGGGATCAGCGACATTTCTCTGCCGGTGGCGGTAGTCACCGTCCTGTTTTCCGCGATCATCCCATTTGTAGCTTGCTGCGTGTTGTTCCATCGCGGTTACCATATCAAGACGTGACCTATCTGCACAACGTCTGGGATGTCATGCTGTCGCTGGCGCCGTGGCTGTTTCTGGGCACGCTGGTAGCGGGGTTGCTGCATGTGTTTCTGCCGCCGGACTTGATCCGACGTCATCTTGGATCTGCCTCGACAGGCAGTGTCGTCAAAGCGGTCATGCTCGGCGTGCCGATGCCGCTTTGCTCGTGCAGCGTTATTCCTGCAGCACTGGGTATCCGGCGCGAGGGCGCCAGCCGGGGTGCCGCCCTCGGTTTCATGATCAGCACGCCGCAGACCGGCGTCGACTCA
>CAUZJQ010000092.1:0-13948 GCA_963580095.1 Lentisphaeria bacterium | reverse complement strand
CGCGCCGTCCCCCGGCGCTGCTGCCACGCGCCAATATCCTCGAAATCGCCGAACGCACACTGTCCGACGGTACAATCGATGTGCCAGTGCAGGACGCCGATATCGCCGCCCTGGCCGATCAAATCCGCACGATGGACGTCGAGGCAGTTGTCGTCGGACTGCTCAATAGCTACGTCAACCCGGCGCACGAACGCGCCATCGGTGAACGGCTTCAAGGTCTGCTGCCAAATGTCAGTATCTGCCTGTCACACCAGATCAACCGCAGCCAAGGCGAGTTTGAACGCTTCAGCACCACCGTATTGAACGGGTACATCCAGCCCGTCGTCAGCGGCTATCTGGGCCACCTGGAAAAGCAACTGCAGAAGCATGACGTCACCGCACCGCTATTCATGATGAAATCGAACGGCGGCGTCTCGGCTGCCAGCATCATCGCGGCGCGCAGCGTCGAAATGCTGTTGTCCGGACCGGCGGGCGGCGTCGTCGCCGGCTGTGCCCTGGCCAGGCAGCACAGCAGCGAACACCTCATCACCGCCGACATGGGCGGCACCAGTTTCGATGTCGCGATGATCTACGACGGTGCCGGCGTCTTTACCCAGGAACGCATGTTCGCCGAGCAAACGATCCGATTGCCGATGATGGATATTGACACTATCGGCGCCGGCGGCGGCAGTATCGGCTGGGTCGACGCGGGGGGTGCCTTACGCGTCGGGCCCCAATCTGCCGGCGCAGCGCCAGGGCCCGCTTGTTACAACCGCGGTGGCACACAACCGACCGTGACGGATGCGAACCTGGTGCTTGGACGGCTGGCCACACGGTCAGCTATGGCCGGTGGTTTCGAACTCGATGTCGCCGCCGCCCGCCAGGCAGTCGACACACTGGCCACTGCCCTGAGCATGAGCATCGAAGAGACTGCCGAGGGCATGATCCAGGTAGTCAACGCTGCCATGACCAGCGCCATCCGCCGCCTCACCGTCGAACGCGGCCACGACCCGGCTAATTTTTCCCTCTGCCCTTGCGGCGGTGCCGGTCCGCTGCACGGTGCGGAACTCGGGCGCGAGATCGGCATGCGCGAAGTCATTGTGCCGGCGATGCCGGGTGTTTTCTCGGCCGCTGGGCTGCTGCTTTCCGAACTGCGCGAGGAACAGATCCTCTGTCGCCTCGGTCTGCTAACCGACATGATGCCCGGCCTTCCCGAAATCTTTGACGAACTGCTGCAGGAGCCGACCAATCGCCTGCTGGCCAGCAGCGGCGCCACTGAACTGATGAGCGTCGTCCGGCGCCTGCGCCTGCGCTATCTCGGCCAGGGCCATGACCTCGCCGTCAACCTGACCGATGGCCCGCTGCAGCAAGATGCGATCGAGCATGACTTTCACCAGCACCACAGGCGCGCCTACGGCTACGACTTCGAGGGCGACCCGGTGGAGGTCGTCGCCGCCTGGGTTTCTGTGTCGATCGATCTGCAGGACACCAAGGCAGCGGCCTGGCCCGAAAAGCCGGTGCCCGCACCGGTGTCACGACGATCCGTGATCTTCGACGGCACCGCCCGTGACACGCCGGTGTACAAACGTTCCGATCTGGGTGCAGGCTACGCGGACAGCGGCCCAGCCATCATCGAACAGGCGGATACGACGACAGTCATCCTGCCGGACATGGCGTTCCGCGTGGACGCCTGCGGACAGATTATTATACAGACGGGTGAAATCGATGCCTGAGCCGATCAATCCCGTGATGCTCGAGATCATGCGTAACCGCTGGCGCGGCGTGGCCGAAGAAGCATGTGCCGCAATGATCCGCTCAAGTTATTCACCCAATATCCGCGACCGTTTCGATTGCTCCACGGCGCTGGCGACGTTGGACGGAGAAATTGTCGCGCAGGCGGAAGTCGGCACGCCACTGCATCTCGGCATCATGCCGGCAATATTCCGTAGCGTCCTGCAGAAATTCCCTGTCGACAGGATGCGACCAGGCGACGCTATCATCACCAACCTGCCCTACCCCGAAGGCCCCGGGCATTTGCCGGACCTGTCGATGGTCTCGCCAGTTTACCACGGCGCCGATGCGGTCGCCCTGGTGGCAACCACTTCGCATCACGTCGACATGGGCGGGTTCGCCCCGGGCAGCATGCCCTTCGGGGTTACCGAGATCTATCAGGAAGGCTTGCAGATTCCGCCGACACGTATTTTCGACGGGGGCGAGTTCGTTCAGCCAATCTACGAAATCATCAATCAGAACGTCCGCACGCAGCGTGAGTTACGCGGCGATCTGATGGCCCAGTGGGCGGCCGCAGAGACCGGGCAACGGCGGGTCGCCGAAATGTTTTCGCGTCACGGCCGCGACGAGACCAGACGCTATATGGATGCCGTGCTCAAGCATGCCGAAAAAAGTATGCGCGCCGGCATCGCCACCATGCCGGACGGGGTATACACATTCACCGACTACCTCGATGACGACGGCGTCACCGACGATCCCGTGACCATCAAGGCGACAGTGACAATCGACGGTGATTCCCTGGCAGTCGACTTCACCGGCTCGTCGCCACAGGTCGCAGGCCCGCTCAATGCCCGGCTCACAGCTGCCCGCGCCTGCGTGTACTATGTCGCCAAAGCCCTGATCGACCCCGACCTGCCAAGCTGTGCCGGGGCGCACCGCCCCATTACCGTGACGGCCCCGGAAGGCTGTATCCTGCAGGCCCGTTTTCCCGCTGCCATCGGCAACGCCAATATCCTGACAGACCAGCGGGTTGTCGATGCCCTGCTGGGCGCTTTCCACCAAGTCGTGCCCGAGCGCGTCTGTGCCGCCTGCAGCAGCGAGATGAACCTGATCAATCTCGGTGGTATCGACCCGGTGACCGGCGAATACTACAACCTGGTCGAGACCATCGGCGGCGGCCAGGGCGCGCAGATCGGACTGGATGGTTCCGATGGTATGCAGAACCACCTGACCAACACGCAGAACACGCCGATCGAAGTGATCGAGCGCCAATACCCCGTACGTCTGCAAAGCTATGAGCTGATCGCCGACAGTTGTGGAATCGGTGAATTTCGCGGTGGTTGCGGAATCCGCAGAGAATTCCTCTTCCTCGGCGATCGCGCCATGTTGACGATCGGCGCCGACCGGCGCAAATTTGTGCCGTGGGGGCTGGAAGGCGGCGGCAACGCCCGCGGCGCGCACGCCCACGTAACCGGCAGCGACGGTACAATCCGAGAGCTGCCGACGAAAGTCAACACGACATTGAACCATGGCGATGTGCTGAGCATCGAGACGCCAGGTGGCGGTGCCTGGGGGCCTCTGGAAAAGCGCGATCCGGCCGCTGTCGAGACTGATCTGCGCGATGGGTACATCACTTGAAAACTCAACCGGAGGACGCGACATGGGACGCTTGGACGGACAGGTAGCCTGGGTGACAGGCGCGGCATCGGGCATAGGTAAAGCGATCGCCGCAACGTTTGCAGCAGAAGGTGCGGAAGTTGCCGCATTAGACATTGATGCCGAGCTCGGTGAGCGTGTCGTCAAAGAAATCAACGACAATGGCGGCAAGGCGATTTTCATCAAATGCGATGTCGCCCGGGAAGCGGAGGTACAGGACGCGCTCGAGTGAACGGCATCAACGTTCGACGGGCTCGATATCCTCGCCAACAATGCCGGCATCGTCCAGGTCGGCCCACTCGACGAATGTACCGAGGAAGCGTGGGACCAGCTCATGGGGGTCAACGTCAAGTCGATCTTCTTCTCGCTCAAACACGCCATGCCGCACCTGCGGAAGAACGACCGCAGCTATATCGTCAATGTCGGGTCAATCAGCAGTTTCGTAGGTCAAGGCTCGACCCCCGGTTACACAACATCTAAGCACGCCGTGCTCGGGCTCAGCCGATCGATCGCGCTCGACTACGCGGCCGACGGTATCCGTTGCAACTGCATCTGCCCGGGCATTACGGAGACCCCTTTGCTACACTATCACCTGAATAAGACGCCCGACCCGAAAGCCGCCCTGGCGGCACGGTTGCGACGTGTACCGATGGGCATCGCGCTGACCCCGGAAGACATCGCCAAAGCAGCCGTGTACTTTTCCTGCGAAGATTCGTCAGGCATCACCGGCACCTCGCTGGTCGTCGACTGCGGCTACATCACAGCAGCGGAATGGGACACCGACGGCCGGACAAAATTCATGGATTCTCAGAGCGAGTAATTCCACATACAGCAGCACTACGGCGTCCGGATGCGACGGCCACGGCTGTCTTTCTTCGTCATGATCTCCGAGAGGATCTTCTTGAGCTCCGCGTCGTCGGATTCTCGGATGTTTTTGATCACCGCTTGGGACTGTGGCGTCCGGGAATTGAACAGGAGCTTCACGGCCAGCGCGCGCATCTGCCGATCATCGTCGGTGGTCGTCACCTCGAGGATCTCGACCCAGTCACCGATGCGGCGGCGGCCAATCTCACTCACAGCCAAGTACCGCACATCGTTGCGATCGTCGAGCAGTAGATCCATGAGAAACGGTTCCACCATCGCCTTCGCCATGGTTCCCGTCATTTTCACGGCCGCTTTCCGTACATCCGCATAACGGTTTTTGAGCAACTGCTGCTGCTGCTCCCGGCTCGGCGCAAAGCGTTTCCTGCTAAGCTGCCGGGAGGCTGTGTCGCGGACCTTTCGAGAGGCATCGTCGAGCAGGCCGAACACCAGTCCGATATCCATTGTGGCAGCCAACGAACTGCAGTACTTGCGCAACGCCTCGTAGCGGTAGAGGCCGTTGTCATGCTGCATCAGTTCGCGAAGAGACGATTCGCGGGTTTTCACATCGAGCCGGTGCAACTGCTGAATAATTTTCACAGCGGTCGTACTGTGAATCCTCGGGTCGTCGAGGCGCGGACGCAGGACCTCTTGATAAAACTGCGCCAGATCCTTTTGCCTGGACAGGCGGAACAACGCGCTGGACGCTTCCGTCGATACCTCAAAATTTTCGTCCGCAGCCAGGGTTTCCAGAACCGGCTCCGCGTCCTTGAGGCCGCCCCTGCCGAGGATCAGCGCCAGTTGCAATCTGATGATCCGGTCTTCGTCGTTGGCCAGGTGCTGGACCAACGGCACAAATAACTCCGACTTCACGGTGCTGCGGCAGGCCTTCAGCGCCAGCACCCGAACGTCGCGGTCGACATCGTTGACCCGCTCGATCAACGTTTCCGACGGGACGAACAATTTGAAGAGCCGATGATACGTCACCATATTCTTGCGTACCGTGACGTCGTCGTCATTGTAAGCAGCGATGATAAACTCCTGCGACGGCT
Organism: Lentisphaeria bacterium; assembly: GCA_963580095.1. GTDB lineage: Bacteria > Verrucomicrobiota > Lentisphaeria > JABSQK01 > CAJWLW01 > CAJWLW01. Next base: position 8,669 of record CAUZJQ010000092.1, on the reverse strand, counting down.
TGGAGAATACGCGGACCCGGCGCCGGCCAAGGCCGTAGACGAAGAAGTCTGGGATCGATGACGTCGCGATACGCCGAATGTGCACACTCGGGTCGCCAAATAACCGGATGACCGGGTCAAGGTTGCTGATCTGCCATACCCTCGCAAAGTTCTTGGGCCGGCGCTCGGTCAACGCGACCAGAGCTGACTGCCGCACCGCCTCCGACTCGTCGCCCAGACAGTTCACGACGCCATCGCGCGCAGCCGGACTGTGATACTTGCCGAGCACCGTGACCGCACGCAACCGGACGTCCGCCGAATCACTGCTGATCTGTTCGAGACATTTCCGGACCGTTTCGTTTTCGGATTTTTTGTTTGGGGCAGCCGCAATCTTGGCAGACTTTTCCTTGCCTTGATTCTCGAGACTCTTCCCCTCATCTGCCGCTTGCCCAGGCACCGCTGCGGACTGCGCCGGCGCTTGCGCCGCGATTGTCACGGCTGCGCTCAGACTGCAGAACACAGCACCGGCGCAACGAACCCATGGAGAGATGTGGGACCATATGTGCATAAGCATTAGACGGGGCTGTCTGATTCCAGTTCCTTCCGCCAGAACGCCAGCTGCCCATGCACCTGGGCCGGTGCCGTGCCGCCGATGATATCGCGCGACTCGACACTGCGCACTGCCGTGAACAGTTCGAGACAGGACGGTTCCGCTTCCGGAATCGTCTCACGCATCTGCTCGAGCGACGCCTTGTCCAGGCCGACGCCATTGTCCCGGCACCAGGCGACATACTGCCCGACCCGGTGGTGGGCGGTACGGAACGGCATGCCATGGCCGACCAGCCATTCGGCCAAGTCCGTCGCCATAAGCGCCGGATCGGCGGCGGCGGCGGCCATGTTTTCCGGCTTGACCGTGGCGGTGCGCATCATCGGCGCATAGGCAGCGAGCACCAGTTTGACCGTATCGATCGCGTCGAATAGCGGCTCTTTGTCCTCCTGCATATCCCGGTTATAGCACAGCGGCAGGCCTTTCATCAGAGTCAACAGAGACACCAATGCACCGCTGACTCGGGCCGCCTTGCCCCTGGTGAGCTCGGCGATGTCGGGATTCTTCTTCTGCGGCATCAGGCTCGAGCCGGTACAAAAGGCGTCGTCCAACTCGATGTAATCACACGCCTGCGAGACCCACAGAATGACGTCCTCGGAGAGCCGCGACAGATGGGTCATCAAAATCGCCAGGTCAGCGACCAGTTCAATCGCGAAATCCCTGGAAGCCACCGCATCCATGCTATTGCGCATGGCCCGGTCAAAACCGAGGTCGGCCGCCACTTGCTGGCGGTCGAGAGGCAATGTACTGCCGGCCAATGCACCGGCACCCAGCGGCAGCTCGTTGAGCCGTACCCGGCAGTCGTGCAGCCGGCTGTGGTCTCGCTCCAACATCTCGACATAGGCCAGCAGATGATGGGCAAAAAGCACCGGCTGCGCGTTCTGCAGGTGCGTCAACCCCGGCAGGACAACACTGTCATTGGCGCTGCCAAGCTCGACCAGTGCCTTCTGAAAATCGCGGACCCGGCTGCTGATGTCGTTGATCTCGTCGCGCAGATAGAGCCGGATATCGGTGGCGATCTGGTCGTTCCGGCTGCGGCCGGCGTGGATATGGGCGCCGCTGTCGCCGAGCCGCTCAATCAACCGACTTTCAATGTTCATATGAATGTCTTCGAGTGCCGTATCGAATTCGAAATCACCCGCATCTATCTGCTCCCGGATTTGCAACAACTCGGCAACAATCGACTCGGCGTCCGCCATCGGCACAATACCGGTCGCCGCCAGCATCTTGACATGCGCGATGCTGCCCGCGATGTCATAGGCATATAGACGCTGATCAAACGAGATCGACTCGCTCAGTGCAGCGACAACCTCGTCCGGGTCACTGGAAAACCGTCCGCTCCACAATGCCATTTTTGTCCGTCTCCTACCTGCGGCAACGCCGCGCGGGGTATCAAGTTCAGGTGTCGAGTGTCAAGAATCAGGCATCAGCACATATCTACCGTCACAAAATCTGCTCCAATGGGTTCTGCCATAATCGCTAATATAAGAGTCCTAAAGCCCTACCGCATCTTCCGATGATGGAAAACCGGCAACTTTCAACATGGCCATGGTCAACTAAGATCTTCCGTGGCACCAGCGCGGAAGCCTCGTGGAACCAACTGAAGGATGGCAGATCACCGATGGGCGCGCTATCTTATTGCTTCTTTCCTGTTGGCCTTGCCACTCGTCACAGTCATAGTTCCTTAGCCCCACTTCCGAGCTTTCATGCAATCCTCCGCCTCCACCGTCGAGCGGCCGGTCGGGCAAACCGCCAGCACATCCTGGGCGTTGTTCAAGTTCCTGTTGGGCCGCATCAACCGGTTGCTCAAATGGCCGTTCTATAAACTCTACGAGCACCGGATCGGTAAGGCAGCTTTGCGCTGGGCGCGGCCTGAGCACATCGGCATCATCCTCGACGGCAACCGCCGGTTCGCGCGTCAGTGGGGGCTGAGCAGCATCATCGACGGCCATTCCATGGGTGCCGACAAACTCGATGAAGTACTCAACTGGTGTTTCGAATACAACGTTCCCTGCGCCACAATATGGATCCTCTCACTCGACAACTTCGATCGCGACCCGGAAGAAGTCAAAGGACTACTCAAACTGATCGAGACACGCACGCGTAAAATGCTGCAGGACCCGCGCATCCGCGACAACAAGATCCGGCTCCGATACATGGGCCGCCTCGATCTGCTGCCGGACAGTCTGCGTCAGGCGATCGCCGATATCGAGAAGGCGACGAAGAATCACGACCAGTTTCTGCTCAATGTCGCTATCGCCTACGGTGGCCGCGAGGAGATCACCGATGCGTTCTGCCAGTACCTCACCGATCAGCAGGCCGCCGGCAAGGCGCTCGAAGACATCCTGCCGACGCTCGACGCCGACAGCATCAAACCATTCCTCTATACCAGCGGCCTGCCGGATCCGGATCTGATCATCCGCACCAGCGGCGAAGTGCGGCTCTCGGGGTTTCTGCTGTGGCAAAGCGCTTACGCCGAATATTACTTCTGCGACACCTTCTGGCCGGACTTCCGAAAGATCGACTTCCTCCGCGCCTTGCGCTCTTACCACCTGCGTCAGCGGCGATTCGGCCGGTAGGCCGAGCGGCGAAAATGGCCGTGATCCTCTCCAGTCCCAATCCTCCCAGCTTTAATCAGCTACTTGGGGGCAAGAGATCAAGGAGGGTGAATCGATTGAAAAAACTCCGAGGATACTACTAAAAAATCGAGTGTGTCGTGCACCGTGTAGAGACATGCCGGCGGACATTCTCATACTGATCCCGAAATTCATGATGAAGACAATGTCGGTTGCCACCGGCGGCGCTGCCGTTATTGGCACTGGCATATTTACTGTCGTCAGCTTCACAAATTAAAAGTAGCGGCGAAGTGGGGCCTGCGGTAGAACGGCCTGTACCATCCGCCTGCAAGACTATTGGCGATCGAAGATGCCGCGGATCGCGCCGGCCAAATCGACCATGCGATAGGGCTTGCGTAGAAAACCTTTGGCGCCGGCCTCGAGCACGTCGCGAGCGTCCTCTTCCTCGACGTAGCCGCTGGACAGCAGCACGTTGACCTTCGGGTCGATTTCCTTCAACGCGAAAAAGGCGTCGTGCCCGTTCATTTCCGGCATCACCATGTCCAGCAGGATGAGGTCGATCTCGCCCCGGTTGGTCTCGTAGATTTCCACACAGTCCTTACCGTTCGCCGCCAGAACGACAGTGTACCCGAGGGTCTGCAGCATCTCGATGACGACGTCCCAGATGATCCCCTCGTCGTCGACCAGCAGAATCGTTTCCGTCCCCTGCAGCATCTCGTCGTCCACAGGCTGTTCACCATACATCTCGACGCGATTGCGGCGGAACGGGAACAACAGGGCCAGTGACTGCAGCTCGTTTTCCTTTTTGATACACAGCATGTCGCCGCCGTGCAACAGGACAGTGCCATAAATCGAAATGAAATTGTCGGCCAGCTCCAGGTTCGGCGAAATGACCTGTTTCTCGAAAAAACCGACCAACTCCTGATTGTCGAACTCACGCTCCTGCCGACTGACCAGCAACAGCGTGTACTCGCCACCCTCGAGCACCGACTTGCAGGACTTGAAGAACTCGTCAGTAAAAACCTCAGCGCGTACGGTGATATGCAGCTTATCCGTTTCCTCAGGTGTGTCGGTATGGAACACGGTGGGCAGTTCGAAGAAAATCTGCTGCAGCAGATGCAGCCGTCCCCAGACAAAGCTGTCACGGCCCTGGACATGGGTGAAGTCGAGATCAAACTCGGTCTGGCCGATCTTCTTCAGCCGTCGTGATACACCGGTGACCAGGGACTGCAGATCAACCGACTCGAAATCGCGGCGGTGAACATCCAGCGCGCGCTCCTGGCTCTTGAGCAGTTCGAAGGCGACGCGTAAAGCGATGTCGCCTTCCTGCAGGTAAATCTTGCCAGTCGGACTTTCATCGAGCTCGAGTTCAAGCAACGCGTGGTAGCTCGAAAGTCGGTGAAACATGTGGTTTAGACCGTTGTGAATGCCGAAAGTGGTCGCGACCAGGCTTTCCAACTGTTCTTCGTCGGAAATCATGTCACTCAGAATGCTGTCAAGGTTTTCCATCATCTGTCCCTGTTCGATTCCATAAAGATACAGAATTCACGCCGAAATCAGCGTCGCCGGATGTAAATACTCTGCAAGATCCCAATGCAGCCCATGGTCAACAGCATGAACGACCCGCCAGAGCTAACAAAAGGCAGCGGAATGCCGATGATCGGTGCCATGCCGACAGTCATACCGATGTTGATATAGACATGACAACAGAACATCACCGCAATACCGCACGCCACATTGCGCCCGAATTCGTCACACGCTTGTGATGCAATATAGACGCTCAGAAGCAAAACCAGTACCTCCAGCACAATTACTGCCGTACTGCCAACAAATCCGGTCTCTTCGGCAATCACCGAAAAAATGAAGTCCGTATGCGAGACGTTGCGCGGCAGATAGCCAAGTGTATTCTGCGTGCCATTCATGAACCCCTTGCCCGACAAGCCCCCGCTGCCCACTGCCAGCAACGACTGCCGCGCGTTCCAACCGCTGCGCGTCGTGTCACTTGACGGGTTGAGAAAAATCCGAATCCGGTTGCGCTGGTGCTCGGCCAGCACCTGATGAAAGATGATCGGCGACAACAACGCGACGATCACCCCCGCATAAACCAGCCAGCGCGCCGGCAAGCCGGCGACGAAAACAATCCCGACCACAATCGGTACCAGGACTATGGCGCTGCCATAGTCCGGCTGCAACGCGATCAGCGCCATCGGCAACGCCAGGATCAGGACGAACGGAAAAAGATGTCGCCAGCGGCCAAGATGCATCGATTGTCGTGATGCCAGCCACGCTACCGGCAGGATAACGCCGAGCTTTGCGAACTCCGCAGGCTGCAGCGTCTTACCGCCGGGCAGCACGAGCCAACTGCGCGCACCATGTATTTCCCGGCCGATCAGCAGCACCGCGATCAGCAGTGCGATCGTCCCCGCATAGATCAGATGCGAACCACGCCCGAGCCATTCGTAGTCGATCGCCGCCAGCACGAGCATCCCGACCAGGCCGATCACCACCCACATCGTCTGATTCTGCCAGACCAGCTCAAAACCGCCGCCGTGCTGCCGACCGATAGCGAAGATAAACGCGATGCCGATGCTGCACAGGCAACCGACGACCGCCAGCAGCAACCAGCTCATCCGACGCAACCCCTTGCAGGCCTCGCCGGTGTGCTGCCACCAGGTGCGTGGTTGTCTACGAGTCGCGGCGCGCAAAAGTCAGGTCCGTCATAGGGGATTACCAGTGAGAGCTACACGCTGAGTATGAGCTGATTCAAGACGGCCTGCACGAGCCCGATAAGAGCGCCGAGGATGCCGCCAAAGATGGTGATGTACCGAAACTCACGTCGGGAAAGACCGAGAATCAGTTCTTCGAGCTGCGCGATGTCCATGGCGTTGATCTTCTCTTCGAGTTGTTCCCGAATATTCAGCGCGCCGCCGGGCTCTATCGCTTCGTTCGCCATCTCCTCGATGCCTTCAAGGATTTTGGCGACAATTTTAGGCTTGAGCAGGTCGAGCATGCCAGCGAAGGGGCCGAGAAACACCGTCATCTCGTTGACCTTGTCTTCGATCGCGCGCCGGGCATGGGAACCGGTGATGAACTCGTGGATCTCGGAGCTCGACAGCAGTTTGGTCTCGAACGTCTGTGCAATGTTCGCGGCGATCTTTTCGCGATTGCGCGGGATCACCCCGGGCGTCAGCGGCAGGGACAAGTTGCCGATCATGATCGGGCGATACGGGCGGAACAGCATTTTTATGGCGATCTGATTGGTCACTGCGCCGATGATTGCACCGACGATCGGAAACAATATAAAGGTCATCCGCAATCGGCTACTGGTTACAGGCGTTCAGGTCTCGCGCCAGATTGATATCTGCCTGTGTCAGGCCGCCTTCGCTGTGGGTCGTCACTTCGACCGATACTTTCTTCTCTCCGCTGATGAACGAAAAGTCGGGATGATGGTTCTGCGCCACAATCGTCGCGGTCAGGTGCGGCAAGAAAGCATTGATCTCTTTGAAGTTGGCAAAAATAAAATCCTTCTTCATAAAAATGCCGTCGCGGCGCCAGCCATCCAGCGTCGCCAACTCGGCATCGATCTGTTCGTCGGTCAGTGCAGTCTTGTCTTCCATGTTAAGCCCCTCCCTGTTCCGTCATGCTCTGGAATTGTTTACAATCGCTCGGCCGCCGTCGATATGCAAAACCGATCCCGACGTAAAATCCGAGCCCTCAACAAAAAATTTCACGGCAGCCACGGCGTCGTCCGGACTGCCAATACGTTTCAGCGGTGTCATTTCAGCGATCCGTTTCAATCCGTCCTCGGTCGCATCCGGCGGCGGCAGAATTGTGCCGGGGCACACGCAATTGACACGAACGCGCGGCGCCAGTTCCTGGGCCAGGGCTTTGCTTAGCGCAATGACGCCGGCTTTCGAGACGCAATACGGCAGGTAGTCGGTATAGGCCCGTTCGCCGGCCCAGTCACCGAAGGTTACGATGACGCCACCTTCGTTCATCCGCGGCGCCACTGCCCGGACCAGCAGAAAGGTCGCCTTGAGATTGGCATCCATATGAAAATCCCAATCGTCCTCGCTGACCGCCGTCCAGGGTGTGCGGCGAAACACTGCGGCAGTTGCCACAACCACGTCGAGCTGACCGAAGCAGTCGTTGACGCCAGTTGCCAGCGCCTCGACGTCCGCTGCGGCGGTGAGGTCGGCGCCGAAGCTTGCGGATTCCGCACCGGCAGCCTGCAGTTCGTCAACAACAGCGGCGGCCTCGGCAGCGCTGGTGTGATAGTGTACGGCCACCTGGTCGCCAGGCTGAACCAGCCCCAGGGCGATCGCCCTACCGACGCGTCTCGCGGCTCCCGTGATGAGAATTGTCCGGCTCATTGGCTACTCCGTTTGCTACACGAAATATATAGCTTTTCGATCAGGTTCACAGCCTCTGCCACCGCCAAATTGCATTCCGCACACCATTTCGTAGTGGTCACTTGCAATCATGCAATCAGCCAGACCACGCGATAGCAGGGAACATCGGATACGGGAGTTGCCTCACGAACTTTTCCAACGCACCGACCTCGGCATTCATGACCAGCTTGTCATCAGAATACCATGGATATAGTATTCTTTGAGCAACCACTCCTTGTCGTTCGCAGCCCCGGATAAAGATCTCGATGTGTCCCGGCGCTCAGGCAATCGGGGAATGTTGGCACTGATTTAATCTATTGTACATTGGTTGTATGCAAACAAGAATAATTTTCGTCTGCCTCGGAAATATCTGCCGTTCACCTGCCGCCGAAGGCGTCATGCAGAATAAAATCGACGCTGCAGGCCTGCAGGACCGCATCAAGCTCGACTCCGCAGGCACCATCGCCTATCACGCCGGTGACCGCGCCGACAGCAGGATGCGCAGCACGGCCAAGCGCCGCGGCTACAATCTCACCAGCATCTCCCGCTGCCTGACACAGGAGGACCTCGGGACATTCGATTACATCGTCACCATGGACGACAGCAACTACGACGACACCGCCAGCCTCATCGAACGCCACGGCCAAACTGGAGAACTCGTCAAGTTCACTGATTTCTGCCGCCACCACACCGTTTGCGAAGTACCCGACCCGTACTACGGCGGCGACGACGGCTTCGAGCGCGTGCTTGATATCCTCGAGGACGGCTGCGACGGCCTGCTCGACAAGGTCCGGGAACTGCACTGAGAAGGTTAAGGGAGGCCCGACGCGATTGCTGTATCGCGGCATTCCAGGCACGGCATTGAGACTCTTGGGTTGCCTCACCCCGTGGCATTGTCTGAACGCCGAACAGTAAAATCTACACGGCGCACAGCAGCAACGGTACGAACAACACGCCGTCGACCACACAATCGAAATACCATTGCCGTCCTCTGGCGATCGGAAAACACACTGCAGCCGCGGCCAAATAGCATAGGGTGCCCACCGCCACGTAGAGTTGCCATACACTCGCTGCAGCGGTCAGCAGAAACACCGCGGCCAGCGCGGCCACCGTGCC
>CAUZJQ010000091.1:0-14047 GCA_963580095.1 Lentisphaeria bacterium | reverse complement strand
TATTGCGAAGCCTGAAGAGATTCCGGTCGACACGCGACCGTTGCGTACGTTTGCCATCCTGCGTGTCGAACTACAGACGGACAAGGGCCGCATGGTGAGTTCTAAGAACGTGAAATTCAGGTTCCCCCGCAAACGATAGCGGTGTTGATGAGCGACTACACCGACGACACGGTTGTTCTGCCCAACCTCGACTTGCGTATCCATGAATACGCCGACGTAGACACCTTCACTGCCCGCGGTAATCCCGCTATCCTGTCACGCCCGTGCCTGGCGATCTTCTGCTCGAACCGGTGCCCGGGTGACCTGATCGTCAAGACTTATGATCTGGTGCAGAAACTCCGGGACCTCGGGGTTGTCGTCATCAGCGGGTTTCACTCACCCGTCGTCAAGGAATGCCTGCCGACCCTATTGCGGAGTCCGCATCCGGTGATTTATTGCCCGGCCCGAGGTATCGACAGCTACCGCATGCCTCCGGAGCTGCGGAAGCCTCTCGCCGCCGGCCGCCTGCTGCTGCTTTCGCCATTTGCCAGAGGCGTCACGCGGATCACCTCGGAGACGGCGCAGCAGCGCAACCGGTTTGTGGCGGCCGTAGCGACGCGAATCTTTGTTTATCACGCTGCGCCCGGTAGCATTACCGAGCAGTTTTGTCGGGAGCTTGTGGCCCTACGAAAACATGTGCTGACGTTCGATAGCGAGGCCAATCGCAATATCATCGAAGCCGGAGTGACGCCAGTAAATCTGGCTGATATCCGCGAGCACATTGGCGACCTGGCGTTGACGTTGCCGCGGGATGCCGGCCTCGGTACGTCGCTGCTATAAGAGATCAATCCGAACGAGTGGGAATTTTGTGACATGCCGGGAAATATTTGGAAGGGCTCAGAATCTTCGTGAAGGGAGCGAGGGCCTCAGGAACAGGCCCGTAGGGGCACAATTAGGGCCCTCATAGAGTAGAACCAGGGATGTTCGGGAAACAACACACGCCGGATGGAAGCAGAGGCCCGGCCTCGCCGTAGGGCGCGGGACCGCTATTCAAACAGCTCAGCGATACTTTTCACATACGGCGGCCACAGAATGCCCTGCTCCGTAATGATGCCGGCGATCAGTTCGTTCGGTGTCACGTCGAATGCCGGATTGTAAATCTCGACGCCCTCCGGGACTGTACGTCGGCCGAAGCCACACGAGACTTCTTCCGGTGCCCGCTGCTCGATGGGGATTCCGTCGCCGTCCGGGATCGACATGTCGATTGTCGAATACGGCACCGCGACATAGAAGGGAATCCGATGATATTGCGCCAGAATAGCAACACTGTACGTTCCGATCTTGTTGGCGGCATCACCATTGGCAGCGACCCGGTCGGCACCGACGATGACTATGTCGATGCGTTGTTCACGCATGAGCTGCCCGGCCATGTTGTCGCAGATCGAAGTGACGTAGACGCCGGCGCGCTGGAGTTCCCAGGCGGTCAACCGGGAGCCCTGCAGCAAGGGGCGCGTTTCGTTGGAATAGACGTGCGGAGCCATGCCGCGCTCGAAGGCGACATAAACCGGCGACAGGGCAGTACCGAAATCGCCGGTTGCCAGGGCACCGGCGTTGCAGTGAGTCAGTACGCGCGTGTTTTTGTCAAACAGCTCGACACCGAACTCGCCGATGCGGCGGCACATCTCAATGTCCTCCTGGAGAATCGCATCGGCCTCTTGCCACAGCCGCAGTTTCAGGCCATCGACCGTTGCGTCAGGCGTTGCCGCGTAGTCGCGGCCTGCGGCAAGACACCGCTCGAGTGCCCAGGCGAGGTTGATGGCGGTCGGCCTAGCGGTGGCGAGATGGTCCGCACAGGCCTGGGTTGCGGTGAGTAGTTCGTCACAGTTGCCGTCCAGGTGCTGAACCGATGCCACGAGGCCGTAGGCGGCTGCGATGCCGATTGCCGGGGCGCCGCGCACGACGAGGCGCTTGATGGCATCGTAGATTTCGTTGAGATCGTCGGTTTCCAGAAAAACGCAGCGCTCGGGCAACTGCGTCTGGTCGATCATACGCACTTTGCCTGGTAATGGGCTGTCGTCGCGGGGCAGCCAGCGGATAGTTTCAAGCATGCGAAGTCCTTCGGGGAGTCGATTAGATCGGTTATGGCGCCGAGATTGTGACAATGAAGGTGGCGCCAGTCTCCAGTTCTGCGTTCGCTACGATCATACCGCCATGGCGTTCGACGATTTTTTCACAGCCCGCCCGCCCCATGCCATCGCCTTCGATCTCGGCCTGGCCGTGGATTCTTTTGAATACGCGAAAGACCCGCTGGCATTCTTCGAATCGCAACCGATTGCGTTGTCACTCATGGTGATTTCAGTAATCGTCGATTTCCTGCGAATGCACGGGTTGATCGTGATCACCCCTGAACAGTCTGCCCGCGAACACCATAAAATTTATCGGAGAAAAACCAGCGGAAAATGCCGCCGGACCTGGAGTTGAAGTCAAACAGTGTTGTCGTCCAGTGGGCCCCAATCGGTGTACGTTCCTGATCTGTAACGGCATTGATGATAATGCCTTAGATATTGTCGGTAGACTAAATTTTCTTCGTAGTCTCCGACAGCGCAATGAACTGCAGAACAGCCATTTGCAGATCGAGTGCACTGCGCCTTTGACGAGAGCGGCCAACTTTTTTCCTCGAAAATATCCATAATCCAAGAGACGTTGCCAACAGCCTTGCAGGCGGACGGTCGTTCGATGGACGAACGACCGAGCGTTTGTCGGAATTTTGCCCTGCAACCGAGGTTTGCAAATCTACAACGTAACAAATGCGGCGGTGTGACTTGCGCCACGGGTTGCATTGGCTAATTTTAATCGGTCCCCGGGAGGGAGTGGATTTATGAGGTTTCCTAGTTTATTGATTTTGATGATCGTGTCGGCGACTGTCGCTGCGCAAACTTTGAAGCTTGACCGTAGAGAGCATCACTTTGGTGAGATCAGTGAGTTGGCGTCTGTCAGCACTCGCTTCCAGGCAACGAACACGGGTACCGCGGAACTGATTATCGAAAAAGTGCAGCCGTCTTGCGGCTGCACCGCGGGGGATCTGGAGCGGGATAGCCTGCAACCGGGCGAATCGACCTGGATCAATATCAGTTTCGATCCTAAAGGCAAGAGAGGCGCTGTACGCAAGCTCGTCCATGTCCTCAGCAACGATAGGCGATCACCGCGCCTGCCGTTTTTTATTGCTGCCGATGTCGTGCCGGTTTTCAAGTGTACGCCGGAGCGAATCGAGTTTACATTTTCGAATGGCGCTTTTGACAGTCGCGAAAAAACTTTTGTGATCCAGAACAACGGGACTGAGACGGCAAAATTGATCGGTGGCGGCAGCACGAAGCCGATGGTGATTCTGAATGGGCCAGAGGTAGAGGAACTGGCACCGGGCGACACGCTGGAGTTTACCGTGAGCCTGGCCGAAAGTTACGTGCCCGACAAGGCTTTATCGTTTGCTACCGTCGTCGTGGCAACTGCCAGTGGCGAGACCAAGCTCAACGCGCAGGTCAATGTGCGGATCATCGCGGCCGAGGAATGAGCGATCCTGTTGCCACCGGAGACCTGCTGTATCGCGGCGTGATCACCAACTCCCACGCCCGCTTTTCCTATGCACAGACGACGGCACTGTGCAATGCGGCGGTACTCATCCATGGCTGCGATCCGGTGGCGGCGCACATCTTCTGCCGGGCGTTGTCTGCCAGCGTCTTGTCATCGACGATGATCGACGACGATGAACGCATGACGATCCACTGGAACTATGACGGTGCATTGAAGTCTGTAATGGTGGATGTCGGAGCGCAGGCGGATGTGCGCGGCATGATGAACACCACTTCGCTTTGCGATATCGACAAGGCCGGGGAAATCTGTGGCTCCGGCGGCTCTGTAGAAGTTGTGAAGTCGAACGCCGTGCGCCAGATCAACTCCGGTGTGTCGGATGCCGGACTTCTTGATGTCGTCGAGGATCTGGCCTATTTCTTTTCGACCAGCGACCAGATCGAAACCGGCATGATCGTCCTGGTTCAATTGGTTGCCGATGTCCAGCAGCCGGTGCAGCTTTGCCAGGGGTTTATGGTACAGGCGATGGCCGACTGCGATCTGGAGATGTTCGAGGTGCTGCGCCAGCGGCTCGGCGAGCCGGCGTTTCGCAAGCTGATGGCGCGGCCGTTGACTGCCGACAATGCTTTCGAGGATCTCGTGCGGTGTGTCTGCGGGGAGCCCGACCACATCGTTTCATTGTCCAGCGCTACCCCCGAATATCGCTGTCGGTGCAGTCGCGAAAAATCCCGATCGGCGCTGAGCACCATACCCAAGAATGAATTGCGCCGGGCAGCGGAGACGGGTGAGACGCTGGCGGTTAACTGCCATTTCTGCAACGAACGCTACAGTTTCGGTTCGGACGATATCAGCGCTTTGCTATAGCACAACATTTCTGTGCAGCGCGAAGCTCTCCGGGCAAGCGGGCCGTTCTGTCTTGCGGAGGGGGGCTCTCTACGGACGCTGCGCCATCAACGCAGACGCAGCAGGTTGGTGCGTTCGACACGGTCATTGGCCTGCTTTCTTTCGAAGTCATATAGTACCGGAATTTTGCCTATGCAGTGATTACCGACCATGACATTTTCGCCGGCCGTGTCCCCCAGTCGGTAGCCGGTATCACTGATCGTGCTGACTCGATTGTCGACTACCAGGCAGCGTTTAGAGCCTCTGCCCAGGACGATGCCGACACCAACTTCTGCAACGCTGTTGCCGGTCACCAGCGCATCGGTGAGCCCTTGCAGCACGATGCCACTTTGCTTGCCGCCGCCGCCCGTGACATCATTGTCACGAATCACGAAGTTGGTATAGGATGATTTGGTGCGGGCACCCCCCACCACGATGATATGGCTCGTCGTGGCAACGCCGGTGAAGTGTACGCTGTTGCCGGCGATTGTGATATTTTTCCAGACACTCTCGGTAGCTGGTTTACCCCGTACCTGTCCAATACTGATCGGTGGCATCGCAGTCACTGTCGGGCAGACGATCTGGTTGTTGCGGATCTTGACGTCGCTAATTCGGGCGCTGCCGCTGCTGGGGTCCCAGATTCCAATGGCGGTGGCCTTCATGCCATCGAAGATATTATCCTCAATAGTCAACACCTCGCACGAACTGCCGGCGACTGCCAGCATGACGATACCAAATCGCGATGGACCGCTGAAGGTGTTGTCGCTGAAGCGGGTACGCTTCAGCTGCTGATGCTCGACATGACGCTGCTCGAGCAGGTTTTTCGTAAACCACAGGTTGGTTGTGTTGCGCAGATAGACGCCGGCGGCTTGCTGTGGAGCCGTCGCGGTGAATTTGCAATCCCGGATCCGAACCGTTTCACTGTTACTGACGGCGAGTGCGGTAACGTTGGCCGCGCGGGTGTTGAAGGTAAGATCATGGAAGACGATATCTCGGCACTGGTCGAGACTGAGAATTATCGGATTGCGCACGGTATCCGGCGACTCAATGACGCTGCCTGGTCCGGCACCTCGAAAGGTCAGTCGCTCGCGGTCAGCAACTGTGAGACCATGACACCGGTAGTTGCCGGGTGGAAAGTAAATGATAGCGCCATCGGGAGCGGCCTTGATGACGGAGCGTATGGCGGGGGTGTCGTTGGTCTTGCCATTGCCCCTGGCGCCGAGGGTCCGAACGTTGTAGATCTCTTCGGCGCTGGCCAGAGCTGAGTTGCGGCCGGCGTAGGAGCCAGGGGCCGCAAGGGCAAGGGCTGCAACTACGACCAGGGCTGCATGGTGGCTGGTCATCAGCCAAAGCCGCGGCTACCGCGACCGCGGCGCAGACGTCCTTTTTGCAGGAACCCATCGTAGTGGTGCATCATGAGATGCGACTCAATCTGGCGGAGCGTGTCGATAATGACACCACAGATGATGAGCAGAGTGGCACCACCGAAGAAGTCGGCGATGACGGGCGGCAGGCTGAGGGCTTTGGAGGCGATCATCGGCAGCAGCGACAGGAGGCAAAGGAACAGGGCCCCGGCAGTGGTGATGCGTGTCATGGCGCGGTCGAGGAAGTCAGACGTTGGCTTACCGGGGCGAATACCCGGGATATAGCCGCCGTGACGTTTCAGATCGTCGGCCATCTGGATCGGGTTGAACTGGTTGGCGACCCAAAAGAAAGCAAATACTATGATGAGTAGAGCGTAGATCGCCATGTAGCTGGTCGTGCCGTAGGTAAACAGCGGTCCTATATAGCGCAGCCAATTCCAGCCTACAGCGTTGATCACCAGCGGTGGAAACATCAGGATGGCACTGGCGAAAATGATCGGCATGACGTTGGCGAAATTAACACGCAAGGGCAGGAAGGAGCCTTGCGCAGCGGCGCCCTGGCCGTCACCACCGCCGGTTGCCGTGCGGGCATATTGAATAGGCACCTTGCGCACACCCTGGGTCAGTGCCACGGTAGCTGCCGTGATCAGCACGAAAATGCCCAGGAGAATTATGACATGAATCATTGTGAAGGAGGTTTCGCCGGCTCCTTCCTGGCGCAGCAGGCGGTGCATTCCCTGGACCGCCGCCGGCAGGCGATCAATGATGTTGACTGTGATGATCAGCGAAGCACCGTTCCCGACACCATGATCGGTAATTTTCTCGCCGAACCACATGAGAATCATCGTCCCGCAGGTGAGGATGATCATTGTCATCACCTGGAACGACAGGCCCGGGTTGTTGACGATATTGCTGGTGGCGGCTCCGCCCAGCATGGCGCCGGGATTCTCCATGCCCTTGGCCAGGAAAAAGCCTTGTACCAGGCAGATGACCAGTGTCATGTAGCGCGTCCACTGGATGATCTTCTGCTGGCCGGCTTCTCCTTCGCGCTTGAGCTTTTCCAGCTGTGGAAAAACCGGGGTCACAAGCTGCATGATGATCGACGCGGAAATGTACGGCATGATGCCAAGCGCACCGATGGCGAATGCTCGCAGTGCGCCGCCACTGAACATGTCGATCATGTTGACGATGCCGCCGGCGCCCTGCTGCTTGTTGAGGTCGTCGAACATCGCGCTGAGCGCTGTGCCGTCGATTCCCGGACAAGGGATGTTGGAGCATACACGGCAAAGGGCTATGATCCCCAGAGTGAAGAAGATCTTGGCGCGCAACTCAGGTATCTTGAAGCTGTTGAAAAAGGCGGAGAACATGTGCAGTTCCGGTTAGACCGTCTCGCAGGTGCCGCCGATCGCTTCGATCTTTGAGCGGGCGTTAGCGGAGAAGCAATTTGCCTTGACGGTCAGAGTCTTGGTCAACTCACCTGTTGCCAGGATCTTCAGGCCGGCACCGACCTTGTCGCTTATCACGCTTTTGGCGGCCAGTGATTCGAAATCGATGGTTTCGCCAGTCTCATAATTCTGCTCGAGGGCCTGCACGTTGACCAACGTCCAGACTTTGTGGTTTGGATTCGTGAAGCCGCGTTTCGGCAGGCGCCGGAACAGCGGGATCTGGCCGCCCTCGAAGTAGGGCTTACGCGAATAACCGCTGCGAGACTTCTGGCCTTTATCGCCGCGTCCGCAACA
Source organism: Lentisphaeria bacterium (assembly GCA_963580095.1). Taxonomy (GTDB): domain Bacteria; phylum Verrucomicrobiota; class Lentisphaeria; order JABSQK01; family CAJWLW01; genus CAJWLW01. Next base: position 6,498 of record CAUZJQ010000091.1, on the reverse strand, counting down.
GCGGCCCCAGTTGTTGCCGTGTCCGCGACCGACGCGCTTGCGATTCTGTCGGGGGACATTGGGCTTGAGTGTATGTAATTTCATCTGTTGCCTCGGGAATGAGTCGTAACATAGCCCTGCTTGAGGTAGTTACAACATGAGTAGGAAGCTGGTGCGACTTCCGTTGTCATATTTCGTTCAGAGCTTCTGCAAATCCCGCTTGGCGAGCACCGATTTGTAGCTCTCGATTTCGTTGATGCCGCGCATGGTGGCTTTTACGACATTGATCGCGTTGTTCGAGCCCAGCGACTTGGCCAGGACATCTTTGACGCCGGCGAGCTCAAGCACTGCACGCATGCCGCCGCCGGCGATCAAGCCGGTACCCGGTGCAGCTGGGCGCATGATGACACGACCACCGCGATAGGTCGCTTCAATCTCGTGCGGCAACGTGTGGTTGTTGCGTATCGGTACGTCGACGAGGTCACGCCGTGCCAGCTCTCCGCCTTTGCGGATGGCGTCCGCCACTTCGTTGGCTTTGCCCAGGCCTATACCGACTTTGCCTTTGCGGTTCCCGATAACTACCAGAGCGCTGAAACTGAAATTGCGGCCACCCTTGACCACCTTGCTGCAGCGCTTGATGTTGACCACACGTTCTTCGTACTCAGGATTTTCTTCCTGCCGGTCTCGGCCACTACGTTTTCGTTCTCTTGCCACGCTGATGAACTCCTTGAGTTATGTCGCGACGTCACGTTTTACAGGCAGGCCGGGCGCCTGCGCTGTCGTGCTCGCTCGTTTGTCAAAATTCCAACCCTGCTTCACGCGCCTGATCGGCGATTGCTTTCACTCGTCCGTGAAACTTGAAGCCTGCACGGTCGAACACCACTTTCTTGAGACCGGCGGCAATGGCGCGTTCCGCGGCGATGCGGCCGAGTGTTTCGGCGCCCGTGACGTTGTCGGGAACCTCGTCGTCACGCAACTGCGGGTCCAAGGTCGACACGGCGGCCAATGTCTTCCCGGCATCGTCATCGATGAATTGGACATACAAGTGCTGATTGCTGGCGTAGACCGACATGCGCGGGACAGTTGCAGTACCGGCGACCCGCTTGCGGATACGCAAGTGGCGTCGATGCCGCAGTTCTTTTCTTGATCGGCTTGCCATTAGAAAATTCCGTAAGTTTGTTTGTGGTGTTTTGTTCGAGCGCGCAGCGCTGTTTATATGCTCTTGCCGACTTTCTGCAAGACGAATTCGTCGACATAGCGAATGCCCTTGCCCTTGTACGGTTCCGGCGGGCGATAGGCGCGGATGTCGGCGGCGACCTGACCGACCTGTTGTTTATTCATGCCCTGCACGGTGATCTTGGTGTTTTCTTCCAACGTGATCTCGATGTTTTCGGGAATCGGGTACTCGACCGGATGCGAAAAGCCAACGTTGAGCGTCAGGGTCTTACCCTTGGAGGAAGCACGGTAACCGACGCCGCGGATTTCCAGGTCTTTCTTGAAGCCGGTTTCGACGCCTTCGACCATGTTGCTGAGCAGGCTACGGGTCAAACCGTGCAGCGACCTCGCCTGGCGGCTTTCGCTGGTGCGGGCGACGACGAGCACGTCGCCGTCGAGGCTGGCATCGATGACTTCCGGAAGACTATGCTCCATTGTGCCCTTGCTGCCGGACACTTTGACGTGCTTGCCGGAGACTTCGACTTTTGCCTTGCCGATCGGAATCGGTTTGTTGCCAACGCGAGACATGATATGGCTTCCTCAACCTATGCCCGGCAAGCAGTCGTTGCCGCAGCACAATTAGTTCGTATGTATGTTACCAGACGTAGCAGATCACTTCGCCGCCGACGTTCTGTTCCTTGGCTTGCTTGCCGGTGATGATGCCTGTCGGCGTCGACATGATCACCGTGCCGAGGCCGCCGCGCACACGCGGGATATCCTTCACTTTGACGTAGACGCGGCAGGAGGGCTTGCTGACTCTCTTGAGACCAGTGATCACCTGCTGGTGGCCCTTGTACTTCAAGGTGATGCTCAGGGCGGGGTGCTTGTCTGCCCTCACCACTTCGTAGTCGATGATGTAACCTGCCTGTTTCAAAGTGTCGGCGATAGCTACCTTTTCCTTCGAGGAGGGCATTTGCACATGCTCAATCTCGACGCGTCCGGCGTTGCGGATGCGGGTGAGCATATCGGAAATCGGATCAGTGTACATAGCGCGCTCCTGTTTACCAACTAGCCTTGGTGATGCCGGGGATCTTCCCAGCGGATGCCAGCTCGCGGAAACAGATGCGGCACAGCTGGAACTTGCGAATGTAAGCGCGGCTGCGTCCGCAGTTGCGACAGCGATGGTAGCTACGCACCTTGAACTTCGGTGTGCGCTTACACTTTTCAATCCATGAGGTTTTTGCCATGAGTGTCCTTTTTGATCTGGGGGGCAAACGGCACTCCGAGCATCGTCAGCAGTTCCAGGCCTTCGTCATCGGTTTTTGCCGTGGTAACTATTGTGATGTTCATGCCGATGGTGTATTTCATTTTATCGAGATCAATTTCGGTGAAGATCGACTGCTCATTGAGGCCCAGGCTGTAGTTGCCGCCGCCGTCGAAGGCAGTCGACGAGATGCCGCGGAAGTCACGTACGCGCGGCAGGGCGATATTGACCAGACGATAGAGAAAGTCGTACATCCGTTGGCCGCGCAAGGTCACGGCAATACCGACGTTCTGGCCCTCGCGCAGGTTGAAGCCGGCAACGCTGATCTTGGCTTTGGTGATCATTGGGCGCTGTCCAACGATGTCGCTGAGGGTGCGCAGCGCTTCGTCAAAGACCTCACGATCCTTGTCGCTGCCGATACCGCTGGAGACCACGATCTTGGTGATCTTCGGTACTTCCTGCACGTTGCCGTAACCGCGCTTGGTGCGCAACGCGGGCAGAATGTCGTTTCGATATGTATCCATCAGTACGGACATAGCGGTAGTCCTCCTACTCGTCGTCGTCGTCTGGGCGGCCGCCGCGTTTCGTCCAATAGCGGCCCACTTCCATCACGTTAGAGATATGTATCGGGCACTCACGTTCGTCAAAGCCGCCCTGCGGATTGTTCTGCGTGGGTTTGCGGGCGATCTTGCGGACGTTGATGCCGCGCACGGTGACCTTATCGCGGAGACGGTCGACTGCCAGCACGGCATGCTCGATTTTGCCCGGATCGTCACGGTTCTCAGGATCTGGTTTGAAGCTGCCCGAAATAATGACCACCTTCGAATCTTTGCGGATGGCTTTGCTCTGTTTCATCACAGCACCTCGGGCGCGAGCGAAACGATCTTCATGAAGTTCCGGTCGCGCAGCTCGCGAGCGACGGAGCCGAATATGCGGGTTCCCCGTGGGTTGTTCTGGTCGTCGATTACCACCGCGGCGTTGCGGTCGAACCGCAGGCACGAACCATCTGCCCGCCGGATATCGGAGCGTGTCCGAACGACGACCACACGGACGACTTCACCCTTCTTGACGAGGCCGGTGGGTGCAGCTTCCTTCACCGTGGCGCGGACCACGTCGCCAACGCCGGCGTAGCGTTTGCGCTGGCCGAGAACGGTAATGGCGACGACACGTTTTGCACCCGTGTTGTCGGCTATGTCCATACTGGTTTCAGACTGAATCATCGCAGTTGCCTCCTACTCGGCGCGGCGTAAGATTTCAACGAGCCGCCAGCGTTTCAGCTTGCTCAGTGGGCGGGTTTCACTGATTTTTACAGTGTCGCCGACTTTCGCTTCGTTGCGCTCGTCGTGAACATGAAATTTCTTGCTGCGCGTGATGACTTTCTTATAGCGCACATGCTGCGCTCGGCGATCAACACGCACCGCGATGGTCTTTTCACTGTTGGCACTTACGACCGTGCCTGTACGTATTTTGCGTAAGCCGCGGTTGGCTTCCGTCTGCTCGGGTGTTTCGCTCATCGATCGCTTCTCCAGATTAATAACGGCAGTTTTGCCGCCCGGTCCTGACAGTTAATTGGTATCCCTGCGGCGTTCGTTTTCGACGCTGCGGATTCGGGCGATGTCGCGACGAACCAGCCTCAGCCGGGCGGTATTCTCGAGCTGACCGGTCTTGGCCTGGATGCGCAGGTTGAGGTACTCGCGCTGGGCATCCTCAAGTCCCTTGATCAGCTCTTCACCAGTATATTCGCGAATGTCGGAAACCTTCATGACTTTGTCTTCCTCAATGACGCGAGAGCATTCGACAGGGCACGCACAATTTCTGTGAGGCACGCTGGAATCCCTCGCGGGCAATCTGTTCCGTGCAGCCGCTGACCTCGAAGATCACACGGCCAGGCTTGACTACTGCAACCCAGGTCTCGGGGTTCCCTTTCCCTTTTCCCATACGCGTTTCCAAAGGTTTCTTAGAAATCGGCTTGTCCGGAAACATGCGGATCCATACCTGGCCGCGGCGTTTCATATGGCGCGTCAAAGCCACACGTGCTGCCTCGATCTGTTGGCTGGTTATCCAGTTTTTCCGAAGCACCTGCAACCCGTACTCGCCATAGTCGAGCTTATTGTTTCGGGCTGCGACTCCGACGACTTTTCCGCGCTGCACCTTTCGGTACTTTACCCTTTTGGGAATCAGCGGCATTTTGATCCTCCTCCATATTATCAGGCAGGCAAATCCAAGTTTTCACACCGACCTTTCCAGCCATCGTACGCGCTTCAGCGAAGCCGTAATCGATGTTGGCACGGAGTGTGTGCAGTGGGGTTTTGCCGTCTTTGTATTGTTCGGTGCGGGCAAGCTCGGCGGAGCCCAGTCGGCCGCCGCAACGGACCTTGATTCCGAGTGCGCCCATATCCATCGCAGTCTGAATCGATTTCTTCATGGCCCGGCGGAAACCGATGCGGCGCTCGAGCTGCATGGATATATTCTCCGCTACTAACTGGGCGTTGAGCTCTGGTTTCTTGATTTCGACGACGTCAATGTAAATGTCCTTGCCGTCCGTCAACTTGTAGAGCGCGTCGCGCAGGCTGTCGTACTCGGCGCGTTTACGCCCGAAGACCAGGCCCGGCCTGGCCGAATGCACGGTCACTCGAACGCGGTTGGCAAACCGCTCGATCTCGATACGCGAGACCGCCGCCTGGCTCAACTGTTTCTTAACGAAGTCGCGGATCTTCTTATCTTCGTACAACAGTCCGCCAAAATCTTTCTTGCTGGCATACCAGCGGCTGCTCCAGTTCTTATTCAGCGCGATCCGGAATCCGATTGGATTGACTTTCTGACCCACTATTTGCTCCTCTGCGTGGCACTAACCACGCGGTGTTTTCTGAACTACTCGTCGGTGACCACGACACGGATGTGGCTGGTGCGTTTACGGATCCGCCCCGCCATGCCGCGGGCTTTCGTGCGCAACCGCTTCATAATCGGCCCCTCGCCGACGATCGCCTCTTCCACAACCAGATCCGCCTCATCGATACCGCTGCCGGAATTGACCGCGTTGGCGATCGCCGAACGCAGCGTCTTGCCGACCAGGCGAGCCGCTTTGCGTGGAGAAAAATCCACTACGGCTAACGCCTCTTCCACGGGCTTGCCCTGGATGAGGCGCGTGATTTCACGCGCCCGGAAGGGCGAACACCGTATGAATTTTGAAACGGCCTGTTTTTTCATGATCTGTTCTCAGGCGCCCGCACCGGGCGGCGCACCTTCATTTTTCCTTTGTTGGCTTCGCCGTCATTCGCGCTGCTGCGCCGACCGCGATCGTCGCCATGTTTCCTGTTGTCACCACCGCGGCGCTGATAGTTGGCCGTACCTCGACGATCTGAAAATCGTACCCGAGACCGCCTCCTCCTTCAATCCTACCGACCATTCCCGGCAGGGCGCCGTGGTTAAAACCCACGTTCAAGGCCACCAACTGCTTGTCTGTTTCCATCGCGAAGACTCGACAAGCTGCCAAGTCGCCACTGACACCCTCAGGCATCGCTAACAGCGTATCGGCCGCTTCCAAGCGCCGGATGAGGTGGCCCAACTTACTCTGGAGTACCTCACTGACCGGTGACTCACCGGCCGGATCCAGCACTTCCAGAACTGAATTCAAAAAACTCTGAAATTCCCGTGACTCGCGGTAAATCTCTTCCCACGAGGCTTGCAGCCGCTTCATTTCGTCCAGCGCCAGGGCTGCCGTCAAATTGTCCCTGTTCACCAACAGGTTAGCCGCCGACAGCCGCAGGAACTCCAGTTCCTGGCGACATTCTTTGGCTGCCACATCCGCTGCCGCATAGTCGCTTCGCAACTCGCCGAGCGCCGCCTCCAAACGGACAACCCGCACACTCAGCTGCAAGCACTGCTGCTCCCAGGCGTCGCGGGCTATCTCTGCTTCCCGCAGCCGCACAACCGATACTTTATCGTCCCCATTACCCGCCGTTGTGTCGAGACACAAAACGACCGCAATCAAAAGAAAAGCTCGTGAGCTAAGCATCGGCCATCGACTTGTCTATTTGATCTTGGCAGGATTTTACGAAAAATCCGCCGGAATGAGGCGAAAGGATTGAAGTTAGCATGGA